>JBKQMU010000080.1:0-24555 GCA_052146555.1 Isosphaeraceae bacterium
CCGACGCCCGGGCCGGGGCTCGAGCCTCGGAGGCATGTGTTTAAGGTGGACCTCTATACGGCAATCTACAGTCGCAGAGACGTGCGGCATTTTCGGACTGACCCGGTTCCGGACTCGCTCCTCCTCCCCATCCTCGACGCAGCCCATCACGCCGGCTCGGTCGGTTTCATGCAGCCATGGAACTTTGTCGTCGTCCGCTCTCCGGACCTCAGGAAGAAGGTCCACGACTCGTTCGCCGAGGAGAACGCGCGAGCTGCCGAAAACTATGCCCAGGATCGACGGTCGCTCTACGACTCGTTCAAGCTGGCGGGAATCCTCGACGCTCCGGTGAACGTTGCGGTCACCTGCGATCGCAGCCGCAGAGGTCCCGCGGTGCTGGGACGCAGCACCATGCCCGAAACGGATCTCTACAGCACCTGCTGCGCGATCCAGAACCTCTGGCTGGCGGCTCGGGCTGAGGGGATTGGCGTGGGATGGGTGAGCATCCTCGATCCCCATATCGTCAAGGAATTGCTCGAGATTCCACCGGACATCGTGCTCGTCGCTTATCTTTGCCTGGGTTATCCCGTTCGATTCGAGGACCGGCCCATGCTCGAACAAGCCGGGTGGGAATCCCGCACTCCGCTCGACGAAGTGATTTTCGCTGAGTCGTGGAATCACAAATGGATCGATCGCTCACATGAATAAATCATTCAGGCAATCAATCCGCGGCGCGTCGTTGAAACTGAAGGGTTTGCGGGCATGACGTCAATCGGTCGGGAAGAGATCTGGAACCATCTCGATTCGCTCACCAAGCCCGCGCGGAGCCTGGGGCGGCTCGAAGAGCTGGCGGCACGGTTGTGCGAAGTTCAGCAAACGATGGCTCCCCAGACGATGCCGCGGCGGATGGTGCTGTTTGCCGGCGACCACGGCGTGGCGGCATCGGGCGTCACCGCTTGGCCCTCCGAAGTGACCCGCTTGATGATTGAAAACATCCGTGGCGGCGGGGCAGCGTCTTCGGTTCTGGCGCGACAGACCCAGACGGATCTTGTGCTGATCGACGTCGGGTCGGTGGGCGAGGAGATCTCGGATGACGGCCGATCGGGCGGATCGACTGCGCCCGTTCGCTTCCGGTCCCGCAAAATTCGTCCCGGGACGCGCGACTTGTTTTGCAAACCAGCGCTATCGGTCGCTGAATTTGAACAGGCGTTTGGCGTGGGACGCGAGGAAGCCAAAGCGGCCTCAGCAGACGGGGTGCGTGTGCTGGCCGCCGGGGAGATGGGCATCGGCAACACAACGCCGGCGGCGTGTCTGGCGATGCTTTTGGCGGATCTTCCGCTCGCGGAAGCCGTGGGCCGCGGTGCGGGGGCCAACGATGCGACTCTCGACCGCAAGCGCGAGGTCGTCGGCCAGGCGGTCAATCGGGCACGTCAGCAATGGAGCAAAGATCCGCTAGCCGCCATAGCCGCCGTCGGTGGGCTAGAGATTGCCGCGATGGCGGGTTTCTTCGCCGAAGCCCATGCGGCAGGTCTGACGATTTTGCTTGATGGATACGTCGCCGGCGCTGCGGCGCTCGTCGCTGAATTCCGCGTCCCGGGGACGGCACGGTCGATGATTGCTGCGCATCTTTCCGCCGAGCCGGGGCATCATCTCGTGCTCCAAAAGTTGCGACTGGAGCCGTTTCTGCACTGGAACCTGCGGCTAGGGGAAGGGACTGGCGCGCTCTTGCTCATGCCGCTCTTGGATGCTGCCGCGGCGATCACCAAAGAGATGGCTAGGCTGCAAGAAGTTGGTATCAGCCGAAAGATCGAACCGTGAGCGAATGCAATCACAATTCGAGTGCGATCGAAGGCGGGCTGGTTGCTGATCTCTCCTCTGCAAAATCAAGCCGATGGCTGGCTTTTGTCGCGGCGGTGCAGTTCCTGACTCGGATCCCACTCTTAACCAAGACACTGCCTCCGGCCGATGTGCTGGCGCGGAGCCCGGTTTTTTTCCCACTGGTTGGGGCTTTGATCGGTGTTTTCACGACGGCAGCAACGAGTCTGGGCGCTCTGGTATGGCCACCGTGGTTGGCCGTCCTTGTCGCCTTGGGGTTCGAGGCCCTGCTCACGGGTGGATTTCACGAGGATGCCGTCGCCGACTTTTGCGACGCCTTTGGAGGCGGTCGGACGCGCGATCAAACGCTCGCCATCTTCAAAGACAGCCGGATCGGCGCCTTCGGTGCCCTGGGGTTGCTGGTGCTCTTTTCGCTTCGCGCCGGGGCGATCATGACGCTCATTGGCCAGTGGGGCGTTGTGGGCTGGCCGATCTGGGGCTCCGCACTGGTCGCCAGCTCTGCTCTCGGACGATACGTCATGGTCCTGGCCATGGCTCTGCTTCCGCCGGCCGCGGGGCGGGAGAGTCTTGCGCGAGCCGTGGGCAGCACCCTGTCGAGATGGGATTGGGCCGCTAGCAGCGTCTGGGTTGCCTTGACGACGGCCCCGTTTGTGATCCTCTTGCCTGTTCAGTTTCTGGTCGCCGTCTTGATGCTCTTGGCGTCCGCCCTTGGGCTGCTTCTCGTGGTGCACCGGAGGTTAGGGGGCATCACGGGGGACTGCCTCGGCTGTCTCGGCTACATCGGCCAGGTCGCCGTCTTGCTGGCGGCCGCCGCAAGGAAACAACCATGGACCCCGCTCTTCTGAAGTCCTGTTTGATCCTCGTGCGGCATGGCCCGGTGGCAGACCGCTACCATGGTCTTTGCTATGGCCGCAGCGACGTCGAACTGAGCCTCGAGGGCGAAGGCCGCAGCCGCGAGCTGGCGGACACACTGGCGGCCCTTCCCGTCGATCGGATCATGCACAGCGGCCTGGTACGGACGAGCTACCTGGCCGGGCACTTGGGAGAGCGACTGGGTATGCCAACCTTCCCGGCCGAGGCGCTCTGCGAACGCGATTTTGGCCACTGGGAATTGCGGCCTTGGGATGATCTTTACCGAGAATACGGTCAGGCGATTCTGAAGATGGTCTCCGAGCCAGCGACGTTTCGTCCCGGCGCGGGCGAAACGACGTACGAGATGCGGAATCGGCTACTGGATTGGTTTCGAGGCGTTCCGCGAAACGGGCTGAGTGTCGCCGTTACCCATGGCGGGCCGATCGCGGCCTTGCTGGGAACACTTCGCAATCTACCTGTCGAGGCGTGGCCCGGCTTGATTCCTCCCCAGGGGCAGTGGGTCTCGATCGATCTGGAGAGCGCCTGCTGAGGCGGGAGTTTTCATGGCCCGAATCGTACTGATCCTGGGCGGAGCGCGAAGCGGCAAGAGCCGTTTTGCGGAGCAGTTGGCCGAGCGAATCGGCGGTGCCTCGGTCTTGTTCATCGCGACGGCCCAGGCCAGCGACCTGGAAATGGCAAGCCGCATCGAGGCACACCGGAACTCGCGCCCCCGAGCCTGGGACACGCTGGAAACGCCGATGGGGGTGGCCGGCGCCCTGGCCGCCACGCCCGATCAATACCAGGCTGTCGTGATCGATTGCCTGACACTGCTGGCGAGCAACGTCATCGTGAGCTGCGAAGATCCGGTCGACGACAAAATGACCGAGAAACGGATGCGACAGGAAACCCATGCCCTGCTTGCCTCCTGTCGGGAGCGTCAGGGAGCCGTCATTATCGTCACCAACGAAGTTGGCGAGGGGCTTGTTCCGGACAACCATCTGGGAAGGGTCTTTCGAGACGTCCTCGGCTGGACCAACCAGGCCGTGGCCGCGGAAGCCGACGCCGTCTACCTGATGGTGGCCGGGCTACCAGTCGAGGTCAAAAGCCTCGCTAAATCTTTAGAGCAGGCCGCGGAGGCCGTCTCATCTCGTCGGCTTGAGGAGGGCCTTTGGGGCCAATAAACGATCATGTCTTCGAAATCTTATACACGGGCCTGTGGCATTTGCCTCTTTGCGACCTTCTCTCTGATTCTTCCCGGCTGTCAAGGGAAATGGGGGAGCCCCAGCTTGTTGGGAGCATCGCCCGATCACGAGGAATCGCTTGCCGCTCCATCGCCTGTATCTCCATCTGGCTTTCCCATGACAGTGGTCGACCGCCTGGGCCGCAAGGTGACGTTGCCGCGCGCGCCGCAGCGAATAGTGTCGCTGGCCCCCAGCAACACCGAGCTGCTCTTCGCGATCGGGGCGGGCGATCAGGTCGTAGCCGTCACCAGCTTTTGCGATTATCCCCCCGAGGCACAAAAGCGGCAGCGGATCGGCGGATTCTCCTGCGAGAGCCAGAGCTTGGAACAGATCGTTGCCTTGAACCCCGACCTGGTCGTCGCAGCTGGCGATCTGCAGTGGCCCGTCATCAGCCAGCTCGAGCGCCTGGGCGTTCCGATCGTGTCGCTGGAGGCCGGGTCGCTGGCGGAGCTGTATCGCGAACTGGACTTGCTCGGGCGCTTGACGGGTCGCGAGAACGAGACGGCCCGTCTGACGCGGGCGATGGAGCGCAGGATCGAGCGGGTGGCGGCAACGGCGCGAACCATCCAGCCGGAGCAGAGAGTGACGGTCTTTTATCATGTCTGGTCGGAACCGCTGATGACGGCGGGTCCCGGTTCAATCATCGCTGAGTTGATTGCGATCTGCGGAGGGGTCAACATCGTCCGTGATTCGAGCCAGCGGTATCCGCACATTAGTCAAGAAGTTTTGCTCTCTCGCGACCCCGAAGTCATCCTGGCCCCTTCCTCCGGGGCCGAACCGATGACGATCGAGCGTCTGCGCGCAAGACCGGGATGGAGCAATCTTCGGGCGGTTCGGAACAACCGGATTTATCTGATTGACGGAGACCTGGTCTCGCGCTGCGGCCCCCGGCTGGTCGACGCGCTGGAGATCATGGCACGCATACTTTACGGCGATCGTTTCACCGCGCTGGCCGACCGATCGCGTGTCGGCGCCTTCAGAGAGGAGCCGAGGCCTTGAAGGGCAAGAGCCCCATCGGGATGCTCCTTTTGCTGACGGCCATGCTGGCGGTTGCCGCTCTTCTGAGTCTGAGCTTAGGCGCGGTATCCATCCCGGCGGAACGTGTCGTGCAGATCTTGAGATCGACGACGGCCCGGGAAGTCCCCGCGACGGACGTGACGATCGTCTGGGATCTGCGGTTGCCGCGCATTTTGCTGGCTGGTTTGATCGGCGCGGGGCTGGGAGCCGCTGGAGCCGGCTATCAAGGGCTCTTTCGCAATCCGCTCGTCGATCCTTTCATCATCGGTGCCTCCAGTGGAGCGGCCCTGGGGGCAACACTGGCGATCGTTGCCGGCTTGCGTGAGAGCCTCCTGGGCATGGGGGCTGTCTCGGCCGCGGCACTTCTCGGCGCACTCCTGGCTGTCGCTGTTGTTTACAGCATCGCATCGATCGGCGGACGCGTGTCGATCCCGTCGCTTCTTCTGGCCGGAGTGGCTCTTAGCAGCTTCATCGAAGCACTGGTTTGGCTCTTGATATTCTCGAGCGATGAGAAAGTCATCACGATCCTCGGCTGGTTGATGGGAAGTCTCTCGGGTCGGGGCTGGTCCGTACTTGGGTCGACAACTCCGATGGTACTGGCAGGGGCCCTTGCCTTGTGGCTTCAATCGCGGGCGCTTGATTCGCTCGCCTTCGGCGAGGAGACGGCGGCCTCGCTTGGCTTGCGGCTTGGTCGGCTGCGCGTGGTCGTTGTCGTCGCCGCCAGCCTGGCGACCGCTGCCGGCGTGGCGGCCGGCGGCATTATTGGCTTCGTGGGCCTGGTCTCACCGCACGTGGCACGGCTCTTGGTTGGTGCCCGCCACGCGCTGCTCATTCCAGCCAGCGCACTTGTGGGAGCCCTCTTGCTCGTGCTCGCCGACGACCTTGCGCGCACGATCGCGGCCCCCAACGAACTCCCCGTGGGCGTCATGACTGCCCTTCTGGGCAGCCCCTTTTTCTTGGTCTTGCTCAACATCCAGGGACGCCAGATGGCGGCCGCGCCGTGAGTACACTGGAAGCACGCGACCTCTCATGTGGTTATGGCCGCCGCCGGGTCTTCGAGGCGCTGACCTTGGCGGCCAATGCCGGCGAGGTCCTCGTCCTGCTTGGTCCCAACGGAGCGGGCAAGACGACGTTGCTCCGGGCGCTCGCTCGCTTGCTTCGACCGATGCATGGGTCAGTGCTCCTCTACGATAAGGACATCTGGACGCTCCGCACCGATGAAGTATCGCGACGGTTGGCGATCATGCCTCAGGCCGAGCACCGGGACTGGTCGCTGACTGTGGAAGACGCGGTCCGGTTTGGCCGTGTCCCCCACCGAGGCTGGTTGCTTCCCTACCGCCCCCTCGATCGGCAAATCGTGGAGCAGGCCCTTTCGAACATGAGCCTCTGCGCGCTGCGTAATCGACCGATCACGGAGCTCTCCGGTGGCGAGTGGCGGCGCGTGGTCCTCGCTCGGGCCTTGGCGCAGGAAGCCAAGGTCTTGCTGCTGGATGAGCCGACAGCCGGGCTGGACTTGAAATTCCAGGTGGAAGTCCTGCGACTTGTCCGTCGCCTGGCGACGGAGCAGCAGCTCGTGGTCGTCCTGACTCTGCATGATCTGAACCAGGCCTCGTTTTACGGGCATCGGCTCGCACTTCTGTCGGAGCAATCCCTCAAAGCGATTGGCTCACCCCAAGAGGTACTGACCGAAGAGCTGATCAGCGAAACTTTCGGAGTCCCCGTGGCCGTGGCGCGGCATCCCGTCTATGGGACCCCGCTCGTGGCGCCGCTGGTCGATTTTCACGAGACCGATGAGTGTTCAGCTTCGGAACGCAGTCCATCGACGTAATGACGAAACAAGGCGTTCGCTGCGCGTCGGTTATCAGCGGACTATTCGAAAAAAAGATTCGTCCGCGCGAACATCAGTCGGTCGTTACGCGTCTCTACAGGTGAAGATCGAGGAGACGATGAGAGTGAGGGGGGCGTTGCCTGAAGTGTCTCCCCTCGGTTCTTTCTGGTTCGCCGGGGTCAATCGCCATGTTCGCCTGCTGGTCTATAGATCAATCTGGTTGGGGGCGAGAGCGGAGTTTCTGTGCTCCGGCGACCTATCTCCGTCCCCGACGTCGCTTGCGACACTGACACTCAGCCCAGGTTTTTCCACATCAGGAACTGACCCAGGCCCGGTGTCACAAGCGCCGGGCCTGGTCCATTTTCGGGCCGGTAGCTGAGACGGTCTAGCGCCACTTTGAAAAAGTGGAGACGTGGATTCGAGCGCCACTCGGCCCACTCCCTGCGCGGGGGTAAGAGGAAACGCACGCCCGTTCGTCTAGCGGACGAGGATACTGCTCTTTCAAGGCGGAGAGGAGGGTTCGACTCCCTCACGGGCGATCTGCACAAGCAGGCCTACACGACCGGAGCGACTGGGGGCGCGGGCGGTCTCCAAAACCGCTGTCTCGCGGGTTCGAATCCTGCCGGTTGTGCTGGACTGGGTTCGCTGTGGGATGGGTGGGCATGGGAGTGGCGGGGGTTGTGGTGTAACGGCAGCACATCGGCCTTTTAAGCCGGGGAGTGGGGGTTCGAGTCCCTCCGGCCCCATCCGGCAGGGAGAGTGGTAAGACGACAGTCATCCGCCACGGCCTGTAGCTCAGCGGTAGAGCGCTCGGCTGATAACCGGAAGATGGAGGTTCGACTCCTCCCGGGCCGACTCTGACTGATCGTCGGGACCAAGGTGTTAGCGGCAGCACACCTGGCTCTTAACCAGGCGGGTGAGGGTTCAAGTCCCTCTGGTCCCACTCGAGGCGTGCACTGGTGGTCTAACAGGCAAGACACCGCTCTCGTAAAGCGGCGACGTGGGTTCGACCCCCACCCGGTGCTCTTTTCGTCTTTGACAATTTGGCGACGGTCGCAGTGCCCATGATGTAATGGCTGCCTATCGCCTTGCCATGGCGAACGTGCGAGTTCGACTCTCGCTGGGCACTTCCTCGGGGTGTGGGAAAGTTGGCTAATCCGCCTGCCTTGGGAGCAGGATATCGCTGGTTCGAGCCCAGCCACCCCGACTGCTTAGAAAACCACAGAGATCAAATGACACACTGCGGAGACAATAGGCACGAGAATTAATTCAAAAAAAATTAACCACAGAGAACACAAAGGGCACAGAGGATCCGCGGAATCCATCAAAGCGTTTTATGTTACATGTATAATAAATATTATACATTACTGTACATTTTTAGATGGCCTCATCGCACAGCCTAAACTTGGAACAGCAGCAAAACCTGATCTGTCGTTCCTCGTCTTTTCTCCGTGCTCTTTGTGTTCTCTGTGGTTAATTTCTCCCCTTCCTCCGGGATGGCGGAATGGTAGACGCACCTCACTGTTAATGAGGCGCCTGCGGCGTGGGGGTTCGAGTCCCTCCCCTGGAGCTTGATCGTTTCGGGAAGGGCAAGCCGATTCCGCTGCTTCGTTCGACGCTCTGCGTGCCCCTGGCCGAGCGGTCAGGCACCAGTCTTCCAAACTGGACAGGCGGGTTCAACTCCCGCGGGGCACTCTCGGGAATCGGCTAACAGGCAGGCGGCCTGACTTTGAATCAGGCGGTGGAGGTTCGAATCCTCCTTCCCGAACTCCGGGGCAGTTGCGGTTGGTCGTGACGCCACGCTCTGAACGTGGAGGCCGCTGGTTCGATTCCAGCCCCCGGAACTTGACGGCAAGCAAAGACGAACGGAAGCCATCCGGCTGGATGAGGGACCTGTCTTGAAAACAGGTGGCGGCCTCGGGCCGCTTGTGGGTTCGAGTCCCACGGCTTCCGCCTCATTCGGTGAAGGCTCGGTAGGCAACCGGCAGACCACTCTCGCTCAGAACGAGAGATGCTGAGGGTTCGAATCCCTCCTGAGCCACTGCGACCCGGGGAAGACCGGGCCGCAACATCACGCCCCTGTGGAGCAGCTCGGAGTGCTCGCCACCCTGTCAAGGTGGAGCGACCCCGGCGCGCCGGGGTTCCCCCCGGGGTTCAAATCCCGTCGGGGGCGCTGAAACGCGGAAGACGATGTGATCTGAGCAATTCGTTCTTTGTTCCTTAAACGCGTCGGCTGGGCACTGGCGAGCCCCGGTGGCCGTAACCCACCCGCCCCGAGCTTTGCAGGTTCGACTCCTGCCCGACGCACTGCGACCAACTTCGATTTCTCGATTCACGGCCCGGTCGTCTATCGGTTCAGGACACCACTCTCTCAAAGTGGAAAGGCGGGTTCGATTCCCGTCCGGGCTGCTTCTGTAAGACTCCCTTTCTCGTCCCGTGGTCCAGAGGCTACGACTCCTCTCTTACAAAGAGGAAACGGGGGTTCGATTCCCTCCGGGACGACTCGATGGCTCGTCACCTGAAAGCGTGAGCGAAGACCTTCGATTTGATCGAGAGTTTCTTGGGTGGCTGGTCCAACGGGAAGACGCCTGGCTTGCACCCAGGTAATCGGGGTTCGACTCCCCGGCTGTCCACTCTCTTGTTCGTGCGGTTGATCGATTTCGGAAGGTAGCCGGATAAGGCTGGCCGGGCCTCCCTGCTAAGGAGTGCGCCCTCAGGGGCGTGAGGGTTCGAATCCCTTGCCTTCCGCTCCGGCCCCGTGGCGGGGCCGGTCGTGATTGATGGTGTTCGAGGTGTAATGGAAGCACATGAGAATGTGAATTTCAAGGCGACGGGTTCAACTCCCGCCGGGCACCCTCACCGTTTCCTGGGGATGGAGGCGATGATGTCGAAGGGCGTTCTGGATCGACCGACCTTGGTTTTGAACCGACAATGGCAGCCCGTCCACGTGACGACCGTGGCCCGGTCGTTGATCTTGCTCTGGAACGACGCAGCGCGGGTCGTCGATCCCGACCTGTATCGCTTGTATGCCTGGAGCGACTGGGCCCAGCGTCTGCCGGCTGACGGCGATCCTTGCATTCGCTCGGCAAGGCTGCGGTTGCCGGTCCCCGAGATCATCGCACTTCAGCACTTTGAGCGGCTGCCGAGCTCGGCCGTGACGTTCAGCCGGCGCAACGTTGCCAAGCGCGACCATTACACGTGTCAATACTGTGGCTCTCAGCCGGGGGCCGAGTCGATCACGATCGACCACGTCCTGCCGCGGTCGCAAGGCGGAGCGTCGAGCTGGACCAATTGCGTGGCCGCCTGCCAGCGGTGCAACACGCGCAAAGGAGACCGGACTCCCGACCAGGCTGGCATGCGGCTGCGATGCCGGCCCGTCCGCCCCGAGTGGAAGCCGCTCTACGCTGCGCAGGCTGCTCGCCTTGAAAGCTGGTCCCGATTCTTGCCCCATGAACGGGCGCTAGCGTTCGCCTAAGACAGCGTCCGCTTCTGAGAATTGTCAGAACCAAGAGAAGCGTGCTCCCAAGACAGCGGCGAGCCTGAAAACCAGCGGATGGGGTTCAAAGTGCTGAGCACCTGCTGGCGTCTTCTGGTTGCTCTCGGAGCGTGACGGACTCGCGCGCGACCCTCCGAAGGTCGAGGACCAGGTTCGATTCCTGGCGAGAGCACTCCCTTCTCGCGAACGGCTCCTCGTGGGTGTGTCGGGCGCACGGCGGTTTTCGAAGCCGCAGGGCCGGGTTCGATTCCCGGGCGGGGGAATGGGCTTTGATCGCGTCCTCGGAGTGTGACGGATTCGCATCCGACCCCGCGAAGGTCGAGGACCAGGTTCAATTCCTGGCGAGGACATTCTTCACCCTCATCGGGCGGCTCCGGCCCGAACCCGCAGGCGAGGCTCCTCCATCTGAAGGAGAAAAGCAAGGTTCTCACATGAGGCGAGCCGAGACAGGTCGCAGCTTGAAGGAGGAAAGCAAGGCTCTCACATGAGGCGAGCCGAGACAGGTCGCAGCTTGCGAGCCACGCGCCGGGCGCGACCGATGCTCAGTAGTCAACTGCTTGAAATTCGTGAATGGATAAAGCCAGGAGAGCACAGGTCAGTACGAGAGAAGAGACGATCGACAGCGAAGGTGAAAACTTTGGATTCGACTCCACGAGCTTGAACACCTCAGGTTTCTCGAGGTGCTCCTGAGCATTGAGGGCATTGTACAGAATCAAACCCGAGTCGATGGGCTTAGGTGAAATCCAGTACGAAGCTTCAGCCAGAGCGACCGTGGAAGCGGGCAGGTATCGGTGCTCCGAGGTCGCACTGGCCATCATGCTTCCATAATTGATGCCCCATCCCAGAAGCCAGAAAAGGATCGAGCCGAACACGCACGCCACCGTGCTGCGGGTGAGGACCGCGAGCAGTACCGAGAAGCTATAGAAGATCGCGAACTGGACAAGCAGCAAGGGAATGCACCACCAGTATCTCATGTCCCAGACCTTGGTGCGCAAGGCGAGGGCAAGCCAGGTCAGGGTAACGAAGACGACCAGCTCAAAGCCGACGAAAGCCAGGACGCCGAGATACTTGCCCAGGAGCAATTGACTCCGTGAGACGGGCTTGGCGAGCAAGACCGATGCGGCACTCGGATCCAGAAAAGACGGCACGAACCCAGCGGTCCACACCAGTGTCAAGAGGAGCCCAAAAGCGCCTGCGATGCCGCCAGCGAGGACAAGCTCGACAAAATGGACCGCATCTCTTCGCTCGCGGGTGAGAGGAAACGACACAGCGCCAAATCCCAGGGTCATGGTGCCGCTGACCGTCTCGATTCCTTCCCGTCGCGCCTGCTCGGGGGTGGTCTTGAGGGCGAGCTGTTCTCTGGGTTGGTTTGCCACCGAGGGGGGAATCATAGAAGATGACGCTTGGGGTAAGAAGTAGACCGTCTCGCTCTCGTCGTGAAGTGACACGTCCCCTTTGATTTCCACGCTCAGGCAGAGGACAACGCAGATCGCTGTCACTGCGAGCATGATCCAGAAGATTCCCGATGCGATGGCTTGTCGAAACGTGTCCTGGACCAGATGCTTCAGGAAGGCGAGACTGTGACGCACATCCATGGTGATCTCCCGTCAGGATCGATAGAGAGGCGACAGGGCCGCCTCGAGTGTGCGCTCCCTGCCCGTGCCGGGATCACGTTGCAAGGAAGCAAGCGTACCAAGATGGGCGAGCTTTCCCTCGACGAGCACGGCAACGCGGTCGCAGACCTTGGTAACTTCACTGAAGGCATGCGATACCAGAAGCACAGCCTTGCCCGCGCGGCTCTGCTCGGTGACAACCTGCCCGAGCAGCTCGCGCGCACTCATATCGAGGCCCTCGGTCGGCTCGTCGAGCACAAGCAAATCGGGCTCCGTGATCAGGGCCTGTCCCAGGGCGAGCCGCTGGATCATTCCCTTGCTGAAGCGGGCGATCGGTTCCTGAGCACGGTCCGCTAGCCCGACTCTTTCAAGCAGCGCAGGTACCCGAGTCTTGAGTACCGATTGTGAGACGAGCGACAGGTGGCCGTAATATTGCAGTAGCACTGTCGCGGTCATGTAACGCGGAAACACCTGATTCTCGTGCATGTAGCCGACACGAGCCAGTGTGCTCCGCTGGGACAGCGGGTGGCCAAGCCGGAACACGCGGCCGGCCGACGGATGAGACAAGCCCAAAAGGATCTTGAGCAGAGTCGTTTTCCCGGCCCGATTCGGTCCGAGAAGAGCCAGGACCTCGCCTGGCTCGATCCCCAGACTTACCCCACGTAAGGCGTGGACGGTTTGTCCACGCCGCAGTGGGGTCCGATAGGTCTTCGCAACATCCTCAAACTCGGCAGCCAAGTTTTTCATAATCACTTGATCAGAGCAATCTGAACACCGTTCTCGAGGATTGACGTAAACGCACTGACCAGGTTGGTGGACATCTGCGTGTCCGTGCCCGTGATGATCTGGTTTGACGCCAGAGGAGTGGACGGACTGGCCTGGGTTCCCGCGTAATACTGCATGGCTTGCAGCGTTGACTTCGCCGCACTGGCATTCGACCCCTGGAACACGGGGCCATAGCCCAATGTATAGAGGCGGAAGGGATTGCGCGACGTGCTGAAATCGTTGGCGAGCTCCTGGACGAGCGAGTAAACCTGGCTCAGAACCGATGAGTCGTTGAGGTTTGTCGGATTGATCGAAGGATACTCGCTGCCATAGGGGCGGTTCATGTCGTATCGGATCTTATAGTACGAGTACGACCCCGCGTTCATAAGCGATGCATTGGCCGTACAGTTCGGCAGACCGTCCGTCTCGAAGATGATCACCTTTTGTGACCCCTTGCGTCCCAATCCCCCTGCCATTCCAGTCGGGAAGGTGATGGGCGTCGAGGTCACGAACGACCGCAGCGTGCTATCCGTAGCCGGCGTGACCGCCAACTGGTTGTAGCACAACATGAGAGCCATCGCGAAACACGTATCACCATCGGCCCGCGGCGTATCCATGAAATTCGCCGAAGGAATTGCACTGGTAGCAGGATCCGGATCGTAAGGTGTGATCTCCGTATTGTTCGGCGAACCATCCGCGTTGATGGTCGAGAATGGGTATGTCAGCGAGGCTGTCGCGTAGTTGTAATTTGTTCCCATCGGGGAACTTACACAATTGAAGCGGCCATTGCCGTCGGTCGCCGATTGGCGCGGCCAGCTATAAGGAACGACCGAGATCCAGTCGTTGGGGTGGTTCAACTGCACCGTGTTGATGGTCGCGACATAGGCTTCCTTGGCCGTGTAGATCGGCGCCTCGTAGCTATCGCCGGGCTGCATGTAAAAGTAGTTGTTGACGTTCGAGTCCATGTTGTAGTTCTGGACGTAGTCGACCATCGTGATCGGGCTGAACCAGTAACGCAGGTTCGGCCGCTGGGGGTTGTCCGTGTAGCTCATGTACTGGGTCGCCGACGGAGGAGACGTGATGCTCGTGCTTCCCCACGAAAAATCGCTGCCATATCCGGCCATCGCGCTGATGTCCTGGTACACGCCGGCGGAGGTCTGCCTGAATCCTAGAACATGATCGATGAATTCGACCCAGAAGCGCTGGTCCGTGCTTCCATAACTGGGCCAGGTGCCTGTGATCGCTGTTGGAATCGAACCATAGTACTTGACGCGTCCGGCTCGCAACTGGGTCGGGAAAGGATTCGGACCCTGGGTCAGCCAGCGGAGGATCTCGTTGTAATTGATCGTATAGCCTGATCCGGGCGTGTTCATTTTTCCGTTCGAATTGAACAGGACGGTATTGTCCGAGGTGCCGAAAAACCGCTGTCGCCAGTCGCAGGGAGTCGTCCCCAGGTTGTCGACCACGTAGTTCCAGTTGTAAAGCCGCATGATCTTCTGGTACTGCGGATCGGTCGTCAGGAGCTTGCGACTGCCTCCGGGGACATAGACTTTGGAGGTGAGGTAGCTGCTCAGTGAGCTTCCGCCGTCGTTAGGCCATGGCCAGTTGCGACTTCCGGGAGTTGAGGTCACACCGTAAATGCCGTAAAGGGGCGGACCGGTCGTCCCGCTACTGAAATCGGCGTTCGTGTACAGGAAGTCCATCAAGAACTGTTTGATCTGGGCCGCATCAGCGGAACTACTGGCCGGAGTCAGAGGTTCGCGCGGGTCGGGCGGCCAGATGAAGAATGTCATGCCGTAATAGCCTGGCCCCTGGGTATAGCCGTTGAATGATCCGCTTGTGTAGCTGGTCTGTCCATTCGCTGCGTTTGAGAACGAACCATTCGCACAACTGGAATAGCCGTCAAGTTCCCAGGTGGCATTTCTCGAGCTGCTACCAACCACATCCTTCACCGTCTGGGCGTACGTCGAGGTGCTGCCGCTGACGAAAAGCGGGACGTCACCTCCCGGAGTCGTGGCGTAAGACGTGGGAGGCAGCACGGGAGAAGCACCCGAGGATGGTGCACTCCATGTTTGTCCACCGTCCGAGCTGGTGTAGGAATCGAACGCGCGGACGAGCGGCGATGTGTAGGCAGCGTTTTGAAACCAGTTGTTGATGTACGTGCGGTTGTAAGAGGCATTCGTAACCGTTGTATTGCTCGGGGGAATCGTGTAGTTATCGGCACCGGATGTCCGATTGGTGGTGGGACCCACGAGGTTGTCGCCAGACGACGAATAGGCGCCGAACGTAGGCGCGAGCGTGTCGGGGTTGTTCGTCGATCGCGAGTTGGTGTACCAGTCGAAACCCAGGCACGTTCCCATGCGCATCGAGCCTGAGAGGTCCATGACCAGCGCGATATCGCGCGGGCGGTGCACTGCCTGAGCCGTTGCCGAGAGGTTCGGCAGAACGTGCGACCCAAAGGCGGAGCTGAATGCGGCCGGAAGACTGCTCGTCGTGATCGTGGCCGAGACCGCAGAGGTCGGTGAGCCGTTTAACGGCGGATAATTGGCGCTGAAGGTCTGCGTCGTCTGGTTGTAATCGTAGGAACCGAACGACATCGACAGTTGCGACGACTGGATGCTCTTACCCAAGACATAATTGTGGCTCAAGATACTCTGAGCGTTGGTCGTCGCCGTGCTCTGGTTGTAGCCGCCTGCCGCCGAGCCATTGAGGCTTCGTGTGGCCGTGAGCGCCACCAAGTCCGCAGCCTGCTGCACCTGGGTTTTTGCGATCGCCGTCAGACCCAGATCAACGGCCAGCGCCAGGAACGCAATCTGGGCGACGATGGTAAAGATCACAAGCGGCAGAACTGTTCCGCGACGGAGGGCACGTTCGCCCACTCTTCTTCGTACTACGTTCCTCATGACTTGTTTCTCCCGGTATGAATTGACATTTTGTTTCCCCGCGATGGTGGCTTTTGTCACCATGGATCAGAGCCCACGTAATCTGAGATCACCTGGTTTTACGGGACCTCATGTCCCCCCCTCGCACAACATCGTCACTGCGCTTTGGACCGTAAGGTTTGTGGGCATCTTCACCAGTGGAATGATCTGAAGAAAGTTATAAGTGCCGGACACGGAAACGGTGATGGGATCTCCAGGAGCCAGGTTGTTGACGGGGGTCGAGACGCCCCCATGCGTTCCGCTCACGGTCACCGCGAAGTTGTTGAATCGTGAGGTTTCCCCCCCCATGTAGCCAGTGACGATCGACTGAACAGACGAGGAGACCGTAGAACTTGTGTTATTTGCCAGAGCATAGCGGCAGCCTTCCCGGGCGGCGTTATTGAGAAGGCTCCAGTCCGTCAAAAGCCGCGCGTAGGTGAAAACGCCGAGTATGACTGTGAGCACAAGGCTGATGATGACCGCGGTTTCGACGACGACAGCACCCCTGGGGCGGCTGCGTGGGATTTTGCGAACTACCATGTTTTGTTGACCTCCGGGAGCTTGAGGCCTTACTCTGCAGGAAGGCTGGGGACAATCTGGAATGGCGAGTCGACCATGGACGCCCAGTCCACGGTCACGGAGAGGCGGGTCATATTCGTGATCTGAGCGAGCGGGCTAACTCGGATGCTGTTGTAGGGAACCTGAACGCCAATCTGGAAGATATCAAGCTGCGACATGTTGGTCGGGTCGGTAACACTCGGCTGGGTCAGGTCCGTGAATGTTATCGTGAAGAGCTCACGATTCGCGGTGTTGTCCCAGCAGGTGTAACCGGTCGTGTTCGCAGGCAATGAGACAACCGGAGCGATGAGACTGGTTGAGTGCCCGGTACCGAAGGCGGTCGGCTCAGCGTTTTGCAGGTAAGAAAGAATGTTCGTGGTGACGGTTTGGAGATTGTCATTTCCAAGCGAAGCATCCCGCGCGGCCTCACGCGCTGAATTCCACATAACTTGCGTGACTTCGGTAATTCGACCGACCTCCCACAGTCCGGTCAGCATTAGGCACAAGACTGGCATACAGACGGCGAATTCGACCGCGGCCGCACCCACCCTGCGCTTTTTCAGCAGTGCGGAGCCGGTAACCTGATGGCGCACTTTCATGGAATAGTCCCCCACTCAACCTTCTATCTCCCCTTTCCTTTCCCTATGCCAGCGGAAACGGACTGTCAAATGATGGCGATAGAAACCACGAAACGGCTGATCGCAGGTTGAGCGATAGCAACCCCGCGATGATCCCAGGCACAAGGTCGTGCCTGAACCGAACCGATTCTTGGCCCCATCGGCAGAGCGGCGATTGATGACTCCGGACGCAACCTTCATCCGGTCAAGGTTTAAGCGTCTGATCGCCGGTTCGTCGAAGCCCGTGGCGGCTCAGGGAGCCGTTTTGCGGGTCGCAAGCGCCCGTCCTTCGCAGCGCAGCACTTCCCGAGCTCGGACGCTGCCGTCAGCATTCTTGTGCTGAGAGAGGTGTCCCTAGAATGACGTGCCTGGTGCCACGGTGGGCGCCAAATCGGCGCTGGCGGTCATCGTGGTTTTGCCGTCGGGGGCTTGTGCCTCGAGTTGCACACGCTGGCCGAGCGGTGTTGCGATCAGGCGAAAAGGTGCGAGGTCGAAAAGCGGTGCCTGGCCTCGAAACGTGAAAGCCGTCACTGCACAATTCGCGTGGAAGCGCACCAGTTCCATGAGCAGAATGGCCGTCAGCGGGCCATGAACGACCAGGCCCGGATATCCTTCCATGGTCGTGGCGTAGGTTCGGTCGTAATGGATGCGATGGGCGTTGAAGGTGAGCGCAGAAAAGCGGAAGAGAAGCGTCGGGTCGGGGGTAACTATCCGCGTCCACGAATTTGCCGGGACGGGAGGGAGTTCGCAGGGCTCAGGCGCGGCAACCGATGCCCCGGGTTCGCGGTAGACGATGTCCTGCTCTTCCTCGATGCAGATTTCGCCCCCCTGGGAAATACGGTGCGCAACGGTTACGAACGCCAATTTGCCCGTTTTTCCTTCCTTTTGGGAAACGTCTCGGATCAGCGACTGCCGGGACGACGGCTGGCCAATCAAGAGCGGCTTCAAAAAGCGCATGCGAGCGCCCGCGAACATGCGTCTGGGTAACTCGATGGGCGGCATGAAGCCGCCGCGCTGGGGATGGCCGTCGACGCCAAGCCGCGACTGCGGAGCGCGCGGCAGAAAGAAAAACCAGTGCCAGAGAGGCGGCAATTGCGAGCCCGGCACGAACTCCGTCGTGGTATCGTCGAGCGTGGCCGCAGCGGCCTCAACCGGGGCCAGCGCGATCAACTCCTCAATCTCCTCGGTGCGGCCGATCCAGTCGGCGTACGACGCGCTCATCGGTTCGCCCTTTACGAAAGTTCGATTGGCCCTGCTACCACATGCTTCTCACGCAGCTTGCCGATCTGAGCGTCGGAGAGGTGCAAGACATCGCTGAGCACTTCGTCGGTGTGCTCGCCCAGGGTCGGGGCGCGCCGAGGGGATAATCGCTCTTGGCCTGAGAACTGGAGAGGAGAACCAGGGACCAGGTAACTGCCGATCCCAGGTTGCTCGAGGGTCGAGAAAAGCGGGTTGTGAGCCGAGCACCGTGGGTCCTGTTCCACCATCTGTCGGAACGTCTGATAGGGGCCCCAGCAGATGGCCGTGCCTTCGAAGGTCTTCTGAACCTCTTCGAGCGTGCGCTGGCGAAACCAGGGTGCCAGCACCGCCGTGATGATTTCACGAGCCCTGAAGCGGTCCCCTTCCCGGGACAGGTCGACTTCAAGCAAAGATTCGATCGTCGCCAGCCGCTGGAGTAAACCCGTCGCCTCACCCACGGCCCGCCATTGCCTCGGGGTGATCGCAACCACATAGACGATGCGGCCATCGGACGTCTCGAACTCGCTTCCATAGGCGCCGTAGAGATAATTGCCGGAGGACTGCCGGTCCTCATCGTTGATCTGAACTTCGGCGATGTAACCGAGATGACCAACCATGGCGAAGGCAACGTCGGCCAGCGGCAGCTTGATGTACTGTCCTTGACCCGTGATGCGCCGCTGACGTTCGGCTGCCAGGATGCCCAAAGCCGCGGTCACTCCGGTGATGGCGTCCCACGCGGGGAGCACGTGGTTGACCGGGTTGACCGCCTCCTTGCCATGTCGCGGGCCGGTGATAAACGGAAACCCGACCGCACAGTTCAGGGTGTAATCCACGGCCGTGCTGCCGTCCGGATTGCCGGTCACATTCATCATGATCAAATCGGCGCGACGCTGGCGCAAGGCATCGTAGCCCAGCCAGCCCGTCGTCGGGAAGTTGGTCAGGAAGATTCCGTTGCCTTCGCCGGGAGCAGTAATCAGTGCGGCGATGAGCTCCTGACCCTCCGGGGTCCGCGTGTTGACGGCGATGGACCGCTTGCCCTTATTGAGGCCCGCCCAGTAAAGACTTTTGCCGTCGCGAGTCACGGGCCAGCGCCTGGCATCAAGCCCCCCCTCGATCGGGTCGAAACGGATCACATCTGCGCCCATCTGTCCTAGGGTCATGCCACAGAGAGGTGCGGCGACAAACGCCGCGCCTTCAATCACGCGCAAACCTTCTAAGATCTTGTTCATGGGCGCTTCCGGCACGCGTGTCGTGCCGCCTCGAAAACATGGTCCAGGGCAAGAGCGGCTCTTCCGAAGCCGGCGCGGTTAGCCGCGTGCCGGCATCAGCACGATGTAGTCGAAATCGAGCACGACGGCCGGATCGTATTGTCCGTCGGCGTTCTTGTAGGGGAAGTCGGCGCAGCCGCGATCCTTGGTGGCCACCGTACGCAGCCGAAGCGCCCCTAGGTCGCTACGGCCCGGCAACGGAGTCTTGTCGAGGACTTCCGACCAGGCATAGATCGTATCACCGGCGAAGGTCGGAGCCACGTGGCGGCCGCCGTTGATAGCGGCCACCTTGATGGCATTGGCCAGCCCCCCATAGGAGAGCGACCTCGCCAGGCTGATGATGTGGCCGCCGTAGATGATGCGACGTCCGAAACGCCCCTCTTTCTCGGTGTGCTGGTTGAAGTGCACTTTCGCCGTGTTCTGATAGAGACGGGTCGCCATCATGTGCTCGGACTCTTCGATGGTCATCGCATCGACGTGGTCGATCTTCTCTCCGATCTCGTAGTCGTCCCACAGATGAGGGCTGCCGGCAAGCGCTGTGTCGTAGCCGCCCAGCGTCAGTCCCGCAGGAACGAGGAGATCCGCGGGATCGACCGCCTGGGGAAGATCGGGAATCACAACCTCCGGCGGCTGGGCGGACGAATCCTTCTTCCTCACCATCACCCATCGGCAATAGTCGACCACCATCTCGCCACACTGGTTCAGACCGGTCGAGCGTACATAGACCACGCCGGTCTGGCCGTCCTTGTTCTGCTTCAGCCCGATGACGGCGGAGCTGGCGCTGACCGTGTCGCCGCAATACAAAGGCACACCGAACCGCCCCGCGGCGTAGCCCAGGTTCGCGATGGCATTGAGCGATATGTCGGGAACCGTCTTGCCAAAGACCAGGTTGAACGCGAGCAGGTCGTCCAGCGGCGCCCGCGGGAGCCCGAGGGATGCGGCAAAGGCCGCGGACGAGTTCACCGCGAACCGACTTCCGTACAGGGCCGTGTAAAGCGCGACGTCCCCTTCGGTCACGGTCCGAGGCGTGGCGTGGACGATCCGCTGGCCCATGCGGAAGTCCTCGAAGAAATTGCCCGGATTGGTTTTGGTACTCATGGTCGGTCACCAGCCATAGGCCTTGGCGAGTTCGGGGTCGCGCTTCGCCACCAGTCGCGCCAAATCGACGATCACCTTGGCTTGTTTCCAGGTGGCGTCATCCTGCATCTTGCCGTCGAGCATCACCGCTCCGCTGCCGTCGGGCATTGCTTCGAGGATGCGCTTGGCGAAGAGAACCTCCTTCACGTCGGGGCTGAAGACGCGCTTGGCGATTTCAATCTGGCTGGGATGGAGGGACCAGGCCCCGGCGCAGCCCATCAGGAAGGCGTTGCGGAACTGCGCTTCGCAGGCCGCGCTGTCCGAAAAATCGCCAAACGGCCCGTAAAAGGCGCGGAGGCCGCACGACTGGCAGGCATCGACCATCCGGGAGATCGTGTAATGCCACAGATCTTGCTGGAAGAACATGCGGTCCTCACGGCCCTCGACCGCATCGGCCAGTACGCCGTACGAAGGATGTCCGCCGCCGACCCGGGTGGTTTTCATGCCCCGCGATGCGGCCAGGTCCGCGGGACCTAAGCTCATGCCGTGCATTCGCGGACTCGCGGTCGCGATATCATCCACGTTCCTGACCCCCTGGGCGGTCTCCAGCAGGGCATGGATCAGAATCGGCTTGGTGACGGAGTGCTTGGCCTCGAGCTGTGCCAAGAGCTGGTCCACGTAGTGGATGTCCCAGGGTCCCTCGACCTTGGGGACGATGATGACATCGAGCTTGTTGCCGATCTCGGCGATGATCTGCAACATGTCGTCGAGGACCCAGGGACTATTGAGCGCATTGACGCGGGTCCACAGGGCGGTGTCGCCGAAATCGATCCCTTTGGCCACCTTGATGAAGCCGGCGCGCGCCGCCTCCTTGGCCTCGACGGGGATGGCGTCTTCCAGGTTGCCGCAGAGCACATCGACCTGCTTTGCGGTCTCGGGAAGACGCGCGCAGATCTTCTCTATGTGCGGTGGGAAGAAATGGATCATCCGCTCGGGACGGACGGGAAGCTCGCGGAGAGGCACCGGGGCTCCGATGGCCAGGGGCTTATAAAAGTGTGCAGGCAGTCTCATCAGATTCTCCCCAAGATTGGACGCGCGGCGCCTCCGGGACAGTGATTGTCCCGGGCCCGGCGTCCTGTCGACATCAATCCCGTGGGGCTCAGATCACGCGCCGTGAGCGCAGCTCAGCGATTTCCGCACTACCTAAGCCGAGCAATCCTTGCAGCACCTCTTCGGTGTGCTGTCCCAGCTTCGGGCCCAGGTGCTTGATCCGGCCCGGGGTTCTGGAAAGTCTCGGTATGACGTTGGGCACGGTGACCGTCTCAGGAACTTCGTCGGTATCGATGGCGACCAAGTTCCTGCGGGCGTGGAACTGGCGATCGCCGAAGATGTCGGCGATGTTGTTCAGCGGCCCGGCCGGTGCCCTGGTTGCCTCGCACCTCGC
Source organism: Isosphaeraceae bacterium (assembly GCA_052146555.1). Classification (GTDB taxonomy): domain Bacteria; phylum Planctomycetota; class Planctomycetia; order Isosphaerales; family Isosphaeraceae; genus Aquisphaera. The sequence goes on from JBKQMU010000080.1 coordinate 21,752, forward strand.
CAGGACCTGGTCCCGCGGCAGTGACCCGCACCAGTCGCGCACGATCTCATCGACGTCCTGGCGGTTCTCGAGGCGCGTCTTCTGATCGCCGTAAAGGCTGCTGGAGGCCAGCTCGGAACGGCCCATCGCCTCGGCCAGTCTCGCGAAGAGCTTGTCGGTCGTGCAGGCAATGGCCACCCACTTGCCGTCCTTTGTCGGGAAGTGGCCGTAAGGGCAGGCGCTGCTGATGTGCGGCCCGCGGCGCTCGCCGACGGTGCCGTACATGGCGTAGGCCGGAGCAAGCTCGTCGGTGCAGCGGAAGACCGACTCGTAGAGCGCGGTGTCGATATACTGGCCGCAGCCGGTCTTCTCCTTGTAGTGCAGGGCCAGAAGGACGCCAACGCAGCCAAAAAGGCCGGAGAGGTAGTCGCCCAGCGTCGTCGAGCCGGGCGTAACGGGTGTGCCCTTGGGCATGCCCGATAGGTACGCCAGTCCGCCGACCGCATGCGCGATGCGGGCGAAGCCGGGCCGGTCCTTGTAGGGACCGGTTTGGCCGTAGCCCGAGACGCGAAGCATGATCAGTCCGGGGTTGATCTCACGCAGCACTTCCCAGCCCAGCCCCCATTTCTCCAGAGTTCCCGGGCGGAAGTTCTCACACAAGATGTCAGTCTTTGCGACCAACCCCTTGAACAGATCGGCCCCCTCAGGGCGATGCAGGTCGATGGTCACCGATTTCTTGTTGCGCGCCTCGCTCAGCCAGGTCAGCGTGTCGCCGCGGCTGGTCGGCGTGCCGAAGTACCGGCACGCATCGCCGCCGGTTGGATGTTCGACTTTCAGCACTTCAGCGCCGAATTCACCGAGAATGCCGGCGCAGTACGGCGCGGCGATCACGGTGGCAACGTCAATGACGCGGATGCCGGAAAGCGGGAGATCTTCGGTGTGTTCCTGTGTCATGCTAGATGATCCTTTGCTGCCGGAACCTGGCAATCTCCGCGGCCGAAATTTCAAGCAACTCTCGCATTACTTCGTAGGTTGCATTACCCAGCGGCGGCCCCAGGTTGGCGATCCGCCCCGGCGTCTCGGAGAGCGTGGGAACGACGTTGGGCACGACCACCTTGCCGATCCCATTTTCGACCACTTCCGCAAGATTGCCACGCGCCTGGAAATGCTCGTCCGCGAAGATGTCGGCGATGCTGTTGAGCTTGCCAACAGGCACCTCTCTGGCAATGCATCGCTCCAGCAATTGTTCGCGCGTGAGCGAAAGGGCCCACTCGATGACGATCTTGTTGACCTCGTCGCGAGCCGCCAGCCGCTTCCGCTGTTCGCCGTAAAGCGTGCTTTCGGCCAGTTCCGGGCGGTCCATCGCCTCGGCCAGCCGCTCGAACATCTTGTCCGTCGTACACGCGATCGCGACCCATTTGCCATCCTTGGTTCGGAAGTGGCCGTGAGGCACGGCGACAAAGCTGCCGGACCCCTCCCGCTCGCGGACCTTGCCGAACATGCCGTAGGCGGCGGCCAGCTCATCCAACTGACGGAAGACCGCTTCGTAGATACCGATGTCGACCACCTGGCCTAGTCCAGTCTTGGCCTTGTGCCGCAGAGCCAGCATCACGCCGATGACTCCGTACAAGCTCGACATATAGTCGCCCAGCGGGGCGGTTCCGGGGACAACGGGCGTTTCGCCGGGGAATCCCGCCAGATAGGAGAGCCCGCCGATGGCGTGCGCGATGTGGGCGAAACCGGGGCGGCGGCGGTACGGCCCCGTTTGCCCATAGCCGGAAACGCGCAGCATCACCAGCCCCGGATTGGCCTCGCTCAGGACGTTCCAGCCGATACCCCATTCCTCCATCGTGCCGGGGCGAAAATTTTCCACGAGGACGTCGGACTTCGAAATCAGCTTGATGAAAAGCTGGGCGCCTTGGGATCGGCGGAGGTCGATCGTTACGGACTTCTTGTTTCGTGCCTCGCTCAGCCATGCGAGCGTGGCATCGCTGCGTTTCGTCGGTGCCCCGAACCGCCGCATGGGGTCGCCCCCGATGGGGTACTCGACCTTCAGCACCTCGGCCCCGAACTCTCCCATGATCGATGCCGCGTAAGGCCCAGCGAGGAACGTGCCGACGTCGACGACGCGAATGCCAGAGAGCGGCAGCGGTTTCTCCGCAGCTTCACGCGGCTGCTCTTCTTCGGACGAGCGAGAGCCCGCGGCGTCCTCGTTTGCCTCACGAGTCGAGGGCTGATCTCTCCCATCGGTTCCCATTTCAACACCCCCGTGTGAGATTGGTACATGAACCAGGAGATTCTGATGAGAGCTGGGATCAAGAGCAACAGCGTAATCCCAATTCTCGGTCAATTCTTATGAAATGCGGCTCCGGCCCCTTCTCGGCTTGCGCCCTCTCTCAGCCATCGCAATCCTGCCCGCAATGCCCCGCTCGGCTGTTCAAGCGGCCGGCAGGCTGCAAAGTCTCATCAAGCATCGCACGGTTCCCACCATCTTGAAACCCCGAAAGGCCGGACAAGGAAGTAGTTGCGTCTTGCGAATTCGAGTAGTCTTGAAGCTGCCGGACCGAGTCATCCCGATTTGAGTGGTGACGCTTGAGACGATGACGCGAATTCTCGCAATGAACCTCGGGCTTCGCGCTGAAAGCACGTTCGAGGAACCACGTCGATTCGGATTCCTCGCTCCAGTCTCAGCTTGTGAGATCATAGCCGCCCGGTCCCTTGACGTCAATACTAAATTCTTTGCTATCATCAACTTACGGAATGCGGTTTGTCGAAGCGATCGCGACTGTGGGCCGTTGCCACGGTTACGGGAACAAGTGGCGATT
>JBKQMU010000081.1:0-10707 GCA_052146555.1 Isosphaeraceae bacterium
GACGGCGTGCGCGTGCTCACTCACGAGCTTCCAGAACCGATCCTGGTTGCGGCGATGCATGCCGCCAAAATGGAATCCATTCTGACGAAGATTACCAAGTCACAGAATTGTGTCCATACCTATGCCCAGGGGGAGAAGGTGGCCGAAGGCCGGATGAGGGGGGCGTCATTTCCCCGCTCGCCTTGGCGTACCTCAACCGCCGTTGCGCGGCACCTTCTCCCAGGGGGAGAACGTAGGATCGCAACCGGCTCCTTCGATGGATGTCAGCTACGCTTGAGTAAACCGCTCTAGCCGAAGAAGAGGCCACTCACGACCGGATTGGCCCCGCTCAGACGAGTGAAGACGAGCTGGACGTGTCCCTTGAGCTGCCACGACAGGTAGACGCCGCCATGAAATGAAGAGACCGTCCGCGAATCGAGCACAGCGTGGGTCGTTGGGTCGACCACGTCGATGCGCTCTGAGCGACTGGTAGAGTCCCAATCGCAGGCATAGATGGCCATGCGATGAGCTTGGCCGTCGTTGAGATTGATGTCGACGGTAAATTGGCCGCTACTACTGTACCAGCAGGCGGCTGTCCTGGTGGTCGAGCCAGACTGGGGAACCTGGAGTCCCCGCGTGTCGGTGGTGCTGGCCTTCCAGACATAGGTCTTGGTGCCGCTCGTTCCGACGGTGGCATACGAGGGATAGCTTGCCTGCTTGCCGATGACGTTGTAGCCATCTTTGCCGTAGTGGCCCTTCCAATTCCCCTGCGTCGTCGTGTCGCTGGAGATGAATGTCGCTGCGTTGGTCTGGGTTGGCGGCGGGTCACCATACGTGAATCGGTCGGCCGAGGTCACGGCGGAGATGCCGTAGCCGAAGATCGGGTTCTTGATGTTGTCCGAGTCTTGTTCGGTGACTCCGGACTGTACTCGGACGTCAACCGTGCCGGTGCCGGCCGGTACCACGGCCGTGACGTGTGAGTCGTCCACCAATGTGACATTGGTCGCCGCCGTGCTGCCGAAAAGCACCTGGAGCTGGCCCGCGGCACCGGAGAAGTTCTGGCCCGTGATGGTGATCGACGAACCCGGCGAGTCGGACGAAGCGCTCAGCCCGGTCACGATCGGCGTCGTATCAACGACCTCAAAATCGCTGAATGTCAAGCTCTTCAGTCCGTGTGTTGAGCTTTGAATGTCGTTGTCGTCCCAGGTCAGGGCAACGTTGTTGTTCGCGTCGACCGAGTAGCTCGCCCCGGTGATGAAAAAGTTGCTGCCGTTGTCGGCGACGATCAGGCCGTAGTCCTTCATGGCCTGAGCGATGACACGCGACTCCGGGTCGAGACCGGAGATGTCGACGTTTGCCTTCAGGCGAAGCCGCGCTCCCATGGGCGGCTGAATCGCCGAATTGGTAATGCCTGGGTTTGCGACGTGAGAGGCCGGATAAAGGTACTGGTCGAGGATGATGTTGTTCTGGAGCGTCATCCGGATTGCGTGATTGATGACGCCTTGCCCTCCCTGGCTGACCGGAAGGGCCTCGTCGGGCCGAACCAGTCCAGGCAAGATCGCCAGACCCGCCGCGTCGGCCGAAGTCCAGCCCAGGGGTCGGAACGTGTTGGTATTCATGTTCCAGACCGCTTCCCCAGCGGCGTGCCACTGGCCGTCGGAGTTTTCACTGGGGCGCGAGGTATAATAGAACTCGTAGGCGATATTGTTGTCTTCGTCCCAGACGATCAGGTGAGAGTCGCCGCGATTGTTCGCGCCGACGACGGGACCGTTCTGGTCGTCTCCCTCGATCACAGCGTTTGAGGGAATGGGCGCATCCTCAAGGTCGCTCTCGCTCGTATCACCGTCGATGACGACGTGAACCTTGGGTTGCGTGTTGCCGTGCACGACGTTGTACGGAATTCCGTAGAGGGGGTTGCTGCTCTGCGTGTCCTGGCCGAAGTCAGGATGGAAGTGGCCGTTGCCGTACTGGCTGATGATGTTGTTGATGATCGCACTTGAGTTCGATGCCACCGGTGCGCTGGCGATGTTCTGGTTCCAGGGGTTGTTCGACGGGAAAAGCTACTGGCCCAGAAGCGTCAGCAGCTCACGATGCTCCAGGAAGTCAACGCCGGGCCGCGCCGAACGTCGCGATCCACGGGCGTTCGAACGGTCTGGACGAGCGAGACGGTGGGAGGTCTTCAACATGGTGGAGTCTCTGGAGGGTGTAAGATCTCGCCGCCCCTGCTCGTGGGGACTTCGTCCAAGCGTCCACCCTATCCCCTACGCACATTGAGCGCCGTACGCGCATTGAGCGCTGATCCCCGGTCAGGTAAGGCGCAGCACAAGAGAGTGGTCTACTTGAGGGATAGCCCCAAGCGGCGGGCGGGCCGCGATGGCACGCGACTAGACGTCGGCAGGAGGGACAAACAACCGGATCGAGTGGCTCGTGCGCAATCTCACGGCAAGTCACTCGATCAACGAGGGAGCCAACCTAACAAAGTGATGAGGTCATCGCAATAGTAGAACGTCATATAGCTACCGCAAATAGGAAGCTTGAAATTGTGAACAAGAGCATGAGCACAGAAACGCATCCAGTCATCCTGCTCCGATACCGCGCCACGTTTTCTACATACGTGTTTGCAAAGTTCCGACCCGGAACCATCTCTCCCGTCCGCGGAACGATCGTGACCGTCAAGGAATCACCTGCGGTAGTCCGGAATCTGTCCGCCAAGCTCGTATTGCGCACGTTATCCTAGAGGGTTTGGCGACTCCCCACGGCGAGTGGATCCACGATCGTCTCCCCGAAGGCTGCCATCAGCGCGTGGATGGCGCGCCAGCCGGTGCAGTGTCCTGGGATGATCACTCGTAACCCGAAGGTGCGCAACTCGGCGATCGTCTCTGGAATGAGACCCTCATTGGGATGGACCAAGTGCAGCCCGCCGACAAGCGCGTACAGCGGGATGCCCGGGAAGAGCTCCTGAGCGTGGCGACAGATGTTGACCACGCCGGCATGTGAGCAGCCCGTGAAGATGGCGATCCCTTTCCCCTCCACGTGAGCGGCCAGGAAGCGCTCGTCCATGATCCAGGGGTCCAATTCCCATTGCCCATCGACTGTTTGCCGGTAATGGTTCTGGAAGCCCCTCTCGAAGCTCCGTCGGGGGATCTCGCCGCTGAGGTAGAAGAGGCCGTCGAGGATCTCCTCCGCCTCCGAGGAGGCGAGGACGCAAGCACCCTGGTTTTCGAGGGCCTGCCGGGATGGCACGTCCTGAAAAGGGAGGAATTCGCCGCTGGCAAGCCGCACGCCCCGCTTGACGAAGGCACCCGGATGTACGTGCAGCGGCACGAGCTGTCCGCCGTTGGAGTCACGGATCAGCTCGAGCGCCTTGAGCAGCCCTTCGGAATGGTCGAAGTGGCCATGCGAGAGCACGATGGCCTCGATCCGGCCGAAATCCAGGTGCATGGCCCGGCCATTACGCTGCAATGCATAAGGGTCGGGGCCGGCATCGAAGAGTACCGTGCGGGCTTTGTCGCCACGATGCGCTGTCACCGTAAGTGAGAGCCCATGATGGGCCGAACAGAGGGCCTCGCCCGCGAGCTCCGTCATGCCCGCGGCGATCAGCACGCGCAGCTCGGAGCTGACGTGCCCCGGACGACTGGACAGCATGTCGGTCGTGTTATCCACCACCACGTGGACGATCAGCTTGTCTACAGGTTGCATGGGTGTGAGCTCCTTCCGCCAAAGCGGTGCGATATTTGCACAATGACACAGGACGCCTTCTCATCCAAGCCTATACGAGATGTCACAGCTACACCGTGCATGTTCCAGAGCACTTGTCATGAGCGTCACAATGGAATGGAGAGTCACGTCCGCAAGATGAGCTACAGGAGAGCGGCACATGAATGCATTAGCAAGCCTCCTCAATATTTCGCAGCCGATATTCCAGGGTCCTTTTGGCGGTGGGCACTCGACTGCGGCGCTCGCGGCGGCGGTGTCGAACGCAGGCGGTCTCGGGGCGTTTGGGGTCTACACCCTTTCGCCTGAAGAGATTCTGCGAACCGCCGCCTCGATTCGCGAACTGACTGACAAGCCGTTCAACCTGAACTTGTGGGTCTCGAACACCGATTGCCTGGGAGGCCCTCCTTCACGCGACGAACTTGGGCGCATGCAGGCTCGGCTGGCGCCATTCTTCGACGAGCTGGGGATTGAACCTCCTCCGGTCAACGTCCGCACGACACACAAGTTCGAGGAACAGGCGCGCGCGGTCATCGAAGCCAGGCCCGCCGTGTTTAGCTTCATCTTTGGCATTCCGTCACCGGAAATCATGCGCGAAGCCAAGAGCAAAGGAATCCTCTTGGCTGGCTCCGCAACGACCGTGGACGAGGCGGTTACACTCGAAGCGGCTGGCGTTGACATCGTGATCGCGTCCGGACTCGAAGCGGGAGGCCACCGGCCTTCGTTCTTGGCGGCCCCAGAGGACTCGCTGATCGGGACATTGGCATTGGTTCCCCAAGTTGCCAACGCGGTACGGATACCCGTGGTAGCTGCGGGTGGCATTGCAAACGCGCAAGGCGTGAGAGCAGCAATGGCGCTGGGAGCGCAGGGGGTGCAAGTCGGCACGGCCTTCCTGGCGTGCGAGGAATCGGGCGCACCGGAGATCCATCGAAAACTGTTACTGGAGCCGAGCGCCCGGGACACCGTGCTCTCGCGCGTTTACTCGGGCCGTCTGGCGCGAGGTATTCGCAATCGGATCTACGACCAATTGCGGGATGAGAGATCCCTGCCATTTCCCAGCCAGAGCTGGGTGGTAAGCACTCTGCGCGAGGCGGCTCTCAAACAGGGGCGGGCCGACTTGATCGCGCTTTGGTGTGGGCAGTCCGCCGGGTTGCTGAAATGGACAAAAGCCGCTCTTGTATTCCAATCATTGATCGAGGGACTCGACCGGGAATGAGAACTGGTCGACGGGGACGGGATCTGGAATGATGTCAGTTTATACCCGAGGGACGATCCTCTCTCCAGGTAACAGTAGTGAAAATAGGACAGCGTGCGCGATGTCACAACCCGACACTTGTTTTTGATGGTGGACTACTGAGCGATCCCACCCGAGCGGCCCGGGCGGGTGAACTGGGCCTTTAGGCGGGGAGAAAGTCGAGATGTCCTATCCCTTTCGTTCGGATCTCGCTGCATGCCGGCAAGTCGGCCGACTACCGCCGTGCTATCGCCGACGGTATTCACCAGGCGATGGTCGACACGCTTGGAGTGCCGGTGCAGGACCGGTTTCAAGTCGTCACCGAGCACGACGCGGACGGGCTGATCTACGATCCCAGCTATCTCGGCATCGACCGAACCGACGACGTCGTGTTTGTGCAGATCACGCTCAGCGGCGGCAGGAAGCCGAAGCAGAAGAGGGATTTCTATGCCCGCGCCGCCGAGTTGCTGGCGCAACGCCCGGGCCTCAAGCCGCAGGAACTGCTCATCAACCTCGTCGAAGTGGCTTGGGAGAACTGGTCGTTCGGCAACGGCAAGGCACAGTATACCGAGTGAGAGTTCGCGGCTGCGTGAGTTCCGGAAACACGCACATCGGCTGTTCCTGCGACACCATACTCAACTTTTCGCACGCAACGGGTACCTCATCAATGATTGAGCATGGTGTCCCCGGAATTGTCGGAGTATTTCCGGCGGCCGCCTCATTGCTCTCCGATCGCCCCAGCGCCTCCCTTGCGAACCGGCCGGGCCACGACCGCTGTCTGAAAGCAGCCGAACGGAAAGCCAAGAATTGAGGATGGTGTCCTCGGAACTCTGATGGCCATGATGGCCACGTGTCACATGATCCCTGTCAGGTTACGTCGCGGAAACGGCGGGCGGTCGGGGAGACCGCGCCGGGACCGCGCGGAGTGACGCCGGTGGGACATCAGCCGTGGTGACGGTGAACCCCGGACCGGTCGGCGTCAGCAATAGGGCCTGAGCCCCCAGTGGGGTCATCTTGTTGCGTTATGAGGTCCCCCTGCTGGGCGATAACTCGAAGACCGTGCCCTGGTTGGAGGCCCCGCCGCCCCCAAAAGTCGTGCCGAAGAGGTTGCCCTGCGGGTCGCGCACCAGGCCGGCCAACGGAGCGGCCCCGTTGGCGCCGTCGAATGTAGCCAGGGTGGTGATGGTGCCGCTGCCGGCGGCCAGCTCGAAGACCGTGCCAAGACCGTTGGCCCCGCCGCTCTCCGTCGTGCCGAAGAGGTTGCCCCGCGGGTCGCGCACCAGGCCACCGGTCGGGTAGGCCCCGTTGGCGATGTTGAACGAGGCTAGGGTGGTGATGGTACCGCTGCCGGCGGCGAGCTCGAAGACCGTGCCCTGGTTGGAGGCCCCGCCGACCGCAGTCGTGCCGAAGAGGTTGCCCTGCGGGTCGCGCACCAGGCCGGCCTGCGGAAAGGCCCCGTTGGCGCCGTTGAACGAGGCTAGGGTGGTGATGGTGCCGCTGCCGGCGGCGAGCTCGAAGACCGTGCCATCATTTTTGGCCCCGCCGAACCCCGTCGTGCCGAAGAGGTTGCCCTGCGGGTCGCGCACCACGCCGGCAGACGGGCCGGCCCCGTTGGCGCCGTTGAACGAGGCTAGGGTGGTGATGGTGCCGCTGCCGGCGGCGAGCTCGAAGACCGTGCCATCACCGTTGGCCCCGCCCTCCAACGTCGTGCCGAAGAGGTTGCCCCGCGGGTCGCGCACCAGGCCGGCCTGCGGATAGGCCCCGTTGGCCCAGTTGAACGAGGCCAGGGTGGTGATGGTGCCGCTGCCGGCGGCGAGCTCGAAGACCGTGCCATCACCGTTGGCCCCGCCGCTCTGCGTCGTGCCGAAGAGGTTGCCCCGCGGGTCGCGCACCAGGCTGGCCCACGGACCAGCCCCGTTGGCGCCGTTGAAGGAGGCCAGGGTGGTGAGCGAGTAGTCCGCAGCGGCCTTCAGGGGAATCGTGTCCGACGGCCCGGGGGCCGTCAGTCCGCCGGGGCCGCTCGACAGCAGCGTCCGCTCCTCGCATCGTTCGACGTCCAGACGGCGTGCTCGTCTTCTCCGCCTCTGGTCCTGGGCATAGGATCGACGACTCATGGTGTCCTCCTCTCGTCTTTGAAGATTTCCAGTCGAGCTGTAATCGAGGCCGCTGCTCACGCCTGCGACCTGCGGACGGTCCCTTGCGACGGCGGGGCCCCCCTAGCCGAGCCCGCGTGCCCGACCCGAGCATGAGGGCTGCCCTGAGTATGGGCAGCAGTGGGCACGGCCAGCAAGCATAAATTGGATTCTCATAAATTATAAATTCTTCGTATTTTTTGACATTTTTGTTGGGTTCGCTCGCCAAGCGTGTCCCGGTGACTCGACTCATGACCCAGGATTGGGAGGTCGCGGCCGATCGGCTTCGGGGTTCCGGGAACACCATCCTCAACTTTCCGCACGTAACGGGCACCTCATCATCGATCAAACACGGTGTCCCCCTATGTTGCGAACCTCCGTCGCCGGAATCTTCCACGCGTTGCCATGGCGTTCCCGGAACGACCGCTGAACCTCTCTACCCGTTCATACGGCTCATTGCAGGCCATAAGACGAATATTCCGGCAAAGAGGACCGCGACGCGGATCAAGCTCGGCCAGATTCTCCAGACTCGCGGGTGTTCCGGCTCGTCAAGCCGGTAGCCGACCCAAAACCGTTGTCCGACGTGATGAGCCTTATAGCCGAAGGATAGCTCGTCGAGCACCTCGATTGGCTGCCCATCAACATCAAACACGATCCGCCGGCTCCCCGGACGCCCGTTCCTCAGTGGCTGAGTCTTGCCGCTGGCGGCCGCTTGTTCTACGATCGCCTTGCGGCTTGGTCGTCACGGTATCTCTCGCCACGTTTTATGTGCTCATGGCCGACCTGGGAACCCTGATTCAGATCCGCGAGCGCGCCTATCTCGAGCTGCTCGATCTGGCGCTGCTGGTCATCGGGAAACGGCCCCGGCCGCTCCTCTTGGCGGCGGCTGGGGGGATCGCGCCCTGGGCCCTCTTCAATTCCTGGCTCATGGCCGACCAAGAGCGGCCCCCAACCCTTTGGCTGTTGCTCTATCTGATGGAGGCTCCCTGGGCCACGGCCCCGCTGACGGTCGTGCTGGGCGGACTCATGTTCGGCCAGGTTCCCGGGCTCCGCGCGGTCTTGGTCCGCCTGGCGCGGGCACTGCCGACTCTGGTGTTCGTCCACCTGATCGTGCGTTCCTTGCTGTGCCTGACGATCGTCCTCATTCGCTGGATTTCCGGCCGGCTCTGGTTCGCCAGCGAGGTGATCTTGCTCGAGCAGACGACGGGGCTCAAAGCCTTGCGCCGGTGCGGGCAGCTTAGCAGCGGTCGGTCGGGTGAGTTTTTCGCCCATGGGCTGGGCCAGCTCGGCTTTGGCCTGGTTTTTACCCTCTGTTTCTGGATCGGCACCGGCTCGGCGCTGGAGGCCCTCTTCCATAGCGAGGTTACCTGGCACCGTCCCTTGCTTGCGGACCTCGGGAACTGGCGATTTCAGCTTGGCGCCTGGATCGCGATTGCGTTTTTCGCGGTTGCGCGGTTCTTCATCTACATCGACCAGCGGATCCGCATCGAGGGCTGGGAGCTGCGGCTTCGGCTCCAGGCCGCCGGACGCGACGTCGCGGAGGGGCGGTCGTGAGCCTCGTCGGGTTTTGCCATCTTGCGTTGGCGATCGCGGCCCTCGGGTTGGGCGGCGAAAGTCCGGCAGTCGAGCAGGCGGGTGGGTTCGACGCCCCATCGCCAGTCCGCGCGGCCTTGAAGCAGGAAGCGTATCCCTGGTACGACCCGGACAGCGACCAGGTGAGGCCCCTCTTGCCCCATCCGTCGTCGTGGAGCATCTGGCTGGGCGAGAAGCTCGAGCCGTTCTTCCGATGGCTGGACAAGGTCTTCGGCGAGAGCACGGCCCCGACCTCGGGCAGTCCCCGCGGCCTGCTTCCCACGCTCGCTTTTCTGATCGGCGGAAGCCTCTTCTTGATTCTACTCTGGCGGCTCTGGCGGCTTCACCAGCCGGGTGTGGTGTCGGCGAACCCTGATTCGGCGCGAATCGGTGAGGCCGCGCGGGTCGCCGGGCTGGCCGATACGCCCCTTGATCATATCGATTCCTGGGCCGAGGCCCATCGCCGCCGGGTTGAGGGCGATCTTGCCGGGGCGGTCATCTGGCTCTTCTTTGAGCAGTTGCTGGGGCTCGAGCGAGCGGGTCTCGTGCGGCTGACGCCCGGTCGGACCGCCCGTCAGTATGCCAGCTCCTTGGACGATCCGCTGCTTGCCGGCGGCTTCTGGGCGACGCTCGGGCTCTTCGAGCAAGTTTCCTACGGGCATCGCCTTCCATCGCACCTGGAGCTGGAGCGTCTCTGGCCGCTGGCTGAGTCGTTTCGGCGACGGCTCGAGACCATGACAAACAAGGAAGCTTGATCCCATGTGGCGGCGCGGCTGGCGGATCTTGATCGTCACGGCGGCCTTGGCCCTGACCATGCTCTTGGTTCTGGCCGTGGCGCTGAGCCGTAGCAACGCGTCAGGCCCCAGGACCGACTACGGCAGCCCGCTGGGCAACAGCGTCAGTGGTACGGGAGCCTTCGCGGCGCTCCTGAGGCGCGACGGTCACGAGGTACGCGTCGCCGATCGCCTGACCGACGAGCTGGAATCTTGGGCTCAGGTCATCGTCCGCGTCGCCTGGTGTAGCGGCCCTCCGCCCGCTGACGAGGCCCACTGGTACGACGAATGGCTCCGGGCCGATCCGAGGCGTAAGCTCCTCTACGTGGTGCACGATTACGAGGCTGAGGAAGAGTACTGGAGCTTGGTGCTCAAGCAGCTTGAGGGCACAGCCGACGAGCCGCTGCGTAAAGAAGCCCAGTCGCGTCGCGATGCGGCCCGAAACTGGGTTGGCTCTCTGCCCGAGAAGGCCGACAAGCCAGCGCAGGCAGAAACATGGTTCGCCGTGGGCAAGGCGGTCGTGCCTCCCAAGGCGAGCCAGACCTTGGCCGGACCGTGGGCCGATGGCATCGACGCGCAGGCAGCCGATCTGGTCGTCCACGAGCCCCTTACATCGGTCCGAGCGGACGTGCTCCTTTCCGGCGACGGGAAGAACCTCGTGCTGGGGTGGGAACCCTATGGCGGCGGCAGTGTGCTGGCAATCGCCAACGGTTCGTTTCTGCTCAATTTGGCACTCGTCAACCCCGCGCGCCGGCCTTTGGCCGAGCGGACTGCTGGGTGGATCGGCGAGCCTTCCCAGAAGATTGCCTTCGTCGACGGCCCCTCCGTCCTCGGCACCCGCCAGACCCCGCCGACGCTCTTGGACCTGATCGCCCGGATTCCCAGCTTTCGCTGGGTCGCTGTGCACCTTGGACTCTTCGGTCTCTTGGCTTGCCTGGCTCGCGCACCGCGACTGGGCCGTCCCCAGCCTGCTCCTCCCTCGGACGCGGACCGTCCCGCCGCCCACGCCGAGGCCGTCGGCGACCTGCTGGCACGCAGTCGGGACATTAAAGCAGCCTGCGACTTGCTGGAAACGTACCGCCGCTGGCGATCCCCGCGCCTGCCCCAGGTATCCCGGCGGATGCCTGGAAACCGATGAGCGAGTGGTGGGGACGTTGGTTTGGAGACGCGGTACCTGCCTAGATGTCTGTTTCATAAATTCGCGGCCACAGCCGCCTGGCGTCGTATATAGGGTCGTGGTGGATAGAGGAGTCGTTCAAACCGCTGTGACTTCCGACCAAACCAGGCTCTCCCGCGTTGTTGC
>JBKQMU010000082.1:0-9382 GCA_052146555.1 Isosphaeraceae bacterium
ACGCTCAACGTGAGCCTTGTAAGCGCTGTTCCCGAACCGTCCTCGCTCACAATGCTCACGATGGCCGTCACGTCGGTCCTGGCGGGTCTCGGAGTGGCCCGGGGTCGACGGATCTTCATGCCTCGCCGAAGCCCGAGCTTCTCAGCCGCCAAAGAATAAACCAAAGCCCACTCGTCCCGCGGACCCAAATTGCGTTCGTGACGCAAACCCGGCGTCGGGGAATAATCCCGCTGTCTCGGGCTGCTGGGTTACTGATTGTGCTCCGGCACCCGGTGAACGTCGCGACGTACTCGAAGGGCGTAGTACTGGGCACTTACTCCTCGTCAAAGTGACAGCTCACGGCATCGCGAACGTTGGCTTGGAGCTGGGCCCAATCGTCGGCCTCCGTGAAGATCGACGTCCCCAGCGCCCTCGCGGTATAGCCTCCCTCGGGTGACTCCTCGACGATGAAGATGACTTCGAGCATCAGGAATCTCCTGCGATCTTGGCCTCGCTTCCGTTCCAGGATCGTTTCACGGTACCAGAAGAGAGTGAACGACGTCTTGCGGGCAATCCGGTGTCCGCGGATCCTTGTGAACCAAGCGACCCGCCGACACCGGATTTCTTCCCCTCCTGACCCGCGCGAAAGGAGGCTTTTCTAACACAGCGGTTGTTATTATACGCGCAATCACGTCTGATTTCCGCTGCGTGGCGCCTTGCCGGCGCTCATGCGAGGACCGTGAAGGCGCACCAGGCGAGCGTCCCAACGCATGCCAGGGCAATCCCGAACCCGGCACAGACGATTGCCAGGCGCCTTTCCGAGTCTGGCGTTCTCGTTAGGTTCCAGACCATGGCCGTCGTGGATAGACCATTGGCGAGGTGGTACGCCGTTGCCCAGATGGCAAGCAGGTACAATCCCATCACGGCCACGTTACCGGAAGCGAGCGGTCCCGCGGGGCTGGCAAGTGTGCGAATCGCGCGCGCCGTGGACGCGTGGGCGTCGGTGGGATGAAACAGGCCCGAGCTTGCGTACGCGTCGAGCGAATTCCAGCCCGTCAGCCGGTAAACCTGGTGCAATCCCCAGGAGTGCAAGGTCAAGACGTGCAGACCGATAAATGCGAGCAGGATCACGGCCGAGAGCCGCTGGAGCAGGTATCGCAGGTCGCCGCCGCGGTGATGCTTGCCAGTCTGATAGGCCAGTCCTGCCCCTTTGAGCAGCTTCAGACCGAGGCCGACGTGCACCGCCAAAGGCAGGAAAACCAGGCTCAGGCTGAGCCACGGCAGCCAGGGGCCCAGACCGTACATACGATCGACGGCGGCCTGGTACCGCTCTGGCCACAACCCCAGGAAGTTCACGGCCAGGTGTTGAACCATCATGACGCCGAAGACGACGCCCGAGACCGATTGGATCTTGCGCGGGCAGTAACGCTTCTTACACCCGCAAGAATGTGCTTTGGCCGGCTCTGCAATCGCGTGTGCAGGTGCGATCTGAACGAGATGTGGCGATTCGATCATGTTCTGTCCTCCGAATCTCAGAACGATTGAGCGCTCAGAACGTCAAAGCGTCGGGAGGGCAGAGCGCCATGGACACCAATTAAGGAATCACTCCAGCGAAATTGAGGTCGCGTCTGTTAGGTAAGTTTACCATGCCACGGCAGCAAGCCAAACGTCGGCTGCGAAATGCGGACTGGCGAGGCTCGCCAGCGGCCCACTCGTCCTCATCGTCGCAGACGCCAGGATCATGGCACCGAGAGTATAATTCTAGCGAGCTCTTGTCTTTGGTACAAGCCTGTCGTAAAGCGATAGAATCGTAGCGATGCGACGCGGATGATCTCGTACGTCCGCTCACATTTCATGGATCCGAGACGCCGTCTCCGTCGTCACCAGACCCCGGGAACGAGCCGGTAACGAACGCGCCTTGCGTATTCCTTGTAGCCAGCCAGCTCGTTGTGCAGAGTCCTGTCTTCCAGGAGTGTTCTTACTACAAGGATCAGGCACGTCAAGACGGCGGGGATGAGTGCCCACAAAGAGCCCAGGGACAAGGGCATCCCCAGGAAGAGGAACCAGGCGGCGAGGTATCCCGGATGCCTGACGATGGCGTAGGGGCCGCTGTCGACGACTCGGTGGCCACGATCGGTCTGGATCCGGACGGTCGGCTCGAAAAACTTGTTCACCGACTCGGCCCAGGTCATCCCGAGGGTACCGAGCAAGAGCAGGGCATAGCCGATGACGCAGACCCACCACGGCACAGGGTGCCAGTGAAATCGCCCGTCGTCCAGGGCGGCGAGCGGCAGAATCGAGACAAAGACCAGAATCAAGATGGTCACCACGACCCGGTCCCAGCTCTTCGTTCCCTCATGGCGATTGACCCGGGCGGCGATGACATCGGGGTTGACCCGTCGCAGGTAGAGGGAGACCGGGGTCATCATCACGACGATCAAGACTGAGAACAACCACCCCTTGAACCACGCCAGGGTCCCGGCAGGAACGAACAGCAACAGCACCATGCAAAGCAAGGTCCACAGCGTGCCGCCGATCAGGCGGCGACGATCGGCGTGTTCAGGATGGCGAAGGTCATCGCCCGTGGTCACCATGTTCATCAAGTCCTTTCCAAGCCGGCGGAAGTCGAGCGTGCGACCGGCAGGGGAGAACACACGGTGTCGGAGCAGCTTTTCAATCACACTTAGTGGTCTCACAATCTTGATTCGGTGTACATGATATTTTCATAAAACGGAATGGTGGGCGACGCCAATCGCGCGCTCGTTCCCGTCACGATGCGTCCGTTGCCAGATACCAGTTCGTTCAGTTTGCTGTCTGCCCGGAATCCCGCAAGACGAAGATGCTGCCGGTACCCTATAATCGGGCCATGGCCGGGTCGCGGAAGCAGTTGCTCGGCTTGAGGATGAAAGTCCCGGTCGATCGTCCTTTGAGGATGAGCCAAGGGGCGGATCGGCTGCGCGGGGGAACACCATGTGCGAGTTGTGCTCAGGAGGCCTGGCATGCGTTACGCGATGAAGCAAAAGCTGTTCTCCTTGGGTGACGATTACCGCATCCTCGATGAGGACGGGCGCGACGTCTACCTCGTCGACGGCAAGGCGTTCAGCGTGCTGCGCCGGCAACTCCGTTTTCTGGACATGGCCAGTAATGAGCTTGCCGAGATTCGACAGAAGCTCTTGTCCTGGGGCCCCTCATACGAACTGGTGCGCGAAGGGGAAATCGTCGCGGTCGTGAGCAAGAAGGTCTTTACCCTTGCGTTATGCAAGTTCACCGTCGACGTTCCCGGCCCTGACGACCTTGAAGCAACCGGTAGCCTGTTCGATTATGAATATACGTTCCGAAGACATCACCGCACGGTCGCCACCGTCTCGAAGAAGTTCTTCGCCTGGAACGACAGCTACGGCGTCGATATCAACGACCGCGAGGACGATGTGTTGATCCTGGCGAGCACCGTCGTGATCGACTTGTGCTGCCACGGCGGTACGAGCTGAGGCGCACCGGGGAGCCGTTGAGGTCGAGGATCGCAAATAAAGCGCAAATGTCTGAAAGACAGGAGTCAGCTCGAAAAGACACAGAGGTCAGGTCGAGCTGTTAGTTTTCTTCCAAGTACAGGCCTCGACAGCCGTGCAACGCCGGGTCGAAATAACTAAGAGCTCGGCCTGACCCCGGAAGGCCGCGCGGGCGACCCGGCCCGAGGCCACGAATGCCGTCTAGAAAACCATCCGCAGATCGGGCTTCGTGCGGTCGAGATAGTCTCGTCTGAAGTCTTCCTGGCTGGCACGGATCGCTTCGCAGAGCTCAGCGATCGAGTAAGCGTAGTCTCGCAGGTGAACATCCACAAGTGATTTGACAACCGAAGGCTCTTCAGCAGGGATATCAACGGGCTCCCTTTTCCTCCATCCGTTTGAACTCATAGTCATGAAAAACGTACGCTGCTGCCGTTCGCTAATAAGTTCAAGGGTGTGGGCTCTTCGGATCAAAGCCTGCATCGAGACCTTCCAGTACCCCTTGAGCGAAACAAGCCGATCGAACGTCAAGCGTGATAGCTGGGGACGGATCTCCTCGGCTGGCATAAGAAACTCACTGGCAAACTGGTCGGCCTCAGCCTCCTGATTCGGAGAAGGCACATTGTGCATTATCAAATGTCCGATTTCATGGGCGAGACTAAATCTAAGACGATCGCCAGGGACACCCTGATTAACGAAGATGACCGGTGGCATCTTGGTAGCCCAGAGGCTGAGAGCATCAAATCTGTCAGTCCCTAGCGGAAGTGAAAACACAATCCCCCCCGAGCCCTCTATGACGGTCATTAGATTACGGACCGGGCCAGGAGGCATACGCCAAGAGGCGCGCAAGGCCCTTGCGACCTGTTCGGGACTTTCGTATTCGTCCAGGCTCATTGAGTGGAAGGCAAGAGACACCTCAATCTCTACGCTCTGCAACATTCTTTGGACTTGCATAAGAAGGATGTTGAACTTAGCGTGAATCTGCTTGAGCTGCCTAACCGGAAGGCCCTGTCGCTTCCTGTGGTGCATGCACACGCTCCCGAATATACGATCTTGCTGATGGAAGTACGGGGTCGGGAAGTCTAAAGCTACGGCAAGCTTTCCGAGGTGTTCCGCCGACATATCGAGGGTTCCGTTCTCGTATTTGGAGACAGTGGCTTGCGCAATCCCGGCTTGCCGCGCCACCTCGGCTTGGGTGAGTCCGCGGGCCTCTCTTGCCAACACGAGCATCTCGGGATTCACGGGCTCCATCTGTTACTCTGCTGCCTTCTTGTTCGAGGACCTTTTCGGGCGAACGACGGGGGTCCTGGCGTCGTCGGGTAGGGGCTGCGGCTGAACGCCGATGAGGAGGGGTAGGTCATCGGGCCTGTCGATCGGAATGCTCCAAATATTTCGATCCCCCCGCGGGCATTGCAGCCAAAAGCCCTCGAAGTCCGTCCCCATCTTATTCAACCTGTGGCCGAAGGTTAGGTTTGTCGCGTCGGCCGGAAACCCGGGAAGCAGGGCCTGAGTTGAAAAATCGTACTGCTGTCGCGTCAGAATATTTGAGGGCCGGAGCCTGCGGTTGAGTTTCTTGAACCTAACAGCGATTGTGTCCTGAACTACCATCACCAAGAATCCGGAGTCATCAGTTAGGGTAACAGAGTAGTTTGATGCGAATTTGGTTCTTACCTCAAATGATATAAAGTTGGAGATTACCCGAGCCCTCGCTTGATTCATCGTATCGTCAACACCGAGCCGAGGAATCTGGGTCAAACAGCATCGCCAGTGGGACAGTGCATCACGATGAATAGCTATGAGGCCTGGCACGAAAGGTCCGAGGATCGACTCTGCTTGCTCTGCCGAAACGGTTGATCGATAGCGGTTCCTTCGATCTTTCATCAGGGTTAGCTCCCTCGTCATCGCAGGCGGCAAACATTCCGACAATTATTCCGCAGGTTATTCTAGTTCTGCACGGAATTCGGGTCAACCTCGGCTAGCACTTTTCCCGCTTCGGAGTCCGATGCCACCCGACAAGCAAGGTGCTTGTGCGGCCGTCTGGATCTGCCAGGAGTCCGTGATCTTTTTCGTGACCCTAACTTTGATGATTACCTTGGTCCCTTCCTGGCGGTCTTATGTCTCCTTCGCCCTTGACGAAATCGCCCACTCCGGGCACGATTTTCACCTGTCGGTCAATGGCTGAGATGCCTTGCCGCGCGCGAAGCCGGGGAAATGCCGAGTGTCGCGGGGGCCGTTTCTTGTCAAGGAAGGCAGCAGGCCGATGACACGTCAGCAAAGCGGTGTGAATGTCCCGATTCCGCCCCGGCAAAGGACGCAAAGAGCAAGCCGGCGCGATTTGCTCGACGTCAGCCGGCTGATCCAGGCCGGCGCGATGAAAGCCGCCGAGATCGCCTGCCGCCAGATCCTCGAGTTTGATGACAACTCGGCCGAAGGGTGGTTTTTCCTTGGTGTCATCCACCAGAACCGCCAAGACTGGGCCGGGGCGGAGAACCATTACCGACAGGCGATCTGGCTGGATCCCGACCTGGCCGAAGCGCACAACAACCTCGGGGTGGTGCTCCAGACGCAGCAGCGTTTCCAGCGTGCAGAACGCTGCTATCGCGAAGCACTGCGGCTTGAGCCCCATTATCCCGAAGCTTTCAATAACCTCGGGAACGTGCTGCTCGATACCGGTCGGTTCGAAGAGGCGGAAGAGGTCTACCGCGAGGCGCTCCGCCAGCAGCCCGGCTATGTTGAGGCGATCAAGCACCTGGGCAATGCGGTTCGCGCCCAGGGGCGGCTGGCCGAGGCGATCGAATGCTATAACCAGGGACTGGCCCTGGCGCCCGACCATGTGCTGCTGCACACGGCCCGGGCGATGGTCTGGATCCAGATGGGCGACTTCGCGCGTGGCTGGCCGGAGTGCGAGTGGCGGCTCAACGGTGTGAAGCAGCCCATCCCCCACGGCGATCGGCCCGTCTGGGATGGCTCGCCACTCGAGGGTCGCACGATCGTCATCATCGCCGAGCAGGGGCTGGGCGATACGCTCCAGTTCATTCGCTTTGCCACCGAAGCCGCGCGCCGGGGCGGAAATGTGGTCGTCTTCTCCACGCCGATTCTGGCCCGCATCCTGGCGAGCTGTCCGGGCGTAAAGCGCGTGGTGACGGACCCTCGCTCCCTGCCGGACTTCGCCTGCTACGCTCCGGTCATGAGCCTGCCGCGGATCTTGGGCACGACGCTGGAGACGATTCCCGCCGATCTGCCTTATCTCGCGCCCGAGCCAGACGCCAGTGCTGCCTGGCAGGCCGAGCTAGGCGCGAAAAAAGGATTCAAAATTGGCGTCGTCTGGCAAGGCAACCCAATCCACACCAAGGATCGCGAGCGCTCATTTCGCCTGACGCAGCTTGCGCCGGTCGCTAGCGTCCCCGGCGTTCGGCTTTTCAGCCTTCAGAAGAACTTCGGGCTCGAGCAGCTCGACGAGGTCGCCGGCAAGTTCGAGGTGATCGAGCTGGGCAGCCGCCTGCATGACTTCGTCGACACCGCCGCGGTGATGCAGCAACTGGACCTGCTGATCTCGGCCGATAGCTCGCCCGCGCATCTTGCCGGTGCGCTGGGGATCTCGGTCTGGATGGCCCTCCCCTCCGTCTGCGACTGGCGATGGATGTCCGACCGCGCTGATACGCCCTGGTACCCGACGATGCGGCTCTTTCGCCAGCGTCGGTTTGGCGACTGGGACGAGGTCTTCGCGCGGATGGCAGGCGAGCTCGGATCGCTCGTTTCGCGTGAGAATCCGTGACTCCGGCCTGAGGAGTTTTTGTTTCATGACTGCCGTCGAGAGCTCGCTTCAGCTTGCCGGCGCCTGGGTCCATGCCGGCGATTTGCCCCGGGCCGAGCAGGCCTGTCGCCGGCTCGTGGGCGTGCATCCGTGGGTCGCCGATGCCTGGTTCATTCTGGGCGTGGTCAGCCAGCTTCAGGGAAGGCTCGTCGAGTCGGTCGATCACTACCGAGCAGCGCTCGCTTTGTCGCCCGGCAATGCCGAGGTCTGGAACAACCTAGGCGCGTCGCTTTCGACGTTGCGCCGGCCCGAGGAGGCCGAGCCCTGCCTGCGCCAGGCTTTGCACCTCGAACCCGATTATGCCCAGGCGCACAACAACCTGGGCAACGTCTTGGCCGCCCAGGGACGGCTTGACGACGCACTTGTCTGCTATCATCAGGCGCTTGCAATAGACCCTTATTATTATGAGGTCCACGACCACATCGGCCTGGCGCTTCAGGCGCAAGGACGGCTGACCGAGGCCGTCGCACACTTTGACCAGGCGCTCCTGCGGATGCCCGAATTCGCCCAAGGTCACATGAACCGGGCGGTGGCCTGGCTTCAGATGGGCGACTTCGCTCGTGGATGGAAGGAATACGAATGGCGATGGAGGTGTCCAGAGCATCGCATGCGCCCCGCTGTGCAGCCGCTCTGGGATGGTGGGCCGCTGGTTGGGCAGACGATCTTGCTGCGTGCCGAGCAAGGGCTGGGCGATGCCATCCAGTTCATCCGCTTCGCGCCGCTGGTCAAAGCCCGCGGCGGTCGGGTGGTCGCAAGCTGCTCCCGGGCCCTGACGCGGCTCCTGGCCACGTGCGACGGCCTCGACGCGGTTGTGCCTGAAGATGACGCGGACCCGCCGTTTTCCTGCCATCTCGCACTGATGAGCTTGCCCCGGGTCCTGGGCTCGACGCTAGAAACGATTCCCGGCGCCACGCCCTACATGACGGCCGATCGCACGCTTGTGGCCAAGTGGCGGCAAGAGCTCCTCAGGCACGAAGGCGTCAGGGTCGGCATCGCCTGGCAGGGCAATCCGGACCACAAGAAAGACCGTCAGCGATCGTTCCGCCTGGCGCAGTTCGAGGTCCTTGCGCGGCTCCCGGGCGTGCGGCTGTTCAGCCTGCAAAAGGGTTTTGGAACCGAGCAGCTCGGCGCGGCAGCCGGCCGGTTCCCGATCATCGAACTGGGCAGCCGGCTGCATGACCTGATGGACGCCGCCGCGGTCATTGCGAACCTCGACCTGGTGATCGCGCCCGATACCGCTCTGGCTCACTTATCCGGCGCCATTGGGGTGCCGATCTGGGTCGCCTTGCCCTATGCCGCTGACTGGCGCTGGATGCCCGGCCGTGACGACACGCCCTGGTACCCGACCATGCGGCTTTTCCGCCAGCGCCGCTGGGGCGACTGGGACGAAGTGTTCGCGCGGATCGCGCGGGAATTGGTGAGTGCGAAAAAGTGTGCGAAGGGCGCGTGAGGGAGAGCGGGAGGGGCCGTTGTGCGGACCGACACCGGAACCTCGCGGCATCACTCCGTGGTTTGGGCCTCCTTGGTTGTCAGCGGTAATTCCTCCCAGCTTAGTCCAGGGCCATCCAGCAACAGCCGAACGTGGTTAAGAACGTTGCGGCCGATAGCCCCGACCTCGGACTCGGCAAGAAGGAAGCGGCCGCGAAATGTTTTGTTCAGGAAGACGACAACTGCGCGAACTGCTTTCGACTCGCTGGTCGACCCGTCAAACCCCTCCACTTGATACGGTTCGCCTGTACTCACGAGACCGAGCGGGGCGACCACAGACCTGGGCAAGAGCGTCGCGTCGGCGCCGGAGTCGATCAGCATGGGGACATCGGCGATGGCTTTCTCACCATCCGGATTGCTCACCTTGACCAGCGCCACCGGGGCCGCGGGAGCAAAGCGTTCATCATACGCCGGCATCCGGCGACTCCTCGACAACTTCCTTTGCGAAATCACCTGCACACTTCGGGTCGGCTAGACCTGAAGCAAGCGTGACGAGAGGCGACTTGGGACCTTACCCTTTGTTTTAAAGGCTTTCGGCGAGGGCACTTGGAAAGGCATTGTCGTTTTCGAGTGAGCGCTTCTCCGAATTCCATCATCT
>JBKQMU010000083.1:0-137196 GCA_052146555.1 Isosphaeraceae bacterium
TACAACCCGGGGACGAAAGATGTGACCATTCGCGACGACACTCAGCTCGCGATCGCCCACGCCGAGCAGCTGCGTGCTGCCCATGAATTTCCGCCGCTGGCCGGCAGCGTGACAATTCCCAGCCTGATCAGCGCCTACCGAGTGGGAGACCGAATCGCTCAGGTGAGCGGACGCGACATTTCACTACAGACGAACCTCGGTTCCGGCCAGGGAGAGCCGGCGACCTATCCCGTGATCGTGGCGCTCACGTGGGATTTTTCAGGCGGGCGCCAGGCAACGATCCTCGAACTTTCCGAGCGACGCGCGGAACTGTAGTGCCCGCTCTCGTGACCCTACAATTGTATTGTGGAATTTCGCCATGAACGACACCCGTATACTCCGCGAGCGCGAGGCCGCGACCCGCGCCGCCGCACTTCGCCTGGCCCCGTTTGCCGAAGAGGGCGCGGTCGCCGTGCTGGCAGAGACGACCACGATATCAAAGTATCCGACCGCGGCGGGAGTGTTTTACGCCTGCCAGCCGGTGACCGTTGATGGCGCAGAGACGGAGGGCGCCGCGGCTGATTTTCACGCGGACCAGACGCGTACGTTCTACGCCTTGAATCTGGGCTCCCAGGTTCCTCCCCAGGGCACTCTGATCATCACGCACGCCTGCGGTGGTCGCTGGACCTTCCGCTACGATGGTTAAAAGTCGGCTCACGCGTGCGGAAGATAATGATGCACGATGACTTCACGCGTCTGTTGCGGCTGCGGTGGGACGATCATCGCGAGCCGACGTCGGCTGCCTCCGCTCCGGCGAGGTCTCTCGCCCGAGCGCTGGCCGCTAAGTCTGCGCCCCGCGGCACGCCCCGGTTTCTGGGTCAGGTCACAACCGCCGGTACAATGCCGCAAGGGACCAATTGCGTTTACCTCGTCAACCCGGTGCAGTGCGATAGTGTAGAGGGCGAGGGGGCAAACCCATCACTTTCGGTGGACGCGACACGCAGTATACCGGTGGTCGTCGTCGGCTCGACGCCGCCACAGAAGGGAAACCTGCTTGTGGCCTTCGCCGTCGGAGGCCGCTGGGTGGCCGAATCGAGCGTCCGGCCCCCTTCGCTTCTGTGCTCGCCGTGCTCGATCCCGCGGAAAACGCTCACGGTTTCATGGACGAACAGCATGCTCGGAAACAGGTCTGTGCCACTTGTGTATCGACCGCCTGGCATGTGGAGCACGGGCTGTATCAACCAGCTCATTCTTGCCCTGGATTGCCTGGGTGGCGTCATCCAGTTCACCGTGACGTACTTTCTCTCTGGCACGTGCCCAAGCGGCCAGTATCAGACATGCCAAAGCCCCGGGCACGCCCCATTTGGATTGACCCTGGTTGACTACACTTGCGAGCCTTTCATGCTTCACTACCAGGTCGCAAGCGCAGAATGTCCCCTGGTCAGCGGCAGCGGTTATACGTCGTTTGTAGTGACAGAATGAGCAGAGCGCGGTGGGCAGAAGGCAAAGGACAGGGGGGCAAACGGCAGTGGGCAGTGGGGCAGTGGGCAAAGGGCGGTGGGGAGACGCTCGCTTAGGAGAGAGCATGTCACTGACGCTATCGGCCCAGTCCGCATCCCACGGCTGTTTCATTCTGGCGGTAGACTTCCCTCATCCGCCGCTGCGCGGCACCTTCTCCCATGGGGAGAAGGTATATTTTCCCCTTCTCCCTGGAGGGAGAAGGTGGCCGAAGGCCGGATGAGGGGGGCGCCTGTGGCGCCTCCTGCAGAGAATGAAACGGCCCTGGTCCGCACCCGGCGTCCCTTGTCGTTTTCCTCGTGCATCGACTATAGTCACGGAGTGGTCGCGCCGGGTGCTTGAGTTTCGACTTGGCCTTGTTTCCCAAGACGGTAGGCATCTTGCTTGAAGATAGGTTGTATAACAACATGACCCCAACTTGTCGCATGAGCGATCAGGCACGTGAACGTCTGCAATGGTTCAAGAACCGAGGCCGGCCAGCGCCATGAGTGCCGAGGGACCGCTCACCTTGAGCCTGGTCGTTCCGCTCTATAATGAGCACCAGGGCGTTGCCGAGCTGTACCGCCGGGTTTGTGCCGCGCTTGAGTCCGTGCAGGTGCCCTTCGAGATTGTGCTGGTCGACGACGGCAGCCGCGACGCGACTCCGCGACTCATCGACGAGCTTGCTTGTGCGGACCAGCGCGTGCGGGCATTGCACCTGAGCCGGAATTTCGGCCACCAGGCTGCCATATCGGCGGGGCTCGATCACGCCATGGGGCAGGCAGTGATCGTAATCGACGGCGATCTCCAGGATCCCCCGGAGCTCATCCCGCAGCTCGTCGAGCGGTGGCGCGAGGGCTTCGATGTCGTCTACGCCGTTCGCACCAGGCGCAAGGAAGGGCTGTTCAAGCGACTGGGTTACTACAGCTTCTACCGAATCTTGAGTCAGATCAGCGATATCGACATTCCCCTGGACAGCGGCGATTTCTGCTTGATGGACCGGAAGGTTGTCGATGTGCTCAGACATTTGCCCGAACGCATGCGTTTTGTACGGGGGCTCCGCTCGTTCGTCGGCTTCCGCCAGACCGGTCTGGCCTACGAGCGCGCAGCACGCCAGTCCGGCAAGCCAAAATACAGCTATGTCGCGCTGGTGTTTCTGGCCATCGACGGACTGATCAGCTTCAGCAGCTATCCGTTGCGGCTGGTGACGTACCTGGGCATCTTCACCATCCTCGTGGCCCTGGGGCTTCTGACCTGGGCCATGGTGAACGCTCTGTACAATCACACGATACCGCAGGGATGGGCCAGCACCCTGGTCACTGTACTGTTCATGGGTTCGATTCAGCTTTTCAGCCTGGGCATCATCGGAGAGTACATCCGGCTCATCTTTCTGGAGACGAAACAGCGGCCGACGTACATCGTTCGCGAAAATCAGGGCGACGCCGCAAATGGTCCCAGCGACGCCGATGAACGGACTGTGCTGATCGATGAAAAAACGGTCGTCATGGAGACCGAAAAAAGCGAGCCTGCAAAGGCAATAGCGAAGACGAAACCGGGAGCAGCCCAGCCGTGATCGAGCGCTGGTCGCAGGGGACGGCGGATCTCGGCATGGCCGAGGAGATCCTGCTGGAGCTGACTGAGCAGATCCGTCGCCATCCCTGGTGGCAGGCGCGAGCGGCGCTTGTCTTGGCACTTCTGGGCCGACTGAACATCGTTCCTCCCGCCCGCATCCTGGACGTGGGCTGCGGCTGGGGCGTGACGCTGGAAGCGTTGGAAAAGAGCGGCTATCGTGCCTTCGGCATGGACATATCCCGGCGCACGCTGGAGTCGCTCGACCGACCCGATCGCCGCCTGATCGAGGCGGACCTGAGCCGGCCGCTGGAAACTGTACCCTTGCCGTTCGACGCAGTTCTGGCGCTGGATGTACTGGAGCACCTCGACGACGATCGCGCCGCGGTGAGGCGGCTGGAGATGCTTGTGCGGCCGGGTGGGGCGCTGATTCTCAGTGTCCCCGCACTGCCTGATCTTTTCAGTGAGTTCGATGTTGTCCAAAGGCATCGCCGCCGATACTCGCCGGAGACTGTACAAGCGGTGTTCGCCGATTCGACACTACAGCTCGAGCAACTGTTGTGGTGGGGTCGGTGGCTCGTGCCGGCGCTCAAGCGCCAGCGCTCTCGACCACGCTCTCTGCCGGGCGAAACGCCCGCGCAGGTCTATCGCCATTACCTTACGCTGCCGCCCTGGCCGTTTCCCTGGATTGCCAGGCTGGCGTTCCACTACGAACAAGAACGTGCCCTGCGTGGAAGCTTGAAGATCGGGACGTCGCTGTTCGCGATCGCGCGCCGGCCGGAAGTGTAATGGAGTGGAGGAAGCCACGGCGAGCGCCACCTTCCTACCTTCTCCCGTGAGGGAGAAGGTGCCGCGGAGCGGCGGATGAGGGGCCGGCCCAGACGATCTTGAGCGCGTCCCCCTCATCCGGCCTTCGGCCATCTTCTCCCTCAAGGGAGAAGGGAAGACGTCGCGGCGAATGAGTACTGTAAGGCGCTTATATCTCGACATGTCTCACGAGAACTCGCGGTGTGCCCACTGCCCGGTCGAGCCGGACGTAGCCTGCGCGGGGCTGCACGTGCGCAGGCTCTGCACGCTCGTCGATCCGGCTCAAACGTCGTATAACCCCGGCTACCTAGCGTTACTCCGGCGCTCCGGGCTAACCGAGCCCGGCGCCGCCGCAACTTCGGAAGCCGCGCGGAACCTCGCGCCCTCGGCTCAGAATGTCACCGAAGTTGTCATGCTCATCAAAGAGATTAAAGCATGCCCTCATCGGAATGATGAGGCCGAGTGTGGCTGCGCCGGGTTAGCCCTGTGCGCGCTGGGGCATGGATATCAAGGGCTAGTCAACCATCACGACTGCCTGGCGTGCTTGAGAGCCAAAGCCAAACGGTAAGGGCGCCGCCCTCGGGGCTAGAACGGAGCTGAGCGGTCATGAACGCGGATCCTTTTGAAACGCCCAACCGACAGATGCGTTCAAGCGATGATGCGGTTGTCGCCGACGACAAGGCGCTCGAAGAGGCGGAAGCGGTCGCGGACCTCGAACACGTCGATCTCAAGAATCGCCTATGGCTCAAGGCGATCGTGCCGCTCTTGCATCTTCGCTCACATGAGAGCGACCCCAGCACACGCGTCCAGCTCGCCTTCGATCTTATGTTCATAGCGGCCTGCGAGCGCGTTGCCCGCGTCCTTCGCTCGGATCTACCCGGCGACCGGGGATGAGCTGCATGTACATAGCCGCCTGCGAACGCGTTGCCCGCGTCCTTCGCTCGGATCTGCCCGACGACCGGGGATGAGCTGCGTCCAGGCGCCATAAAGCACCACGGCGGCACACGCGCCGCTGTCTTGCCAGTGCGGGAGCACTTGACTGGGAAGAGACGCGTGACCTTGCTGACAAGGGAGAGACTTCCCAAAAAAGTTCCGATTTACTGCACCAACACAACATTTTCACCCGATCGTATAGGTGTTGGTTGCAGGGACGGGATGTCAACAGAGGAGACAACCGGGCCGATCTTGGCCCGCGCGTTTCACCACGTTGGTCCGCTTGGACCCTGTTTGCTTCAAGGACCTGAAGAGGAGAGAAAGCCACAATGTGCAGCGGACTCTCGATGACGAGCTTCGATCTGTTCGAAACTCTTGAGACCAAGCTGAGTTGTAGTGCCTTGGTCGCCCACGCCGCAGTGATGCACGACGACAACACGCCGCCGGCTCCGGAAGATGATCCGGGCGAGCTGCCGCCGGACAACGAGCCGATCATCTACCCGCCGACCCCTGAGTCGGGGCCTGTCGGTCCTGGCTCGATGATGCAGTTGAAGTAACGGCCGATTCCTGTCTTTTAGGCGGCCGTTAACGCCAGGTCTCTAACCCAGCGCCCCCGCGAGATTCGCGTGGGGCGCTGCCTGTTCTTTAGGTAGTGGGCAGTGGGTCGGCGGGTCGGTGGAATCTGGAGCTCCGCGCCGAAGGCTGGCGTCGAACGGTGGAGTGAGCCGGTTGCGGCCATACCTTCTTCCCCCGAGAGAAGGTGCCGCGAAGGGGCGGATGAGGGGCATGAAGGGCCACGGCCTTGGCGTGCCCCCTCAAAGGGCCTTCGGCCCGACCCCGCGACCCGCAAGCGGGTTCCCCGGGTTCCGCCCGCTCCTTCGAGGGAGAAGGCGCGAGTAAACCGGCGGGATCGTTAGCTCCGCGCCGAAGAGTTGGCGGACCGGCGGCATTCTGTCAGAGCCGCCTGCGCACCCTTCTTGCGTCGTCGGTCAAGTCGAGTTCGGTGTTCGACCATCGGGATGGTTCCGTTCCGCACAGCGGGACGCACGATATCGGTGCGCGCCGGTGTTGCCGGCCGGGCACAACCTCCATGACGAAAGTCGCAATCATGCCGATTTATCCTATCAATCATCGATATGGCGGCCAGCCCATTGCGCTTGTCGAGGCGGCCAGCCCGGCGCAAGCTCTCGAGCGAACCGTCGAGCGCGGGGTGGGGCTTCTGTACGCGGACTTGAAGGCGATCCAGGGTCCCCGGGCGAACCTGGGCGGGGGCGACTTCCGGGGCGCTGATTTGAGCCATGCCAGGCTGTCGCTGGCGCTCTTGCACGGCGCTGACCTGCGTGCCGCTCTGCTTTTCCGGACTGACCTTCAGGCCGCCCTGCTGCGGCGTGCCGACCTGCGGCAGGCGGACCTGCGTGAAGCCGACCTGCGGAACGCGAACCTTCAGGAATCGCTGCTGGTGGGGGCCGACCTGCGAGGCACGCTGCTGACAGGGGCCCGGCTCGACCGAGCCATTCTGGACTGGCGTTACAGCCCCGTTCCGCTTGAACTCTTGCGTCAGGCTAGCCGCGGCAGTGCCCCCGGCTGTGTTTCCAGCCTTCTGGCCGAGTTAGCCTTTCACGACGACGCCAAGCCTTTCGCGTGGCTGCGGGTCCTCTTGCGGCAAGAAAGCGAAGGAGGCGTCGACTGGGCACTGGGGGTCCTGAGCCGGCACATCCACCCCAATGACAGCGCGCCTGAGGTCTTGAGAAGGCTGGCGGCTGACGCCCCGGCCGGATTGGAAAATCGCGTCGATTCCACGTCACCCGCCGTCCGTCGTGACTTCGAATCCGCGCCGCTTCTGTGGACGAGGCGGCGCACCAAGCAGCCCGTGCAGATCGGCCCCTTGTGAGGATGCATCGCCGCGCGGTCCTGACATTGTACATGCAGGAGACCAAGAGGCTATGAACCCGCAAACGCAAAGAACGGTTGGACCAGAGGGTCGCGGTTCCGACCATCTGGGAAGCGGTGGAGCTGGCATCCCGCCTGTGGGAACCCTGCGGCCGAGCGGCGGCACGGTCATCCCGCCTGTGGGAACCCTGCGGCCGAAGCGACGACGGCGACGCTCAGGCGAGTCGGCCCGGGCGCTGGCGATGCTGAGCTTGCTGCCGGTGCACGCCCTGCCGGTTCCCAAGGTCCACGTCGAGCCGCGCCGGCCCGATGGCACGATCGCGGTCTTCGATCGACCCACGGGCACGCAGCTCATCGTCTATACGCCCCGCTTCGACCGCCAGTTTCGCGCAGGGCACCGTGGCGGATCGTGGTATGTCCGTCCCTTGATCGAGCTGGGGAGTGAGCCTGTGAGCCTTGCTTTTCCCACGGCGAAGGCGGCGATCGACGCGGTGGCCGAGGGGCGGTGGCGCATGGGGGCTGGGCCCAGCAGCCGCGGCGGCCCGTTGATCCGCGTGATCTGGCCGCCAAGCGTGGGCCCGGGGGATTCCGCGACCGGTCTTGCATCCCGTCCCCAGGAGCGTCCGCTTCGAGCAGAGTGAAGCCCGCGGAGAGATTAGGAAGCAGAGGACACATCATGATTTCCAACGTGACGACCGGGCTCGAAAGCCCGCCCGAACAGAAGACTCAAGCGCGGTCTCGGCCGCGTCGTGCGCAGAAGCGTGGGTATGATTCATGGCGGACCGCGGCCTTGCTCACGGCCGAGGAGGAACGGGCGCTGGCGGCGCGCATCAAGGCTGGCGACACGGCGGCCCGCGAGCGGTTGATCGTGGCCAACCTGCGGCTGGTCGTGAAGCTCGCCCATCGCTACGCGCGCAGCGGCGCTTCCCTCGACGACCTGATCCAAGAAGGAAGCCGGGGACTCATCCGCGCGGTCGATTGCTTCGATCCGCAGACGCACAACACGCGGTTCTCAACCTATGCGATCCACTGGATTCGTAAGGGCATCCAGGTTGCCATGGAGGCCAGCGGACCGCTGATCCACGTGCCCACCTACCTGCTGCGGTTGCGGTACCGGTTCGAGCGCGTCATGGACGAGCTGCGGTCCGAGGAAAACGCGGCAACCGCGCACGACCACAACCCCGGCGGCAACGACAGCGACAGCCTGCCACGCGCAGCCGATGAGGTCATGGCCTCGCGGCTGAACGTCAGCAACGACCGGCTCGAGAGGTTGCGGCAGACGATGATCCGGCGATCGTCCCTCTACCAGATAGATGCCGAGGGCGAGGAGATCGCGCTGGAGACGATGGTCGCCACGAAATACCGCCCGGACTGCGAGCTTGAGCTGGCCGAGGCGCAGCACCAATTGCAGCGGGCGATCGATAGCCTGAGCGCGGTCGAGAGCCTGCTGATTCGCTACCGCTTCGGCCTGATCGACGCGCCACGCAAGCAGCGCCGAAAGACCGCCCGAAATACCGCGACGAGGCCAGAGACGACCGAGACCCACCCCTTGACCCCGGGACGGGCCAGGCCCTACACAACCGTGAGCCGGGCGCTGGGAATCTCGGTCCATCGCGTGCGCGAGATCGAGCATGGCGCCTTGGCCAAGCTCAGAGCAGTGCTCGATCCGGGCCTACTTTCCAGTCTCAGGTGAGGCCTGGCCCGATCTCAACAGGGACCAGCGCCCGGTGTCAGGAGAGCCGCGGCGAACAGCCTGGTCCTGCAATAACGCACGCATTGCACATATAGGATTACAGCATGCGGGAGATTGGGCAGGCGGGATGTATCGAGTTTGCGCCGACGCAAGCGAAACAGTTCCTGACCCTGCTTGCGGAACCGCAAACGGGATGCGTCGAGCTGCGCGTGCTTCAGGCCGGCTGGGACCGGCACGGCAACATCCGACGGGCCGTTGATCTGGGGCTGCAGCAAGGGGGCTGGACGCTGGCCGGCTGGTACACCGATCTCGATCGGCTCGCAGCTAGCGCCAGGCGGCTGCGGGGCGTCTCGGGATACGTCACGATCAACCCGGTGCAGCCTGATTTGCTGGCGCGGTCGGACCATCGCCAGAGCCGGGTGCGGCACACCAGCCGCGATCAAGATATCGTCTGCCTGCGCTGGCTTTACCTGGACATCGACCCGGTGCGGCCGCCGGATATCAGCAGCACGGATGCCGAGCTGGCACAGGCGGTGGCCCGGCGGGACGCGATTTTGGCGGAAAACCCGGAGCTGGCCGCCTCGGCCCTGTGGGGACGCTCGGGCAACGGCGCCTGGGTGCTCGTCCGGCTGCCTGATTATCCAAATGATGCCGCCAGCAGGGCCCTGGTGGCGGAGGCCGTCCACCTGATCTCGCGGCGCTACAGCGACGCGGCCGTCCTTATCGACCCGGCTACCGTGAATCCCGCCCGGCTCATCGGCCTACCGGGCACGCTCAAGGCCAAGGGCTCCGCTCGGCCTGAGCGGCCCTTTCGCTTGGTCACGCTCGACGGCATCGGTGCCCACGCCACCACGCTTGCTCCAGGGCACGCACGCACGCTGGCGTCCGAGCGCGGTACGGTCGAAACCTCCCGTGGGGTCCTCTGTGACGTGACGTAACGTGCTGGAAACAATGGACATCAATGGCAAGGGGATGGCAAGCGGCTGGGCAAATGAGCCGATGACCACCGCTTGTACAGCGAATCATCATGGATTCCGACCGCGCTTGCGCCAAGGCGCCCGCAGACGACGCCTTGCAGGCGAGCGGCGTCCCAAGCCCAACATTGCCTGTCCCTGTATTGCTGCCTGTCCCTGTATTGCCAAACGACGCCTCGCGGACGTCCGGCGCCCCAAGCCCGACATTGCCTGTCCCTGTATTGCTATTGCCAAACGACGCCTTGCGGACGTCCGGCCCCCCAAGCCCGACATTGCCTGTCCTTTCATCGCCAGACGCATCGCCAGACGATGCCTCGGGAAGGTCCGGCGTCCCGGCCTCAACATTGCCTGTCCTTTTAGCGACAGCACCCCTAGCATTGCCTGTCCTCTTACCTGTCTTACCTGTCTTACCTGCGCTAGAACTGGCCGACTGGCTTACGTGCCGGCGCGACCCCGGACCGACCACCCAGGCCACGCCTGCATCCACTCGCTGTCCCAGCCTTATTCCGGCCAATGCGCCCGGTTCACAGGGGAGCCCCTCGGATGACCGCCAGCGGACCCTGACCCGCGCCGCGGCCTACCTCGCCCGGATTCCGTTTGCCGTTTCCGGCCAGCGCGGCCATGACCGGACGTTTCACGCCGCTTGCACGCTCGTCAAGGGCTTCGGCCTGAGCGCGGACGAGGCACGCCCCCTCCTGCGGCAGTGGAACGAAGGCTGCGTCCCCCCCTGGAGCGAGCGCGAGCTGGAGCACAAACTCCAAGGCGCCGACGCCGCTGCCGACGATCGCCCTCGCGGATACCTGCTGTCAGCCAGAAATGAAGACGGTGGCGCCGGCAGCAGGCGGCACCTCCAGGCGCAACCGCAACCCCAGCCCCAATCGCGACTCCAGCCCCAATCGCGACTCCAGCCCCAATCGCAACCCCAGCCGCAGCCGCAACCCCAGTCGCAGTTGCAAGATCGGCCGCCCTGCGGCGGCTCCGGAGGGCGCGTTCCCCCCTCCCCGCCGGCCCATGGTCTGCCGTGCCCCGCCGGGCACGAGGCCAACCCGCACCGTCTGGCGCGGCACTTCCTGGATGCGCGGTATACGTTTCCTGGGGGAACGGGCCTGCGGTTCTGGCGCGAAGAGTTTCATTTCTGGGACGGCTCGGCGTTTCGCCCGGTCGCCTCCGGCGAAATTCGCGCCCAGCTTTCCGTGATCTTGGCCGACGAGTTCGAACGCCTTTATCGGTTTGAGCTTGCGGCGAGCGAAGCGGCCGGGCTGTCGGCCCGTCGGCCGCCCCGGCCAATCGCAGTCTCCAGCCGCCTGGTGACCGACGTGCTCCAGGCGGTCGCGGGGCTCGTGCTCGTCGAGGCGGCGGACTGTCGCGCCCAGCCGGCCTGGATCGACGAGCCACCCCAGGCCGCTGCGCGCAAGTCATGGCTGGCTGCCGAGATCCTTCCGGCCCGCAATATCCTCGTGCACCTGCCGTCCCTCTTAAATAAGAAAACATGCACTATTGCACCCACTCCCCAGTTCTTCAACGCCTTCGCGTTGGACTATGATTTCGTGCCCTCGGCGCCGGACCCCTCTGCCTGGCTGCAATTCTTAGGAGAAGTCTGGCCAGACGATCCGCATAGTATTGGATGCTTGCAAGAATGGTTCGGCTACTTGCTCACCGCGGATACCCGTCAACAGAAGATATTAATGATGGTGGGGCCCAAGCGGTCGGGTCGTGGGACGATCGCGCGGGTGCTCAAGGCGCTGGTTGGGGCGAGCAATGTGGCCAATCCCACGTTGGCCACGCTGGCGCGACCGTTTGGCCTGGCGCCATTGATTGGCAAGCCGGTGGCGGTCTTTCCCGACGCGCGGCTTTCCAGCCGGCCGGATAACGCGGCGATCGTCGAGTCGCTCCTGTCGATCAGCGGCGAGGACGACCAGACGATCGACCGCAAGCATTTACCCGCCTGGACGGGTCGGCTGCCGACGCGGTTCGTCTTGATTACCAACGAGTTACCGCGCCTGAAAGACGCCAGCGGGGCGCTCGCGAGCCGGCTGGTGATCCTCCGGTTTACCCGGTCGTTCTACGGTCGCGAAGACATGGGGCTCTCCGACCGCCTCCGGAGCGAGCTGCCGGGCATCTTGCTCTGGGCGCTCCAGGGCTGGCAGCGGTTGCGGCAGCGGGGCCGGTTCGAGCAACCTCAATCCGGGCATGAGCTTCTGGCCGCCATGGAAGAGCTGGGCAGCCCGATTTCGGCGTTTCTGGACGACCGGTGCGTGCTCGGTTCGCAAGAAGTCGTTGCGGTGGCCAGACTTTACGAAGCCTGGCGGTCGTGGTGCCAGGAGCACGGCCGGGACGCGGTCGGCGACGAGCCCTCGTTCGGGCGCGACCTGCACGCTGCCATTCCCGGCCTTTCCAGGTGCCGGCTCCGGCTGGAGGGCCAGCGCATGCCGCATTACCGGGGCATCCGCCTACGCACAGCCCTGGACCCCGAGACTGCACCGGACGATTGGGAGCCGCGATCCGCGTCCGACGCGGATCCGGGCATTCCGACCAGCCCACCGCCGAGCGCTCCACTTTGACCGGCCCGAAGCACGCAAAGTCTAGCCGTGCAAGCATGGTCGGCTGCTTCCTCATACTCATGTGGCACTATCGGGCAGCGCGCGCTGGAATTCTGCGACGGACTGATGTTTTTTTTCAACGTCTGGTTGCTTTCTCAAAGAAGAATTCTTCATTTTCGTTCATTTGCACAGTTCTTGTTTTGATATCCGCGCCTTCGTGAGCTAAAAACGGATCTCCCGGTTATGAGGGCAAGAGTAGGAAATGATGATCACATGGAAGTCGAGGGTTGCCCGAGCCTCGGAACTCTGATGTTGGCTTCGTAGTTGCTAAGTCTCGAACGTCGACTGGAGGTTGTGTCAGTCTTCTGGCGACCCGACGCATCGACCGTGGCGCGAAAGTGACAAAATCGTTGGCCACGCAGGGTTCTTTTTGTTGACAATATGGGTTGATTCGCCGCAAGCACTCCTCAGCTTTGCCTGAGCGCAAGATTTCGAGGTGTTTACTCGGGAGCGGTGAACGAGAATCTGCCTTATGGTCCGAGACGGGCGTCGGTGTGGCAGGTTCTTGGCATCTGGACGCTGGCTCGAGCGTCTCATTGATAGGAGTTAACCTGTCCTGGTTATCGACGTATTCCTGCGGATTCTGACCAGGGGACCCGGCTTCCTCGGGTGGCTCGAGCCTTTCCCGCAGCCGGGCCAGTTTCATCTGAGGCACCACGCCGCGAAGTTTGGTCGCCGAGGTCCGTCGGTTTTTCCCGAGCTCCAATGCCGATGAAGCTGGACGCCGAAAACCAAGCATGAGATTGCCTGCAGTCAAGGAGGCGAAGCCAGGAACGACGCGAGGGGATACCTACGGAACAGACGGTACGATCTTGCCGTCAGTAGCATATGACCTAACTTGCACTGAGAACTACGATTACAGGAGGTTCCATGCTTCGACGAATTTTCACTCTAGGACTGATGTCGGCCGCGCTGGCAGTAGGCGGAATGAACGCCCGGGCTGGAAGCCTGCCGACGACACTTGACACCCTGCTTACCCCGGGCGCCAGTGTCACGATCGGCAATCTCGAATTCTCGGACTTCAGCTACACACAGACCACTGGTACGCCCCCTCCTGCTTCGGGGGTCACGGTGGGTCAGTTCGCGAATGGTGGCGAGACCGGCCTCGAATTCCACGCTCAATTCCTTGCGACTGCGGGAACGAACGCTGACTACGCCATCGGCTACAAGGTGACCGGGCTGAATGGTGCCTTGATCAACGACGCGCAGCTTGTGATCACCGGCGGCAACTTCGGTGGCACCGGAGCGGTTGACGTGAGCGAGACCATCCTCTGGGACAACCATGATGCGACCCTGCACGCAACGGTTCCGGCTGGCTCGACGATTGACACAGCCGTTTTCCCCCCGCAGACCTCGGTCATTGTCACCAAGGATATCTCCCTCCTCGGCGGCATCCCCGGCGCCTCGGTGTCGATCATCGACCAGGGCTTCTCCATCGTTCCCGAGCCCACCTCGATGGCCCTCCTGGGCATCGGCCTGAGCGGCCTGTTTACCTTCCGCCGCTTCCTCAGACGGGGCTTTCGTCTCAGCTGAGCGAGAGACGGCAAATTAATGAACATCACCGCGATTCCAGCGTCTTGCCAGACGGCGGGGCGCTGGAATTGTTGTTTTGTGGTGGGCAGAGGGCGGGTTGGAGTGGGCTGTGGGCAGTGATTAAAGAGCCATCATCTGAGCCGGCAGCGTCAGCGACGGATCGCGTTACGACGCGGTGCGCTCGAATTGAGCGACGATTCGACGTTTTTTTTCAACATCTGGCTGCTTTCTCAAGAGGAATCGTTGATTTTCGTTTGATTGCACAATTTTGGTTTTGATCTTTGGGGCTTCATGAGCTAAAAAGGAGGCCGCAATGGACACGGTAAGAGTGGGAGTGCCGGTTCGTTTGGCGCTCGCTTCTAGCACCCCGGCCTGGCACTTAAGTTGCTATACCATGCTTGACTGCCGGTTATGTCACGTTTTGAGCGATCATGCGTGCGGAGCCCGGCGTGGAGCTGAGATGAATGTCGGCGTTGCGGGGGCAATTTTTGTTGACAGGTTGGGGTT
Organism: Isosphaeraceae bacterium; assembly: GCA_052146555.1. Lineage (GTDB taxonomy): Bacteria > Planctomycetota > Planctomycetia > Isosphaerales > Isosphaeraceae > Aquisphaera. The sequence continues at coordinate 13,983 of JBKQMU010000083.1, forward strand.
AAATCGGCACAATCCCCCCGCGTTCTTGCTTAGCGGAAGATGATCGGGGTACGAACTCGGGAGTGTAGGGGCGGGAACCGGCCTTAGAGACCGAGTCGGGCGTCGGTTTGGCGGGTTCTTGAATTTTGGACGTTGGCTCGAGCGTCCTGTCGATCGGAGATTTTTTCTGGCTTTCGACGGTTTCCTGACGGTTGCGGCCACGGTTACGGTTTGCTCAATGGATTGAGCGATCCAGGAGCAGTCTCGCGACCGTGCGAGTTCACCTGACGTCTTGCGACTTTCCGCGGCCTCACCGCCGCGGCCCCATTGAAGCACCTGGGGGCTTGCGAACTGAAGTTTCCCGTCGCAAAGGCCGATCGGTTTCTCCCGAGGCCTGATCATAGGTGAAGATGGACACCGCGACTCCGGCATGATGCGTTCTTCCGCCCAGTGAGCGAAGCCAGGAATGCGGCAGATGCAAGTGGAACTCATTCGGAACAGACGGTACGGACCTGCCGTCACCACCACGTTACCTGACTTCTGAGAACGGTATTCTAGGAGGTTTCATGACCAGACGATTTCTTACTTTAGGGCTGGCAGCGGCCGTGCTGGCACTGGGTGGAATGAACGCCCGGGCCGGTAGCCTGCCGACGACGCTTGACACCCTCATCGGTGGCAGCGCCACCGAGGGCAACCTCGAATTCTCGGACTTCGGCTACACGAACCACGGCAACGCACCGTCCGCCTCTCAAGTCTCGGTGCTGCCGTACACGTCGCCTGCTGGCGACACCGGCATTTCGTTCCAGGCTTCGCCCTCGTTCTTCGCTCCTGCGAATACGACGGTCGACTACTCCATCACCTACACGGTGACCGCCCTGACCGGCACAATCAGCGATGCGTTCCTTCAGATCACCGGCGGCAACTTCGGTGGCACCGGATCGGCCGACGTGAGCGAGACCGTCACCTGGGGGACTCATAGCGCGGGTCTGGATACATCGTTTCCGACCGGCTCGCTGACTTCCACGGTCACCTTCCCCCCGCAAACCACGATCTCCATCACCAAGGATATCTTCCTTGAGGGCGGCAGCAACGGCGTCACGGTGTCGGTCATCGATCAGGCCTTCTCCACCGGCGCCATTCCCGAGCCTACTTCGATGGCCCTTCTGGGCATCGGCCTCTCGGGCCTGTTCACCTTCCGCCGCTTCCTCAAGCGGGCGTTCGTCGCCTGAGCGAGTAAGCTGGCAGTCTGATGAGCAATCATCCATGCGATTCCAGCGTCTTGCCTGACGGCGGGACGCTGGAATCGTTGTTTTTTGAGTGGGCCATCGCGATCATACCTTCTCCTGTGGGAGAAGGTGCCGCGGAGCGGCGGATGAGGGTCTGTGGAGGCTTGCTTTCGCCTGCGAGTTCCCTCATCCGGCCTTCGGCCACCTTCTCCCGGTGGGAGAAGGAGATCAGATTCGGATAACTGCGGAGTGGACCCTTCCCCACTGCCCGCTACTACAAGAGGAGGCCCATCTTGACAACCGCGCAAACCGCCTACGAGACGCTCATCGCCAAAGCGCGCGAGTTGGGGCTCTTATCCTCATGCTCAGCGCTTCTGGCCTGGGACGAGCAAACATCCATGCCCACAGGGGGTTCGACGCATCGGGGCGAGCAGATGGCCCTCCTGGCCGGCCTGCACCACGAGCGCGCCACCGACCCGAAAATTGGCGAATTGCTGTCGATCGTCGAGGCCTCCGACCTGGTCGCCCAGGCGGATTCGGCCCCGGCGGCCAATGTGCGCGAGCTGCGCCGGGCGTTCGAGCGCCGGACCCGCCTGCCCAGAGAACTCGTCGAGGAGCTGGCGCGGACGACCTCGCTGGCCCAGCAAGAATGGATCGCCGCCCGCCGCGAGTCAAGCTTTCCCAGGTTCGCCCCCTGGCTCGAAAAGGTTGTCCGCCTCAAGCGGCAGGAGGGAGATTGCCTGGCGACCATTCCCGATTCCGGATCGCAAACCGGAGGTTCTCGCAACGAGAACGCACGGTATGACGCACTTCTGGAGGATTACGAGCCGGGCGCGAAGACGGCGGAGCTGGCCGGACTCTTTCAGGCGCTGAAGCTCGAGCTGGTTCCACTGATCCGCCAGATCGGCGAGGCGAGCGTGCGCCTGGGGCGTGCCGGCAGCGCTGGGGATCAGATTCTGCGGCGGACGTATCCGCTGGAGCGGCAAAAGGTTTTCGTCGAAGCGGTGGCGTCGGCCGTGGGCTTTGACTTCGAGCGCGGGCGGCTGGACGTCACGGCTCACCCATTTTGCACCGGGATCGGGCCCGGCGATACCCGCATCACCACGCGGTACGACCAGCATCAGTTCGGTGACGCTTTTTTCGGCGTCCTGCACGAAGTCGGGCACGGGCTGTACGAGCAGGGACTGCCTGCCGAGCATTTCGGCACGCCGCTGGGTGAGGCGGCGTCTCTGGGCGTGCATGAGTCGCAGTCGCGGCTCTGGGAAAATGCCGTCGGCCGCGGCCGGCCGTTCTGGAGCTACTGGTTCCCGGTGGCCCGGCGGGTCTTTCACGAGGCCCTGCGCGATGTCAGTCTTGATGCGTTCCTGGCCGCCGTCAACCATGTGACGCCCAGCTTGATTCGCGTCCAGGCCGACGAGGTGACGTACAACCTGCACATCATCATCCGCTTCGAGCTGGAGCAGGCGTTACTCTCGGGCGATCTGCCGGTTGGCGACCTACCCTCCGCCTGGAACCAGAAGTATGGCGAGACGTTGGGACTTGCCCCGGGGAGCGATGCGGTGGGCTGCTTGCAGGATATTCACTGGAGCGCGGGGCTCGTGGGGTATTTCCCAACCTACACGATGGGCAACATTTACGCCGCGCAGCTTTTTGCCCGGGCCAAGAGCGATCTGGCGGGATTGGACGGGAGCCTGGAGCGGGGCCAGTCGGCCGAGCTTCTGTCCTGGCTGCGGAGTGCGGTCCATCGGCACGGCCAGTGTTATCGCCCCCGGACCCTCATCGAGCGTGCCACCGGAGCCCCGCCCGATCCCTCCTACCTGGTCGCGGCTTTGCGACATAAGTATGTGGAGTTATTTGGGTTATAGTGACAAGCGGCGAACCGGCGGGCCGCTGTTTGTCGCTCCGAAGGAGCAAGACATGCCAGCCCAGGGCAACGCCCTGGGGATATGGTTAGCGCACCACTGCGCCATTCGGCGTCGCGGATGAACCAGACCCAGGGCTTTGCCTTTGGGCCGATTTGTTCTGGCCTTGCGGGCCGGTGTTTGTCGCGCCGAACTGGGCCTGCCTGGCTGTTCCGCTGGCGTGTCTGAGTGTTGTCATTTTTCTACATCTTGTGACCGAAGTTGAGCCAGCCAGCACGACCGTGTATCTTCGTGTACACGTGCGAGAGAAGTCATCCATACACAGGAATTTCAGCAATGAGAATTCGTTTTGAGGATGCATGGCGGCCGCGAGGCGGCGACGGGGCCAAATACGCCGGTCTGGCGGAGGGCCGGCGGAGGCAGCGAGGACGGGGGCGACGGAGCCGGCTGGTTTTGGAACCGCTCGAGTCGCGGTGCCTGCTCTCGACGATCACCGAGTATCAGGTCCCCAACATTGGCGAATCGTCGGCGAGCCCGCAGGCGATCACCATGGCGGGCGGCAAGATCTGGTTCTCGGAGCTGGGCGGCGGAATCGGGTCGATCGTCCCGACCAATCCTTCCAACGTGACATCGTATTCGAATGGGCTGCCGACGGGCGCTCAACCCAACGCGATCACTGCCGGCTCGGACGGCAACATTTGGTTCGCCGAGTCCCCCCTCCATCAGATCGGCATCCTGAACGTCTCCAGTCCCACTTCGAGCATTGTCAATCTCGGCTCGGCGCAGGGGCTGCCCACGACGCTCTTGCCCACCGGGATCACGTCCGGGCCGGACGGCAACATCTGGGTCACCGATGACGCCAATAATGCCTTGGTGATGATCAACCCGAGAAACACGAGCACGATCAGTCCGGAGATCAGCGTGCCGTCATCGACGAATGTCGGCTTCTTGAACTTTGCTTCCCAGATTGTATCCGGGCCCAATGGCAACCTGTATTTCACCGAGGCCAAGGTCGGCAGCGGGGGCGCCATCTCATCGCCGGCGATCGGTTACTACAATCCGAGCACCCAGAAATGGGGTGAGTACGCCCTGCCGGGCGGCCAAGTGCCCCTGGGCATCGCGGCCGGACCCAATAACACCATCTGGTTCAGCGAGGTCGCGCCCGGCTCGGGTGGAGGTTTTCAATCGTCGGCCATCGGCGTGATCAACGTGATGGCCGCCCCGCCCACGCCCGTGGAGATTGCCACCACGACCCCCTCGGGCGGCAAGACGGTCGACCCCACGACCATCGTCGAAGGTCCCGACGGCCAGATGTATTTCACCGACTCGGCCAACGGGTCCATCGGCGTCGTCACCGTCACGTCGAACCCCAGCTCGGATTCCATCACGCTCCTTCCGATCCCCACCAACTCGACCTTCCCCAGCCCGCTGCCGCAGGGCATCACGGCCGGACCCGACGGCAACGTCTGGTTCACCGATTTCCACAACGCGGTCGGGCAAGTTGCCTTGAATGCTCAGATTGCCATCTATACACAGCCTCCCTCGACCGTCACCACGAACGTGCCTTTTGGAGGACTAATCGCGGTGGCGACTTACGTGCAGACGGGGGCTCTTGACACGGCCTTCACCGGCACGGTGACTGCCGCACTCACCAACCCCGGCAGCGACACGCTGGGCGGCACCACGAGCGTGACGGCTCAGGGAGGCGCCGCAATCTTCTCGAACCTGACGTTATCCAGCGTCGCCAGCAACCTGACGCTCACGCTCTCGACGACCGGCCTGAGTGTGCCGTCGGCGACGACGAGCAGCATTAATGTGGTCAATCCCGGGCTCATCTTCTTCTACCAGCCGCCAAGCAGTGTCGGGCTCGATAGCCCGTTCAACGTGGTGGTCCTGGCCGTGACCAACACGGGAGTGCTCGACACCTATTACAACGGCGCGGTGGCCATCGGGCTTGTGAATTCTTCCGGAGGCTCGACGAGCGCCACCCTCAGCGGCCCGACGACCGTCACCGCCAGCGGTGGCGTGGCGCTCTTCGCGGGTTTGAGCGTCAATACGCCGGGGCCGTATTATTTGGAAACCGCCGGGATTGGGTCAGGCGTGAACATCTCCTCGGCGCTGACCGTGCAGCCGCCCCAGTTGATCTTCTTCTACGAGCCGCCCACCACCGTGAAAGCCAAGAACACCTTCAACGTGGTCGTTCTAGCCGTGCTCGGCACCGGTGCGCTGGATACAAATTACAACGGCGCGGTGAGCATCGGGCTGGTGCCGTCGGGCAGCTCGAGTAACGGGGTGCTCAGCGGCCCGACGACCGTCATCGCCAGCGGTGGCGTGGCGCTCTTCGCGGGCCTGAACGTGAGCCTGGCCGGAGTCTATTACCTGGATTCCGGCGGCATCGGCGCAAGTAGCGCCCTCTCCACGGCGTTTACCGTGTCGTAACTCGGCAGGCGGCAGTGGGAAATGGGCAGTAGGCGGCAGATCAGTTCGGGTGCCACGCTTGCGCCAGAGCAAGCGTGCCAAACTGGCGTGAGATTCCTCAGCTTGGCCGGCACGCTCACTCACTGAGTGAGCGTGGCACCCGGCAAGCTCGGCTGATCCATCCTACAACCGCGACGACTCTCACTACGGCTTGCTGCTCACTGCCGCCTGCCCACTAATCTTTGCCAAGAACCCTCAGTCGTTAAAATTTTTCCATTCACCTGAAGTTGCCCATGTTGTAGAATCGAATCGTATCCTACGCTTCAGGGACGATTTGTCTGGAGAAGCCAAGGTCAAGAACTCGAACAACGGGAGGCAAAACGCGATGCGAGTTCATTGGATGGGATGTTCGCTGGCTGCGATTGTGCTGGCGATGGGGTCAGAGCCGGCCCAGGCTTGCCATCGGTGCGGGCACAACCCCTGCGTGGTTCAGTCGTGCGCGGTTCAGCCGGCGTACACGTGCGTGACCGAGATGGTGCCGTACACGGTGTGCAAGAACGTGTGGCACACCGAGTATGACACGGTCGAGCATACCGTGATGGTGCGTGAGCCGGTGACCAACTATGTCGAGCGGCAGCGGGTCGTCTGCAAGCCGGTCTATGACACCATCGAGGTGCCCCGCCAGCGGATCGTCTGCAAGCCGATTCACGAGACCGACTACGTCACCCAGACGTACACAGTGTGCAAGCCGGTGCAGACGACGCAGCAGGTGACGACGTATTGCATGCAGCCGACGACGCAGCTCGTGACGGTTCCGACCGGTCACAGATGCGGCCTCTGCCACAAGGATCCGTGCGGCTGCAAGGTGGTCGCCCAGACCTGCTACACGCCCGTGCCGGTGGTCAAGGACGTGGTCACGACGACCATGGTCCCCGAGACCCGCACCCGGCAAGTGCCGATCACACGGACCCGGTATGAGCAGGAAGTCGTCAATGACGTGCAGCGGATCACCAAGTGCCGGATGGTCCAGGAAGTCGTGACCCAGAAGGTCCCCTGCGTCACCTGGACCTGCGTCCCCAAGACGGTCACCAAGCAGATTCCCCGCCGGGTCTGCGAGCAGGTGGCCGTGACCTGCTACAAGCCGGTCACCCGCGTTGTGCCTTGCACTTATGAGCCGGTCGCTACTCCTGCGCCGAGCGTCCAGTCTGCGCCGGCCCCGACCATGCAGTCAGCCCCGTCGATGCAGTCGGCACCACCGGTGCCGGCGAAACAAGGCTGAGCAGCTCCGAATCAATTCTCCCTTGGTCGCATCCTCATCGCGAAGCGGGGTCGTCCCGGTGGTCATGTCGCTGGGAGGACCTCGTTTTCGTTCGCGCCAACGCCTCACATCGTCGGTGTCCTCGTCGGGTCATTGGCAATCGAAAGGGGGCCGACCTGGTTCAGCGTGGGAACCAGCGTCGCGCCGCCGCGCGCTTTGAAGTCACGCGGCGCACTCGACGAGACAGTCGTGCTCTGGCCGGCCATCAGGGTTGAGGTCAGCTCGCGAAGCTGGATCCGCGTGTCCGGTCCGACCGAGTTGAGCGCCAGGTTGTCGATGCCCGAGGTCACGTTGATGGTGCCGCCGGCGATCAAATTGAAGTCGGGCAGGTTGATCGTGTGCAAGACGCTGGCGCCGATGCGGCTTAAGCTGGTGGTCGCGCCATGCGTCACCAGGTCGCGGCTGTCGATGCTGGCCAGATCGGCCTGGCCGGTATACCGCCGTGAACGTTGCTCATGATCCGGGTGTAGGCATTGGTCCTGCTTTAGACCGAGATCAGCGCCCCCGCGGAGTCGACGGACGTTCCGTGGAGACTTCCCCGGCCGTCGACGAGGATCTCCACGTGCGTGCCGGCGGGGGTGATGCAACTGAACTGCTGATCATTTATGGAAGAATTGCCCGGTCGCGGGGCTGGAGCTGGGCAACTGAGGAGCGCCGCCGGCATCGTGGCTCGGGACCAGGCGGTCTTCCAGCCCCTCGAGCGCGGCAAGGGTCTTGCGCCGGGACCGTCTCGGTCTGCTCGCCTCCGTGCGGCTCATCACCATCTCTCCGGGCTTTGGCAATGGCCAGCGTGGTGTCGCAACCTTGGCAGGCCCGCGCCGCCGGACTTCCTGTTGTTCTTCCGGCAGATGGTCTGCCTGGCATAACCGAAGCTGCGGTCAAATCCCCCGCGACCGGCCTGGCGCGGACGTCTTTCAAGCGAATCTCCGCCGGGCGCTGTTCTCCTGAGCGGCAGCAGCTAAAGGCTCAGATCCTCGAGACCCTCAGACGCGGCTGCTGCTGCCAGAAAGATGCATATAGTATCCCCGGAACCAGCGGCTGGCGTCCCCGGAACGCCGTTTGATTACGGCCGTGGTGTGTTGACATTGTCGACACAGTGTGTTGACAGCCGTGCTATTGGTAGCTATCTTTTGGGTAGGCCAAAAAGCTAGCAATCAGTAGTAGATTTTGCTCTTGCATGCCGATAAGCTGGGTGGGACAATCGCTCTCGCTCTTTTTTAAAGGGGAGTTGTGTTAAACTAAGCAAGGTGGGCATTCGGGAGCTCCCGGAGATGCATCTCAAGGAAACGCACAAGCTGTCCTATCCGGCGCATTATTTTGAACCGTCTGACTGGCTTAGATTCATACACCTTGGTCCGTTTGACCGAAGGTGGGTCGCATTGGGGCTGGATGATGAAGACTTAGGAGCCCTCCAAGTGTTGATCATGGCGGGTCCCGATCGACACCCGATAGTCAAAGGTACAGGCGGCCTTCGCAAGCTGCGTTTTGGACGAAAAGACTTGGGCCGAGGCAAGAGTAGCGCGTACAGGGTAGGCTACGTCTTCTTTCGATCCTATAGCATCGTGCTGTTAGTGACTGTCTACGGGAAAGCCGAGAAGTCGGAACTCAGCATGGAGGATCGCAAGGCGATCACCCATATCATTGGGTTGATCGAGGAGCAGTTGAGACTTGGGGGCATTCGATGAGCAAAAAAGGTCTCACACCTGCCGGCGCGGAGATCGTCAGCGCGCTGGAGGACTTCTACAACACTCTGAAGGACGGAGGGGCGGAGGCCGTCGCGCGCCGATTTACTGTTCGCACCGTCGAACTCAACCTGCAACCGAGGATCTACACCGGAGACGACGTAAAGAAAGTCAGAAAGATGCTCGGCCTCAGTCAACCCCTTTTCGCCCGCTTCCTGGGCGTTACAGTTGGCGCCGTTCGGAGCTGGGAGAATGGGGGCAAGAAACCCAGCAACATGGCCTGCAGGTTCCTCGACGAAATTAGCTTCAGGCCCGAGGCATTCCGAGAGCGCATTCGTGAGTCTATTGTCTCGAAGTCCAAGGGGGACGAACCCATTGGTGCTTCCAATTAGCCTGCGTGCCGCCGTGCCTGTGGGGTCAGACCGCGTGCCTGTGGGCCGGGTCGCCCCGAATCTATCGGGGTCACGAATCTATCAGAGTCAGGCCGACCTCTTAGCTATTTCGACTCGGCGTTCCATGCCTTTGGGGTTTGGCCCCTTGGATAAGAATTCTAATAACTCAGCCTGACCCCTGCGCCTTCTGACCCCTGCGCCTTCATGGGCGCTGGATCGCGGATTGAATCGTGGCGATGGGTAGGAAGAGGTGAAAGGCGTTGTCGAGGAGTGGGCCGAACCCGTATTTCTCGTAGAACGCCTTCGCCTGCTGGTCGATGGCGTCCACCTCGACGGCATGGATGCCGAGTTTGTCGGCCAGGCCAAGGCTTCGCTGGAGAGCATCGATCAGGAGCCCCTCCCCCCATCCCTGCCCTTGAACGGCCTGGTCTACGGCCAGGCGAGCCAGGAGGATCACCGGGACCGGGTGCTTGGGAAGCTTTCCGGCGGAGGGTTCGGGGAGGTTCTGGAAGAGGATCGAACCCGAAGCAAGCGTGTAGTAGCCGAGCACCTACTTCTCACCTGGACGGATCGCAACGTAGGTGTGGCCCAGGTTCCGCTTCTCGTACTGACTGACCAGCCGTCGGATGAATTCATTGAGGGGGGGGCTTGCCGCAGCGGAAGGCGTCACGGACGTGTCCACGCTCCAGTCGCTCGACCTCCCAGTCACCCATGGGGCTTGGCGTGCTTCCCCATCGCACGCGACAGGGCGGTATTGGCTGCCGGGGGATTGTCCAGCAAGTCCAGGAAGCGGTCGCGGTCCCTGTCGGAAAGCGGGGCGGTCGCCTCTTCGGAGAAACGGACCTCGTCCTCGGGAATGACGACGGCCTTGCGGATGCGCACTTCCGTGTCGCTCACCTGGTCGATGATGACCGTGGCGTTGGCGAACGCTTTCGGGAGGCAGATACGGCCCTTCGAATCAGTGGACCTCGTTTCCATGTCCATGCTCCCCTCTTCACGTTGCGTTTCCCTTTTAGTCAATATAGAGGAGTCAGGGAATGTGGTAAAGTGGGATTTTCCCACAAATGACAACGCACTGCCCTGGAATTCTCTCCGTAGCGCTCGACCACAATTCAAAGGACACCATTCTTAATTCACGGAACTTTGCGTTGTGTCCACGGTATTCGGGGGGGCTTCTGCGATGGCCAAGGCGACGTCGCTCCCTGGCAGGCCCGCGCCGCCGGACTTCCTGTGATTCTTCCGGCAGATGGTCTGCTTGGCATAACCGAAGTTGCGGTCAAATCTTGCGCGACCGGCCTGGCGCAGACATCTTGCAAGCGATTCTCCGCCGGGCGCTGTTCGCTCCGGAGGTAGAAGGGCCCACGTCCTCGCGGCCCTCATGCATGGTGGCCGCTGCGAGAAAAATGCGCATCGTGTCTCCGGAACCCGTCCCCAGGTAATGACCAGGACTCCACGGTTACTCGATAGCTCTTGGACTGTTGATTCTCTCCACGATCGGCTCGTTCGTCTCGGAACTGTGGGAACGCTCCACGGTATCAGGTCTGGGACGGATACTGTGTGCCATAAATGTTTAGTGAATAACGACTTACGGTTGATTTTCGGTGCCTAGGATAGATATAATGGAGCCGTACACCGAGGTCAATGTCGATCGGTGCATACCCAGCGACCCGCCAGGATAGACTCACCAGCATACATCCACCAATAGGTCAAAGAAGACCCGAACTCCGAACGAGATCAATCAGTCCCCTTGGGGGACCCTCGTCTCTGTGCGCGCCAGGAAGGCGTTTGCCCTGGGATGGAATGGATCAAATGGCATGTGATCGATGCCGGCCGATCCCGAGGTTGGCAAGGTGAATCGGGCTTCACGCATGACTGATGGAGCCAAGTAAATGGACGCAACGAGAGCCAGGCGTACAGGAGACCGAATCAGGCAGGTATGGTACGCCCACTGGCGAGCGTTACGATTCGCTCGCTTCATGGGAGTCCTCGAAAGAGCAGAAGACGACCTCATCTGTCCCCTTTATGGGTTCCCAATCAAGCGTGAGTTCTGTCGGATTTGTGGCGGACTGGAGCAAGTTTAGGGTGCCGGGCCAAATTCAGCGCCGCCGCCGCTCGGCCAGGACAGCGGGCCACGCTCCGCTTTGACCCGGCCATTACCAGTTGGGATCACGCCGAATCACATCTCTCCCCGAGACAGCGGGCCACGCCCCGCTTTGACCCGGCCACCCAAGGGCCGGGTCCTGCCAATTGACAAACAGCAGCCAGCCCTGTCTTGGGAGAGCTTTCACTGCAATCCCTCCAGGACGAAGGTCTTCACCCCGCAAGCCATCGATACCTAAGCACTGCTTTTGGAGAAGTCCCGCAAAAGTGAGCCCAATGTCACCCGGTGCCGGCTCTTGTGGCACCGGGCCAAGTTGTTGGACGACAAGCGCCAGAAGAATGCGCCGCCTCCGACGATCTTCTCGGGGGCGAACATGAAATGGAAGGGCTGAAAATGACCGCCGAGCAATTTCAGAAGATGTCCCCGCAATGGATCATGAGAACGATTCAAATTGACCTGGTGTCGTCATCCGGGGAGACATTCGCCGGCCCCAGGTTCGAGGAAGTCAGCCGCAACGACATGGTCCTCGAATACTCGTGCCGTCCCTGGTGGTTCCCCCACAACCTCTTCATCACCCACCTCAACTGGGTGGACCCAAAGGACTACTCGGTCTTCCACAGGACGCGTCTGGACCCTGGCGTGAAGGGAGAAGCCGGTGACTCCGTGACGATCCAAGGCTCGCTTCGTTTCAACCCGTCCAGAGGTGCAATCGAGAACGTTTAAACAATTTCGGGGACACCATACCGACTATCGGACTTTTATATAGTGTCCCCGGGCAATCCCGCCGGACTTCCCGTTATTCTCTCGGCCGATGTTCTGCCTGGCCTAACCGAAGTTACGAGCAATTCCCGCGCAACCGGCCTGGAGCACTGACGCCTTTCCTTGCGAGCAATGCCCCGCCTGACGCCGTTCGCTCTGGCAGGAGCAAAGAATGACCGTTGCTCGCGAGACACCCCCGCACGCGGTGGCTGTCGCGCGAAAGGTTCCTATGCTGCCCCCGGTACTTGCGACCCTCCGCGACCAAACAGCCGGGACGAATCAGACGCCATCATCCATTCGGGCTTCGATTTTCCCCTGGCGTACGGCCTTCGCGAAGCTTTGGTGATCGCGCTCGACCTGATCGGCGTAGGTCAGCGCGAAGGCCGCGATGGCTTGATCAAACGTGTCGGCCTTGCCGAGGTAGCCGCTGATCAAAGCCGGTTCACCGGAACGGGCGTGGGCGCGCGCCAGGGTGCCCCCGCACCATTCGGCGAAGATGACCATCTTGGCCGACTCGAACCGTTCGACGCGGAACTTGAGTTTCATGTCCCGCAGTTGGCGGACGTAGAAATGCCGGCCGCTGCTGTCCTGCGTCCAGCCTAGGAAAATGTCGCTCGCCGATTGCATGAGCCGGTGCCCCTTCACCACGCGTTGCCCGTGGTTGGGATGAACGCTCGGGCCCGCATAGGACTCCAGGACCGAGGGGCGCGCTTCTTTGATCTGGAGGAAGAGGGGGTCCCTTTCGCCCGCCATCAGCAGCGCGACGCTGCAGACGGTGCCGACGCTGCCGACGCCCACCACCTTGATGGCCTTGTCCTTGACGGCATATCGATCCAGGAGGACACGCCGGTCATCCGGCAACGATTCGCGGTAACGGGAAAAGACTTCCTCGATCCGCGCGTAGAATTCGTCCTCCCCGCGCTCCAGGTGATGGTAGATAAACGGCGGGTTGTCTTTGATCGTCGGGGTCTCACCCGACTTGTCGGCGAGCTTGGGGAAAATGTCCTCAACAGCGCACTCGTTCTGCGCTTTGGCCAGGCGCTTCCGGGTCCGCGCGCGGATGTCGGCGTCCTCGATGTCCGCGATCAGCCTTTCGGCATCAAACCGCGCATACCAGATGTCCAGGACCCGCATCGTGCTGAACCGGGCCATGGCTTCGCGGTACGTTCGGACGCAGCTCAGCACGGCACCGCGGGCGCACTCGTCGCTCAAGCCGTTCGTGCGGCATGCGAGGACGAAGCTGGCGGCCAGGCGCTTGACGTCCCACTCCCATGGGGCAGGGAGCGTCTCATCAAGGTCGTGAATGTCAAAGATGACCCGCCGCTCCGGCGTGGCGAAGCAGCGGAAATTGCCCAGGTGCGCATCGCCGCACGCCTGCACGCGAAAGCCCGTGGTGGGTGTGCCAGCCAGGTCCACCGCCATGTTGAGCGCCGTCCCGCGATAGAAGGTGAACGGCGACGGCAGCATGCGGCTGTGTCGTAGGGGGATCAGCTCGGGGATTCGCCCGACGTTGCCTTCCTCGACCAGCCGGATCGGGTCCGGTCGGTCATGAGGCGCATTCCAGACGGCGTGAGAGCTGCGCGGGCATTGCTTCCGCAGGGCCTCGCCGCGCGCGATCAGTTCGGCCCGAGGAGCGCGCGGCGCGAAAGTCCGGAGCTTCTCGATGGAGGGCCCTTGTAAGCCGGCAGGGATCGCTTCGAGGACCTGGCTCATGGAACTCTTTCCTCGCTTTCTGGCCGGACTCTTTTCGCCAAGAGGAGGTTCACGTCAAGCACGAAGAACATCAAAGGGTCACATCAATCGGGGGGTACGGTCCCATTTGCCGTCTTGACCCGGAACGCATTTGGCGACTGCCGCTGCGGTGGTCCAGCGTGATTTCGACGGAGCACGACTTGATGCACCTATCCTATCCACTTATTCCGGTCCCTTCCAGGTCATTTGCCTGGCCTATCAGGCTGTCCTACTCACCTTTCCCTTGCCGCTTTGTGAATTTCTCATCTCAGCTTCCGGACGCATCCGCGGGCCATTGATCACTTGCGTGAGGCGGGGCAGCGGTCCTTATTGCTAGAATCCGCTGATGGCCACTGACATCGCAAGGAGAAGGAGAACTACGCATGCGCGCCATGGTCATGACGGCCGTCGCCTCGTTCCGAGAGAATCCAAGACCGCTTGGCATGGCTGAGTTGCCTGATCCGGTAGCGGCGACGGGAGAGCTCTTGATTCGCGTCGGCGTTTGTGGCGTCTGCCATACCGAGCTGGACGAGATCGAAGGCCGTACCCCGCCGCCGCACCTGCCGATGATCCCCGGCCATCAGGTGGTAGGCCGCGTGGAAGCGATGGGGAAAGACGTGGAAGGCTTCCGTATCGGCGACCGTGTCGGCGTGGCCTGGATCTTTTCCGCCTGCGGCCACTGCGAATATTGCCGGCGCGGCGAAGAGAATCTTTGCGCGCGCTTCGTGGGCACCGGCCGCGACGCGCATGGCGGCTACGCGGAAATGATGACCGTGCCTGCCGCTTTTGCCCATCCGATTCCTGATGCTTTTACCGATGCCGAGGCCGCGCCATTGCTCTGCGCCGGGGCGGTCGGTTACCGCTCACTGCGGCTGACCGGTATCAAGGATGGGCAAAACCTGGGGCTCACCGGCTTCGGTGCGTCGGCGCACCTGGTGCTTCAACTGGCGCGTCGTCAATTTCCCCTCACCAACGTCTTTGTTTTTGCCCGCAGCGAAAAGGAACGCGCTTTTGCCAAGGAGCTCGGCGCGGCGTGGGCCGGAACCACGACGGAGCCCTCGCCCGAAAAGCTGCACGCCATCATCGATACGACGCCCGTCTGGACCCCGATCGTCGAGGCACTTGTGAATTTAGAACCGGGCGGCCGGTTGGTCATCAACGCCATCCGCAAGGAAGAGATCGACAAGGAAGTGCTGCTAACACTCCAATATTCTGATCATTTGTGGATGGAGAAGGAAATCAAGAGCGTCGCCAACGTCACGCGCTTCGACGTGCGCGAGTTCCTGCGCCTGGCAGCGGAAGCCGGCATCAAGCCGGAGGTGGAGGAATATCCGCTTGCCGATGCCAACCGGGCACTCTCGGACCTGAAAGAGAAGCATATCCGCGGCGCGAAAGTTCTGCGGATCGGGGGCTAGAGCGCTTTGCTCATGCATTGCTTACATCGACGAGCGAGACGGTTCCGGTTCTACCTTCTCCCCCCGGGAGAAGGTGCCGCGCAGCGGCGGATGAGGGACGCCAAGGCGAGCGGGGAGATGAAGCCCCCTCATCCGGCCTTCGGCCCGACCCCGCGCGCGGGGTTCCCCCCGCTCCCTCGAGGGAGAAGGTAAATAGGCACCCGCCTGTCTGCAACTCAACTGTAAACCGCTCTAGCCATCCACCCGGCCTCGGGTCGATTACCCCTTGGCATCGAGCCCTCCCGGCGGACAGGATGTGATTACACAGAGTCGTAGGGTGGGTCAGCGCAGCGCAACCCACCTTGTCGACCGGATGGAAACTGGTGGGTTGCGCTGCGCTGACCCACCCTACTTAGCTTCCGGGCGTCTGCCCCATCGTGGGTCTATCTGGGCATCGGGATTTCGAGTCTTCCACGGAAATCAGCCATGAAGGACTCAACTGTAGCTACCGCCCAGGCTGCACATCCAGCGCCCAAACAGAGGTGTGGAAACCAAAGACACCCTGGCTCAGCAAGACGATTGTCAGGGAACCGGTTGGAGAGGCGATCTCGAAGCTTCTTGTGCTCATCGAGAGCGTGGGAACGCTCCGGGCGGTAGTGAATCAGCGCGTTCCGCACTCGAATCAACAAGCCCGTCGCCTGGTAGGGGTCCCTGTCTTTTTCGAAGACCGGGCAGCCGCAGGCCGCAAGCACCACTTGATACTTAGTCAGGGTGGGATATTTTTCTAGCACCTCCCATAGTTCCGTAAGCAAGGCTCTCTTCGGGTCAACACGCCCTCCAACAGTGAGCGGGAGGTCCCCGGATACACTCGTGTACAATTCGTTGATGGCCGCTTCGATATGGCAGACAGAAAAGATAACTGCGCCTGTCACAAACGCCCTGTGGTTCGTTTTCTCTGCCTCATCGACCACGTCTTTCGATTCGATCCCTATCGCCAAACCTCGGAACAACTTAGCGCTCGTGAGGTGCTGAGGCGAAAAGAAGTGAGATACAGAATGCTTCGCGCTTCCACCCAGTGAAACTCCCACAGCCACATCCCCCCTTGAACTAAACGCCTTTCATGCCCCGATAGTCGAACTTTGTTCATTATAGCGACGAGGTCGTTTGACGCAACAGGCACCTGAACGCATGTGCGACCCAGGTTCAAGTTTCGCAGGTTTCCGGGCACCGGCTCCCAAGGAAACTCTGCTCAAACTTCGCAGCCTTGAATGATGTTCCCGAAATTTAGGCTACCCGGCCTCGGGTCGATTGCCCCTTGGCATCGAGCCCTCCCGGTTGGCAAGATCAGAGTTTGAAGAGGGGGACCATGGGGCATGGCGGCCGAACCGGCGTCCGAGACTGATTCCCGAGAACCATCAGGCGCGATTGCCGGTGCCGCGTCCTGGCTGGAGGTCCACGGTGACGCGCTTTTTCGCTTTGCGCGGGCTCGGGTCGCCAATCGCGAGACGGCCGAGGACCTCGTCCAGGAAACGCTCTTAGCGGCGCTTCAGTCGCATGATCGGTTCGAGCTTCGTTCGAGCGTGAGCACCTGGCTGTTCTCGATCTTGCGGCACAAGATCAGCGATCACTACCGGCGTGAGGGGGCCGTTGGCGGGCCATCGGGCGCATCGGCAGGGGCAGAGGTGGAAGCGGGGTCGGATTCGCGGGCGATCGTCAAGCGCTTCTTCACCAACGAGGGATTCTGGCGCAACGCACCGTCGCGGTGGAAGCGGCCCGACGAAGCGCTTCAGGACGACGAATTCTGGCGTGTTCTCGACGGCTGCCTGAGCGGGTTGCCCCGGACGCTCTCGGAAAGCTTTGTGCTCCGCGAGCTCGAGCAGCTCGATCAGGAAGAGCTCTGCAAGGTCCTGGATCTGACGCCGGGCAATCTGCGGGTCAGGCTGCACCGAGCCCGGCTGCTCTTGCGCGACTGTTTGACATCCAAGTGGTTCGACTCCGGCTCCGAACGTGCACCGAGGAAGCCATGACCTGGTCCCGAGAGTGGCTGCGCATCTTGACGTTGCGATGTGAAGAGGCGTCGATGCTGACCTCTTACGAGCTTGAAGAGCGCCTCAGCCTGGCCGACCGGATGGCTCTCCGCGGTCACTTGCTCGTCTGCGGGTCGTGCCGCACGCTTCGCCACCAGCTCCAGTTTCTCCGCACGGCGATGCGCCGGGAGCACGCGAAGCTCGATGATCAAAGCCTGGAACTAGCCCGGCTCTCGCCGCAAGCACGCCAGCGCATCTTGCAAGCGATCTCAAAGTCGGCAGGCGGACGCACCACAGAGACTACGGACGGACACACGACGGAGACGCAGATCGAACCCGACGAGCCGTCGGACCAGTAAGATTGATTTCGGGATAGTTCCGTAGACATTAAACTTAATTCCCGGAGTTTTGTGTTGTGTCCCCGGAATTCCCACGGGTGACTCGTTTCCTTGATTGATCCGGTGCAAGGGAACGTTCTCTTTATCTCCGTTCCGTGTGGGATCAGGTCGGTGGGGCGGGCCCAGTCGTTACGGCCGTAACGGCGACGGGATGCGCGGCGCCGGTATCAGGCGTGGCCTGGAAACCTCCGACGAGGTTCTTGAAATGAGCAGATCCATATTCTTTGGCAAATTCCTGTGCCACCGTCTTGACGAATTCCTGTACCATCCATGTGAGGGCCGACCCGAACGTTCCGAAGAGCAACACGAAAATTCCCTTAATCCCCCAGTGCGACCACGCGCTGGCCTCCGTCGGCAAGTTGTTCGTGACCGTGGTGGCGTCGTCGATCAGCGCTTCGGGCCCCGGCAAGCCCTTGGGCTGCCCCGCCGGCGCGCCTCCGCCCAGACCGAGGGCGTCGTAGACGTTCCTCATCCGGAGCAGCAACTTGACCTTCACCGGGCCCTCGGGAATTTGTCTTTCGATCTTGTAGAGATATTGTAACTTTTCTAAAACGGCGTCTTTCCCGCCGTTCTCCTTGAGGTAGTTTTCCCCGTTCTCGCCTCCCGCGACCGCGGGCTTCAGCACCGCGTCGGCCGCGTCCTGGTAGATCTGGTCCCTTTCGTTTTTGTCAAAGCCGTGCGCCCGTTTGAGCAGGTCGAGCGCCTTGTCGTATTCCTTTGCCCTCAAGCGGATCTCGATGATTTTCGACAGCGCTTCGGCTTTCTTGCCGAGTTTCGCGGGGGCGCCTGCGGCGGAGTCGTCGACCGAGAGCGTGCGGACTCCGTCGGTCGTTTCGGAGTAGGTCTGGGTCGTGTTCCGTCTCGCGTACCAGACGACTATCAGCGCCAGTCCCAGGAGGATGCCGGCCAGTCCGCCCATCAGTATCATTCTCAACGACTGGGGAGTCCGCATCGGTTTTGGCCTTTCGGTAGTAGACCGACGAGAAACTTTGGTAAGTCCACCGATTCGTTCTGCGTCGGCTCAGAATCAGGGGATTTTCCGCGTCTCGGCGACTTCCGCCGAGGCCAATTATCGTCTCGAAACTCACGACTGATGAAATGATTCGCGCCTTGATTTCGAGATGGAGAACAGGACGGGATCGGGGGCTTCCCAGGTGGATCGGAGGTTTCTCTACAGAAAGTCCCGGAAACCGACGTAATCGGGATGGCCACCCTTAGCAGGGTTTTCTTGTCCACATGCTCATGGAGGCCCGTTTTGACTTTCTGGGGTTTCGTTTCGTGATCACCAACGGTAGTCAATCGTCTGTCGGGCTTGAGGGACGTACCTGCCGTTGCCCAGGGGGATCAAGCCCCGATTGCAGATCTGGGCGAACTCTTGGTCGAGATTCCTTTGCACCCTCCCGAAGAGATCGTCCCACCCGAGCGGATTTTCCATGCTTTCCTCCATTTCACTGGAGAAGAGCTTGGTAAAGAGCGCCACGCCGGGCACCTCATCTCCTCGTGGAGACCGAGTCCTGGGCACGATAATCGAATATTCGTTGGGCTTCGATGAGGTCACCGACAGCATTCCTGGCCTGGAGAAAAAAAGTTCCTTGAACAGTGGGGAAAAGTCCTCCCGGTGTTCTACGAGCGGAAGGGAAGGGCGGGGTTCGCCGAGCAACGGCCTGAGGCTATTGCAGCAATCGAGGACGACGGCTCCAAACCTCGGCCGCCGCTGCCCGATCACGCTGCGAATTTCGGAGAGGTACAGACCCCCTTGTCCGCCGTCTCCCGAAGCCAGAGTGTAGGTGCCGTAGGTCCGAGAATACGCGCCGTGTCCGCAGTAATAGAAGAGCACGACGTCGTCCGGCTCGACCCTGAGTCCCTGGATGGCTCGCAGCATCGTGCTGCGGCTCAGGACGTTGCCGAAGGGTTGAATTGTTGTCCGGAACCGCTGGAAACGCGGGGCGTTCTGGTCGTCCGGATTGATCTCCCAGATCGCGCACTGGTCTTGTGGCGTGTTGCGGACCACCGCGGTCAGGAACAAGTCCCGGCTGGTTTCCATGTCGGCCTCGATCCCTGGGTATGTCCTGTCGGCCGCGATGATCACGTGGAGTCGAGCCGCCTCGGCCGCGAACGGTGAACAGGTCCAGAGGGCGAGAAAGAAGACGACCACCGCCCATCGAGATTCTGGCTGGCGTGACCTCATCACATCATCTCCCCAGTTCAAGTTTTGCACTCTTTACGGTGGGCCACTAATCAAAACAACACTTCGGCTTCCCCGCAATTTCTTGGCAACCCGTCTTGGTCGCTGAGGTCGCAACAAGTCACCAAGGCAAGGAAGCCGATCCATGTAACATACCTATTCCTTCCTCACCCTTCCACAGTCTGCTGCCTTCCCTCACGAGCACATGCTCCAGCCATGTATGTGACCTGCCGATTCCTTCCTCACCCTTCCACGGAGACGTGACCCCGTCTTCACGGCTCCGACCTATCAATCTTTCATTGACGCACCACAACAAGCGTCTGGGTGGCTGTCGTGGAGCGATAGCGACGCCAGAGACGCGGCGAGGGTGGGGCTGTCGTCCCGGGTCCTGTGCATTCTGCCCAATGCCTCCCACCGTCGTTTAGCCGCCATGGCCCCAGGTCCACTTCTGGAGCCACCATACTTAATTCTCGGAGGTTTAGTATTGTGTCCTGGGAATTCAGAACACCCTTGCTGCATTCCACAATAAATCGGCAATTAGTGACATTTTACTGATACACATACGATTATTGTAATGACACACAATCATGTAAACATGCTGGTTATGCGGGGGGAAAGACGCCTTCTTCCATCAGCTGTTCGCGGAGTTCGACCCGGTATTCGTCGTTGATCTGGAGCAAGGCGACAGTAACGCGGCCGATCGGCGTGCGGCCGATCAGGTAGGCGCCCTGCCAGCGGAAATGCTTCCCCCATTTGTGGCGGCGGGGGTGGAACAACGGCGTGATCTTGCGCGTCTTTGGGTCAAGGCTCGTCAGGTCCGATCCCTTGAAAGAATTGCAATAATAGCAGCTCAAACATAAATTGTTCGCCTTGGTCGGCCCGAGATGCTTCCGGGAGATGATGTGATCGATCTCAAACGAAGCGTCGTCGGCCGCCTGGGGCATCTGGCAGTATTCACAGCGTCCTTTGGCCCGCTGCCAGACCAGTCGCGTGAGTGCCGCATCCATGGTCGGCGTCAGGACGCATTGCGCGTGTCGAGCTTGATGCCAAGCGTGCGGCGGGCTTTGGATTTGAGGATGGAAAGCAGGCTCGCCGCCTTGCCGAAGGCGTACATCTCCTCCTTCTCGGCAGGCGTGAGATCGTCATCCTGATTCCGCACGGCCAGCTCATGCATTCGGGCCTTGTCCCGCTCGCTGATCTGGAGACCGAGGATGTAGCGCGCCAGATGCTTGGGGAGTTGACCGTTCTCGTTGCCGAGGATACGCGCGAGGATGGTCACTTCGTTTTCGCTGGCGTGGGTAGCGGCGGTATTCATATGCGTCCCTTCGCGGCTTTTATCAGTTTCACCCTATCACAGGCACCGCATTTTGCCAAGTCTGCCCCGGAACGGCGGCCGTCCTCGTTGGTGGCGCACGCAATTCACGAGACACCACGTGCCTGCGGGGTCAGCCGGAGTTGTTGGTTTCTTTGACCGAGGGGGCCAAACGCCTAGGCGTGAGACGCCGGGTCGGAATAACTCATAACTCGCTCTTAATAACTCGGTCTGACGTCCGGGAATTATTCTCCAGACCACCATGTGTGGTAACTGTAGCGACAAAGATGCGCGCGGTGTCCCCGGAACTCCCTCGTGCGAATTCGACACATCGGAAAATCTCAAAAAAAGCCAGCACTGCTCGCTTGCGTCGGATCGCGATCTTTGTTAGACTTGATTATTTGTCGGACCCAACTGATCATTTCGAGGTTTGGCTTGGGGCGACAATGCCGAGGGCGTCGCGGCGATTGCCAATCAAGCCGGTTCTTGGGCTTCGACCAATTCCCGGTGTGTCCAGTACCGGATCACGACCGCAGGACTCGGCAGCGAGCACCCTGTGGCCTCCAACGATACCGCCGAGGGTCGAGCCAAGAATCGCCGAATCGAGTTGTCGCTGAGTAAGTAGTCGCAACGTAGCTGCATCGTTACCCGGCTTCGCCCCCGGGACGTTGGACGCCCCTTCAGGCTAGACGTCCCGGGATGCCTTGGGCAGGGGAGCTGTCCCGGACTTTTGGCTTCTCTTACTCCACCTTTTCGGATATCTCGATGGAGGCGTGTAGCGGCTCTGGCACTTGGCAGCCGGTCGTGCAGCAGCGGCCGGGCTGACGACTGCGCGGCTGCACGATGTCGCCGGCCACGCCCCGCTCGAGAAGGCTCTCGACCAGCGCCACCTTTTCCTCGATCGGGTACTGCCGCCAGATCTCGCGCTTCATCGCCTCGGGCGAGCCGCCGCCGTGCAGGCTGATGATCGAATACCAGCCGGCTGAGTAGGACGCGGTCAGATCTTCCAGAAGACGTGCCACTTCAAGACGCCGCCGCGCTGGGATGTCCGGGCGGCCGGCGAGCACCGCCGACAGGCTCGCCTCGGTTGCCGGGTTGTGATCCTCATCGGGGCCGGGCAGGGCCACGACCAGACCGCCTGAGACGTAGTGCGCCAGGCGCTGCATGTCGTAGATCTGAGTCGCCAGCAGGAGCTTCCCCACGTTGCTGAAGACGCCGTCCGGCTGGATGTTTCCGGAGCCGTCCTTGAGGCCGTAGACCGAAGCCGCAACGCCGCAGGCGAAGAAGCCCTCGACGATCTTGATGAGCTCGACCATCGCATCGCGCACATGCCCGTGTCGCGAGGCATCCAGGCCGTTGGCCTCAATCATGAGCACGCCGGCCCCGATCAGCAGGTCGCCGAACCCGGCCCGCGCGCCGATGCAACTATGCCGGTGATGTGTCGCGTAGGTCGAGGTGAGGAAACCCGAATGCTCCCACTCGCCGGCGAGGAAAATTCGTTCGTGCGGCACGAAGACGTTGTCGAAGAGCACCACACCCGTCGACTGCCCGTACTTGCCCGTGAACACGGCGCCATTCTCACCGGGTCGGCCCGCCGGGCGAGCCACGATGGTCAGACCCGGCGCGTCCAAGGGGACCGCACAGCAGACGGCGAAGTCGGCGTCCTCACGCTCCATGTTGCGGCACGGCATGACCAGGAAGCCATGGACGTAGGGCGCCCCGGTCACGATCGCCTTGGTACCCGAGATGCCGATCCCGTCCGCTCGGCGCTCAACGATGCGCACGTAGGTCTCGGGCACGAGCTGCTCGTGCGGGCGCAGGGATCGGTCGCCCTTGGCGTCGGTCATTGCCACGCCGAGCGTCAGGTCCTCATCCTGGACCTGATGCAGGTAGGTCACGAAACGCTCGTGATAGTCGGTTCCCTTGTCGGCATCGATGCGGTACGTCGCCTGCCAGATCGCATTGAGCGCATCGTGCGTGAGATAGCGTTGCGCGCAGCCGCTGTGCTTGCACAAAAGCCGTACTGCCTCAAGCTTGGAAAGGAGGTCGGCGCTCGTCTCATTAATATGCAGCATGCGATTGACCTCGCGTCCGCTCGAACGCTGCGTCGCGAGCATCAGGGGCCCGTACTCCGGCTCTAAGGCAAAGTCATAGGTGATGCCGATCGCGTTGATACCAGGGGCGAGGACCGGGTCATCGGCCACGCTTTCGATGCGGGGTCCATTCACGAACACGACCGGGTTGAACCGGCGGAGAGACTCCCGGTAAAGGGCGGCGGACATCAGCATCGGTGTTTCCTCCCAGATGCAAGGCGGCGAACACGACCATGCGATTCAGCCGCGGTTATGATCGAATATTCTAACGCTGTTCAACTGAACTTCCACCGTGGAGCTGACGGAACACCGTACCCAAATCTCCCAATGAGCACCCGGGATTCGGCCCCGGCCACGCGGCGTCTTAGCGACCAAGATTCCAACTGTATCTCTATTTCCGGAATTCCCGTTCTGCGCGACGGGGTGTGCGGCCCGCGCCGCGCAGAGGGATCTTACTTGTGCGAAAGCAACCCGACGCTTGAGAAAACCGGGCCGACGAGCGAGAATGTGATCCCAGAGATTCCAACCCATGCAAGATCTCCGGGAGGGCGAGGCTCCCGCCGTGCCAGTCGATTCCGACCTGGCTGGCGCTTCGCCCTCCCGGTTTTATTGTGTGGGACCATCCTGGTGAATTGACTCTTAGACCCGGAGAATTATCGATGCTGATCAGCGAAAAGATCAATCATGCGTTCAACCAACAAATTGGCTACGAGTTCGGCAACTCGCATCAGTACGTGGCGATCGCCGCGTACTTCGAGGGCGATGCGCTCTTCGGGCTGGCGAAAATCTTTTACGCACAGGCTGTCGAAGAGCGCGACCATGCGTTGAAGTTTATCAAGTTCCTGCTCGATGCCGGCGGCAAAATCTCCTTTCCGGGACTCCCGACGCCTCGGTGCCAGTTCGAGTCCGCCATCGACGCTGCACAACTGGCGCTTGATTCCGAGATAGTCACGACTCAGCAGATCAACGACCTGGTGACGCTGGCCACCGAAGAGAAAAACTACATCGCGCTCAATTTCCTTCAGTGGTTCGTCACCGAGCAGCTCGAGGAAGTCTCCAGCGCCGAGACGCGGCTGTCCATCATCCGCCGCGCCGGGCCGAACGTGCTGATGGTCGAAGCCTATCTGGCTCATAATGGGGAATGAAGTGGGCAGTAGGTGATGGCTAGGAGGTAGCGATCATACCTTCTCCTGAGGGAGAAGGTGCCGCGCAGCGGCGGATGAGGGGTGTCGAGGCCGGCGTGGTGATGGATCTCCCCTCATCCGGCCTTCGGCCACCTTCTCCCTCAGGAGAAGGTAAGACGCACCGACCCACTTGCCGGGTGCCACGCTCGCGCCAAAGCGAGCGTGTCGGGCGGGCAGGTGCTAACATCTTATCCAGTCACGCTTACTCTACGCGTGAGCGTGGCACCTGACACGGGTATGGCCCTGGAAAATCGACACTTTCAGGGAGATAATTTTGCAAGACGGAGAGACCTGCGAACGGCTCGAACTCACCTGGCGAAGTCATGACACAAGTCGAGACGATCCTGGCACAAATCGCCAAGCTTGATCAGGCCGAGCGGGAAAAGCTGCTTGTCGCGCTTTCTCCGGAGCTCTTGTCGTTCTCAGGCACATCCAGGTCGGGACAATCGCAATCCTTCTCTCCCGTTGACTTCCCACTGATCGTCGAAACGCCCGGGGTTTGCGGTGGTGCGGCACGACTCATACGCACCCGGATTCCGGTATGGGTCCTGGAGCGGATGCGGCAGCTCGGCGTCTCGGCCGATGAAATCCTGCGCAATTATCCGACCCTCGAGCGGGCGGATCTTCTCCAAGCGTGGTCGTACGCTGACCGCCATCGCGAGAAGATCGAACAGGAGATCCGCGAAAACGAAGAGGAGTAGCCGTGGCGCTTCTGTACGCGGACGAGATTTTTCCGCTCGCTGTCGTGCAGGAATTGCGAAACCTGGGCCATGACGTGGTGACCATTCAAGAGCGAGGAAGCGGAAACGACCGAGTTCCGGACGACGCGGTGCTTCGCCTCGCAATGTCGGAGGGGCGCGCCCTTCTCACCCTGAACCGGAGAGACTTCATCCGGCTGCACAACGAGAGGATCGAGCACGGCGGGATTATTGTCTGCACGGTTGATCCTGAATTCGCCGGTCAGGCTCGACGAATCGATCAGTCGATTCGGGCAACTGCCGAACTACGCGGCCAGTTCTTGCGAGTGAATCGCCCGAGCCGATGAGGATCGCTCAGCTCAGTGACACAGCCCGGTCTCCGCTCACGTCGAAGGTGAGGTTCCGCCGGCAGCCCATCCCGGCACGCTCACTCTGCGCGAGAGCGTGGCACCCGACACGGACGAAAGCAATTTGAGTTCACGCTCGCTAGAGTCGCGAGCGTGAACTCCCGGAAACGACGCTATTCTGTAGCCTGAAGGGTCAGCCGCGGCGCTTTGGTCCCGGTCCGTAGATGGCGTCAGCGCCCAGCGCTTCTTCGATGCGAAGAAGCTGGTTGTACTTGGCGATGCGGTCGGAGCGGCTGGCCGAGCCGGTCTTGATCTGGCCGGCGTTGGTTGCCACGGCGATGTCGGCGATCGTGGCGTCTTCGGTCTCACCGGAGCGGTGGCTGATCACCGAGGTAAACCCGGCGCGGTGGGCCATCTCGATGGCCTCCAGCGTCTCAGTTAGGGTGCCGATCTGGTTGACCTTGATCAAGATGCTGTTGGTGCAGCCTTCGGCGATGCCTTTGGAGAGGCGCTCAGTGTTGGTGACGAAAAAGTCGTCGCCAACGACCTGCACCTTGCCACCGAGTGCCTTGGTAAAGGCCGCGTAGCCGGCCCAGTCGTCCTGGTCCAGCGGGTCCTCGATCGAGATGATCGGGTACTTCTCGACCCAGGCGGCGCAGAGGTCGATGATCTGCTGGCTGGAGAAGAGTTTGTCGGGCGCTGACTTCCAGAACTTGTAGCCCTTCTTGTCGCCCTCGTCGAACAGCTCGGAGCTGGCGCAGTCCAGCGCGAGGGCGATGTCCTTGTCGCGACCGGGCGTGTAACCGGCCTTGCCGACGGCGTCGAGGATGAATTTGATGGCTTCTTCGTTGTCGAGGTTGGGGGCGAAGCCGCCTTCGTCGCCGACGTTGGTGTTGTGGCCGGCCTGCTTGAGCACGGCCTTGAGCTGATGAAAGACCTCGGCCACCATGCGGATGCCTTCGGAGAACGACTTGGCGCCCACCGGCATCACCAGGAATTCCTGGAAGTCGATCTTGTTGTCGGCGTGCTTGCCGCCGTTGATGATGTTGGCCATGGGCACCGGCAGCACCCGGGCGTTGACCCCGCCGATGTAGCGATACAGGGGCAGCCCGTGAAGAGCGGCGGCGGCCTTGGCCGCGGCCAGGCTGACGCCCAAGATCGCGTTGGCACCGAGCTTGCCCTTATTCGGCGTGCCGTCGGCGGCGATCAGGGCATGATCGAGCCCGACCTGGTCGCAGGGATCGCGGCCGATGGCCACCTTGGCCAGCGCCTGGTTGACATTGGCCACGGCCTTGGACACGCCCTTGCCGAGGTACCGCTTCTTGTCGCCGTCGCGCAGCTCGACGGCCTCGTGAATACCGGTGCTCGCGCCCGAAGGGACAGCGGCCCGGCCGAGCGTGCCGTCGCTGAGGATCACGTCGACTTCAACCGTCGGGTTGCCCCGGCTGTCAAGGATTTCGCGCCCGCGCACCTGCGCAATTGTCGCAACTGGATGACTCATGGTTTTTCTCTGACTCCACGCACTCGCGAGAAGGTTCTTTTCTCTCCGTGAGTTTTACAGGCGCCTGCGGCCTCGGGCAAGCCAGTGCCGGCCAGCAGTGGGCAGGCGGCAGGCGGCAGTGAGCGGGTATTAGCACACTGGTTGCTTGGTCTCGAAGGCACTGGTCATTTCGGAGAGTTTCGCTTTCCACCACGTCGAATCATCAGCCCGGTGGAACAGCTCGCCCCGAGCGGGAATTCGTGCTTCGGCCGCGCTCCAGATTTCCTCGCGGCTGATCGGACCTTCGCCGGCCTGAGGATCTTCGCCTGGACGAAGCAGTGGAGCGGAATGCTGGATGACCGTGCCGCCGATGTAATCTCTGAGTTTGAATGATTCTCCCAGCCAGGGGAAATGGGTAGTTGAAGCTTCCTAGGGCCGAATGCTCCAGGGCGCCATCCGCTCGATCATTCGATCCCTCACCACCAGCGTGTGAAACGAGATCGCCCCAAAGTGAGCGATGAAAGTCAGGAAAAAGAAGTACGCGAGGATGGTGTGCGCTTTCCGAAGCACTGCATACAGCATCGCATTGTGCGGAAGGATGCTAGGCAGATGCAGGGGTCCATACAGGACAATCGGATAGTGTGCCGCCGACAGCATGCCCCAGCCGACCAGCGGCAGAGCGAACATCAAGCCATACATCGTGAGTTCGGACGCCGTTGCCGCCAGCCGCTCCGCGCGCGACATCGTGGCAGGAAAGGGAGGCGGCGGGTTCAAGAGCCGGTTCACAAAGCGAACGACGACCAAGATCAGAATCGCGATACCGAGCGGGCGATGGATGGACACGAGCACGTGGTAGTTGGCCAACGAGACGACCATGCTGACGCCGATACAAAGCATGGTCAAGACCATCGCGGCCATCGTCCAGTGCAGCAGTCGCGAGAAGGCGGTGAATTGGCGGCGCTCCGTTGACATGTTCAGCCTCCTTTACGTACGACGGCTGGTGGGGTCGCGCCTGGCTGCTTCGTCTCGCCGGCACGCCTGGTAAAGGACTGCGAGTACACCGCCGAGCGGGCGCTCAGGAATGGATCATCCGATGGCGCGATGCCCACCGGCAACACCAAAGGGTCGAAGTTGATATTGGTGGCGGCACTGGTTTCGTCACTCTCCACTCGATCCAGCGTCAGAGTTCCCACATCCACCTTTTCCCGCCCCTCCGGCCAGGGGATGGAGGGGTCGTGGGTGGGATCGCCCGGCTGTCCAATGATGATGAGATGCCATCGCAACGGCTGGCGCTGGAGATGTGTGACGAGCGCGTCAAAGAGATAGTTTTTGTCGTGGGGTGCCGAAGCGGTGCTTGCCGCCTCGAACGGCTGCTCGGGCATCATCAGCCAGCGCACCGGTATGGAATCGCCCGCCGCATTGATGAAGCGAAACGCATGCAAACCGTGGTACGTGCTGTTGCCGAACCCGGATGAGACCGCCCGGCCCTTGATGACCTTCATCGCCTCCTCGGATTCGGGATGCCGTGCCAGAAACGACTTCATCTGGTCTGGATCAGGCTTGCCGGTTTTGGGGTCGGGTGCCGACGCCAGAACCAGCTCATAAAACGCCGCGGGAGTGCTGGCCGGAACGACCGGCAGGTTGATCATCGCGGTTCGCCACAGCTCGCCGCCGGGCAGGGAAAACTCAAGTGCCAGGCCGCGCACCGTCTCCGGCATGTCGGCGGCAAAAGGCTGTCCGCCCGACAAGGAGAAGCGGCCGATCACGGGCAATCGCTCGGGTCGAAAGACAACCGCCTTGGAGAGACGGACGCCATTGCCATTGCTTTCGAAGAACCCGGCGACGCCTAGCCCCTTGGCATGATTGCGACGGAAGCCGGGGTGGACTCCATCGACGTGCTCGAAAGCGTCGGCAAACCGAGTGGGGGTAAGCTCATTCGGAGTGAACCACCCGCCGAGATAGGCGAACGCTCCTGCGACCGCCCCAAGAGCGGCACCGATCAGTGCCAGCCTTGCCAGCGAGCTGATCGTGCCGAGCCGGGGCCGCGCAGCTTCTGCTGGTGCTTCAGGGTAGTCCGACATCTTCCGCTCCAATCAACTTGAGCGTAGCCCGATGTGCGTACTGCGATCAACCGTAGTTCCGTTGGGAGAATCTCTGGCGATTCACACGGCTGCTGCCACTCGATCCTGCTCAGACCTGAATTCTACCGCCGTTCAATTCTAGAGGGACTGTTGCCGCTCACCGAGTGATCAGGCTAACAGTTTCCGCCACTGTTGCATTCGTCCCTTTGGGGTCGTCGCACTTGACTCTGGCTCGGGGACGACGAGACGGCCGGACCCAGAGCCGTGTGACACTGCCTGCACAAATGAGGCCAGACGGGTGTGTAATCGTCCCTGTTCACAGGGAAATGCCAAATGCGGGCGGCCCCGCCCCTCCGGTGCGTCGGCATCAGGGGGTTGGGGATGTCTCCTTTTGAAAAGGCGGAGACCGCCGCGCGGTGCGGCTTCAAGGAAGCCAGTTCTTACGGGCAAGCGCGGACCGAAAGCCAGGTAAGATCGCTTACCCCGCACTTCACGTTCCGCCGGTGCAGCCAAGCGCCCGGATCACGGTCTGCACCCGGCGGAGTGAGCTGAACTCCGCCGGAAGAGGGCTGCAATCCGGAGACTCGAGTGTCACAATCGTGTCGCAAGGGAAAAAAACCTCGCGTCAGTTCACCCGTAGAGCGTACCCTGGTTGACCTCCAGGGCGAGTCCCGGGGCAACCTGCGGCCCGGGCCATAAGGATATCGGTCCGGTTTCCCACCGGCTTGATCTTGGCCGCCGATTCATGACTGGCCGCGTGGACCACTCCGCAGCAGGGGCACGACGTACTTCCTGAGAAAAACCGGAGAATCCGGACCGAAGTGACCGCCGAGATGGCCGGTAGAGGCCATCCGGGCCCTCCATCGGACCTGGGTGAGCTTGGCGTACTGGCTTGCCCGCTCTGGGTCCGATTCCTGCGTTGGGACGCGAAAGCCGACAAGCCCCGCACCGACGGTTCGCACCCGGTCGGCCGTGCCGAAGACGCGTGTTCCCACCCCCAGGATGAAGACGTCCCAAGGCGACCAAAAGACGACCATCTCTTGGGCCACTGCGCGGAGCGCGGCGGTCAGGTCGTAAGTTGGTGAGAGCGCCGGGGCCAAGAGGACCACACGCTCGACCGCGTTCTCGCCCAGCTTCTCGAGTGCACCCACGGCCACCGCGGAACCGGCCGACTTGGCGATCAGATAAACCGGCTCCGTGGGATTCCGCTCCTTGAAGCGCACAACGATCTGGGCCAGCAGCTCGGCCTTGCGGTCGCGATGGGGCACATCGGTCAGGTCGGCCAGCCAGCGGCCCAGCCCGTGCCCCCAGGGAAAGACGTGGATCGCATAGGGCATGCCCACGCGTCCCAGCACGTAGCGCAGGCCGGTGCCGCAGAGGTCGAAACCGCCGACCCCGCCGACCACAAGCACGAAGGCCTCGACCCGAGAGTCTGGCGCCAGTCCATCGACCAGAGGCGGCCCAAAGAGGACCCGGTACAGCGGTTCGATGAACAGTCTGGAGAACCAGGACGTGCGGCGGTCCGCTTTCGCCTCAGGGGGTTTTCCTTGCAGCGTTGACGGTGCCAGGATCTCTTCCTTTCTTGCTCAGGGGCATCGCTAGGACGATCGCGACGGAACCGGCGGCCCGGAATCGCTAGCCTTGGGCGGGATCGGTTTTTCTTTCTCTTTGTCCCGTTCGATTCTGGGCTGGGGTAGTGCCGGCTCGGTCTCGGTTTCCTGCCACTTCATGGCCCGAGCATGGCGCGTGGGAGCGATGCGGAGAATGATGTCGCCATCTTGAAAGAGCCGGACGGTGCCGTTGGACTGGCTGACAACGACGGCCACTGCCCGGGTCACCTCGGTGATGGCCGCGGCGGCCCAGTGCCGCGTGCCCAGACCCTTGGGGAGGGTCAGCCCGGTCATGGGGGCGTCGACCAGCCGGCAGGCGGCTTCGACCGTGCCATCCCTGGCCACGATGAAGGCGCCGTCCATCTGGGCGATCTCCTTGATCGCCTCACGCACGCGGGGGTCGCGGACGTTGCGCTCCTTGCGGCGATAGCCCTTAAACGGGTCGAAGCCCAAAGGACGCGTGCGCGACAGGACGTTGCGCGCATCGCCGACGACGATCAAAGTGCCGACGGGCTTCCCTTCACGGCCCTCGCGGCCGATCTCGACGGCTGTATCGACCACGGCCTTGAGGGTCTCAAAAGGGACGGAGGTCTCGAGCGCCCGGAGGTCATGCGCCGAGAGACGCTCCAGGTGCTCGCCCACGCGTATCACGGACATCGAGTCGATGGCCTCGGCCTCGAAGCCCGAATAGACAACGACGATCCGGACGCCGGCCTTGAGCTGGTCGTTGGCGACGGCCTCGATCAAGGCCAGCGAGATGCGTTCGGCGATGGCCGCTTCGGTCGGCTCAACCTCGATGGCTTTGAGACCGAGCTTGCGGATCGCCTCGATCTGGCGTGGGGACGACGACGCCACGAAGACCGCCGGGGCCCCCGCGCAGACCGAGCGGACGAGCTCCCATTCCATGTTCCCTTCGGGCATGATCAGCACGCCGACAGCGCACAGACGCGTGGCCGCCTCGCAGGCCAGCGACAGGATCGGCAGAATGGCGGTGGCCTTCGAGACTGGGTTTGGCGTCACGGAACACGGCCTCGATCGGATGGCTTTGGCGGCGCATCGTCACCCCGCGGAAGGTCTTTCCTGAGCGAGTCACCCCGACGGCGCGGCGCGTACAGCCATCAGAAAGGGCATCGCGGAAGGGTGGCTGGGGCAGAATGCCCCAGCAGCCATAACTTGACGGCCACGCGCGGGCATGTCTGTGGTGTCGCTGCCGCTCCACCACAGCCACCCGCCGGCCTTATTTCTTCTTGACTTCCTCCGGCTTGGGTGAAGGAGTCGGAGCCGCAGCCGGTGTGGCAGCCGTAGCCGGTCTGGCAGCCGCAGCCGGTGTGGCAGCCGCAGCCGGTCTGGCAGCCGCAGCCGGTGCTGGTCCCTTGGCCTTCCGCACTTCGTCGATGTACTTGTTGAGCATGGCGGCCCGCTGCTCGTAGTACGCCTTCAGCCCGCCGCTGGGGTTGATGATCCGGAGGTCGGTCTGAGGGTTGATCGTCACGCCCTCCATCGACTTGCCATAACCGGTGAACCAGCCGCAAAAGACCTCGGGAGAAACGGCCCAGTAATTTTTCTTGGCGGCCGGGTTCTTGAGCGTCCGGGCGTCGAGCGCGTAGCCCTTGACCAAGATGTCGAGGATCGGGGGCGGGTCGATCGAGGTGTCGACAAGTCCGGCGTCCTCAGCGGCCACGATGGCCTCGGCTACCGCCTTACGCGCCTTCTCGAGTTTTTCCTCGACCTCTTTGGGAACGGTCGGAAGAGGAGCTTCGGCGAGCTTCTCAGCCTCTTTCCTGGGCGCTTCGGCCTTGGGCTGCTCCTTCGCGGCGGCAGCCTCTTGCTTGGGTGCCTCGGCCGGGGCGAGCTCTTTCTTGACTTCCGCCTTGACCTTACCCTCCTGAGCGGATGCGGGGCTCAACCACGAAAGCGCCAGGGCCAGGCTAAGGCCAGCCGACCACAAAAGCGGAACAAATCTTCGAACCACCGCCAGATCTCCTTTCGCACGGGACACGTCGAGATTGCGGCCCAGCATGCGCCGGGTGTCCTGTATCCGGTCTTCCGTTTGCCGTAGGTCCCAGGCGTCCACGCCTCCGGACCGCTGGACCTACGGAGAAACGGTGATCTTACCGGCCCAAGCGCCGCCCGGCTAGGGACGTTGGAAGTGAACGACGAAGGTGGGAGAAGACGCAGTTCGGCGGCGTCTCTTGACCCGCCGCATTACCAGACCGCACGGGGAGCTTCACCGACGGGGATACGCCCGTTGGGGGCTCCGAATGAGGCTACGACTTTATGTAGATCGTTGCATAATCCGCTTGACGCGCTGCATATTCGCTGTATAATTCCAGTGTACGATGACCGATATGGTTCCCTTATTTAAGCTAGTTATAAATTAATTAAGGAGAGTTTAGTGGATTCTAATCCTACTAAGAAGCCCATCAAGATTGGTGTCAAGCAGGGCGATGGTCCTCCTCCAGGATACCAGTGGAATGTAGACGTTTTGGACAGCGCATTCCAAGAGGCGATGAAGTTTCTCGATGAAGCCCAGTACTATCACCTCGCGGATCAGGTTCGGGAACTGGCGCGTCAGTCCGATCCGACCCACAGTGATACCGTTGATGTTAGACCAATTGAAGAGTTTTTCGAGATTCGTGATAAGGGCGGGATTCTAGGCAAGATCAATGCCCGCGTATTCTACTTTGTGGACAAGCCGACTCGGAAGATTGTTGTGATCGGTGCCATCAAGAAAGAAAACGAAGGTCCAACGGAGCCTCATGTCCGCATTCGTATGCGCAGACTCATGAGGGTTTGTCAGTCGAAAGAATGATTTCGGTTTGCCTTGTAATGAGCGCCCATGGCGGCGAGAGGTCGTATGATGTTGAGAGAAACCACTCAGAGCCCAAGCGGTTTGTCTGATTCGCTCGGGATTTTGCCTGAGCCAGTCAGGGCGGCGATCCTGGCTCTGTCAGTTTTGATAGACCGGATCGGGAAACTTCCAGAACCTGACCGGGATGATCTGTTCGAATTACTCCAGGAGTGGCGAAAGGCCGATTCTCCCGAGCAGGCGAAGGCCATACGTGAGGCGATGGAGGAGATCCTCGCTGGTCCGCCCTGCGTCGAGGCTAAGGCTCTCCCACTGACCGAGCGGAAACCTCCCGTGCCGGAGGGGTTTCAGAAGTGGACGGACTTCATCAGCAAAAAGATCAGAGCGGAGCGGGAAGCGGCTGGTCTCACGCAGCAGCAGTTGGCTGAAAAAGCGGGTTTGGGGCAGAGCCACATCAGTCGACTGGAAAACGGTGAACACAGTCCGAGCCACCTGACCCTGGAGAAGATTGCCTGTGCCTTGGGGAAGTCCGGGGGGGAATTAGACCCTTGCTTGGACTGACTTCGCCTTTTTGGACGTAGCGGAGCACGGGCTCAGTCGGGAGACTGAGCCCTTTTTGCTTCGAGTTCCGGCGACATCACATAAGACTCGACAATCAAGGACGGTGTCCCCAGAACCGTTGCTGAGGTGTCCTTACCCGGGGTGTCCTGAATCCGGTCGGTTTGCCGGCTCAAGCGGCTGGCGACTCTTTTTTCTCCGCGGCCTTGTAACGCTCGGGCCGTTCCGGCGACTCACGGTCGGACACCCTGCGCGGGCGTGTCCGATTGTAGGGAAGGACGAACGAATCTCAACTCAACCAAAGGAGTGAACCTCCATGCGCAATGCCTTTTTGCCACGGAAGTTACGAGTCTTGACGAGCGTCATCGCCCTGGCTTTTGGGGGGCCCCTGGCGGCCGGAGAACTGGAAATTACCGTGACCAGCGATCAGCCGGCCGGAGGGTTCGCATTCTCGCCGGTCTGGATCGGGCTACATGACGGTACGTTCACCACGTACACGCCCGGCACAAAGGCCTCCACGGCACTGGAGGCTGTCGCGGAGCTCGGCGATAGCTCCGGACTCCAGGCCACTTTCCTGGGTCACGGCGTGCCGACCGTCGTGGGCGGTTCTCCTTACGGGCCGGGTAGTTCGGTGTCGACCACCGTCAATGTGGCTAACCCCTCGACCGACCAGTACCTGAGCTTCGCCGCCATGGTCGTGCCGTCCAACGACTTCTTCATGGGCAACGCCAACCCTCTGGCCTTTCACGTCTATGGCGCGTCGGGCCAGTTCCTCGGTCCGCTCACCATCCAGATCTATGGACGCAACGTCTGGGACGCCGGCACCGAGGTCGACAACATCAATTTCGGGGCCGCGTTCATCCTGAGCGATAACGCCAAAGATCATGTCGCCGAGAATGGCACGATCAACCCGGTCTTTGGCGGCCCGATCGACTACACGTCCTATTTAAACAGCATCCTGGGCAAGGAAACGCCCTACAACTACACCATCTCGCACTTGATCTCCCCGAACGACCTTCTGGCCACCATTCAGGTGAGCTCGGTGCCGGAGCCCTCGACCCTGATTCTGCTGGGCGTAGGCTCAGCCGGCGCGCTCTTCGCCCGCCACTGGTGGCGGAGGCGGTTCCAAGCAATTGGTTAAGAAGTTGCGTGTGAGAAAGTGACCATTTTCTCGAATCGGGTGGCTGGGGCGGAGTCGTGGGCGCCCCGGGGCAGCGGCCCCGGTTCTGGTGCATCGCTTGGCTCTGCTTCAGGCACCCGGAGATCTGATCACGGCTCGAATTGCGCAACGACTCTCCACGCGGCTCCTTAACTTCCACTTCCCAGCGTACTGTTCACGCCGCTGAACGTAGCACTGGCGCTCTGACCGAGCGTGGTGAGGATTGTGATGCAAGCAACGAGAATCAAGGCCAGCATCACGGCGTACTCAACAGCAGTCGGGCCATCTTCGCTCTGCAGGAATCGGGAGATCGAGGGAAGGAAGCGAGTCATGGATTTGTCTCTCAGATGGTCGGATGGAATTGGTCACATGACAGATTCAGACCTGCTCGCCCATCTTACTCCATGCTTGGTAAGCTGGTGACGGAACGGGCCGAAGAAACGACACATGTTGCCTCGATGCAACGACAGGCCGCGTTGCAAACCAGAGGACACGGAGCCCCGGAATCGTGCCGGGTGCCACGCTCGTGTCCGCGTGAGCATGCGGGGTGAGCTTCGGCTTCAGTAATCAGGGGCACGCTTGCCCCGGTGCAAGCGTGAAACCCAACCTTTTGCCCCAGGCAACCAGAGATCTGATCACGGCTCGAATGGCACATCGAATCTCCCTCGGCTCTTTAACTTCCGCTTCCCAGCGAGCTGTTCACGGCACTGAACGAAGCACTGCAGCTTTCACCGAGCGTGCCCACGATTGTGATGCTGGCAAGGAGAATCAATGCCAACATCACGGCGTACTCAACGGCCGCCGAGCCATCTTCGCTCGAACCATCTTCGCTCAGCAGGAACCGGCAGATCGAGGGAAGGAGACGAGTCATGGATTTGTCTCGCAGATGAATTGGTCGGGATTTGATAGATGACAGATTCAGACCTGTCTGCTCTACTTACTCCATGTTTGGGTAGCTGGTGACGCAGTAGACCGGAAAAGCGACGCGGGTTGCCTCAAGGCAACAACAGGCCGTGTCGCAATCCCGGGGACGCGGAGCGCTGGAATCGTGCGTCCCTGGAACGGCGTCTTAATCTTGAATCTGCTGGCTGCGGCGCGCCCCTAGCCGCTGAACCTGGGGCAGCGCCTCGGGCGTGAACTTGGGGTTGGCCGACGGGCCCACGACATGCACGATGAAGAACTGCCCGCTCGCCTCGCGCAAGAGGTCGCTGACGACCGGCAGGTGAAACCGATCACGCCCGTAGAGGACGCGGAGCCGCAAGTCGAGGTTGCCCTGGGGATCGCGGATTCCTTTGCCCTGCAGGCTAAAGGCGGTCCCTGTGAGCTTGATCGGGTCGAGGTTCGTCGTCCCCTGGTCGATGAGAAAGGCAACGTCCGCCGAGTCAAAGAGCGTGTTGCCCGAGGTCCGCGGCCCATCGAAAAGTGCGAAATTACTGTTGAGAAAGTTGACGAACCGCAGCGCCACCGGCAGCTCGCCGAAATCTCCGTGGGCCATGTGCGCTTCGCCATGGCCCTGGATGCTGCGCGCGTCGCTGCCCAAGCCGCTGAGGTCGATCGCCGCGCTTAAGCTTCCCCGGAACGACTGGCGGCCGGGCAACGTCTGGGTGTACTTTTCAAGCTGGGCCTGATAGAGCCGCAAGCTAGCGGTGAACTTGGGCGTCAAGTCGAGGGTGATCGAGCCCTTGCCGCGGAGCCGGCCGGCAAGCAGCTTGGCCTGAAGGTCGTCGAGCCGGGCCATGCCGCGCTCGATGTGAAAGGGGCTCTCGACCTCGGTGATCTGCTGGCCCATGAAGCTGACGCTCGCCAGCTCGAGGATCCCGTTGACCTCGATCGCCTGGCCGTCGGACCAGCCGCGGACCCTCCTGAGCTGGCCCTGGATATGCTCCAGCGGAATCGTCGCCTTCAGCTTGTTGTCGATGAAGACCACGCTGGTCTCATTCCAGCGGCACCAGGCGGGCTCTCCGGGGTTTCCCGACCAGCCGATCTCAAGGTTGCCCCGGGCCGTGAATGGCCGGCTGTCATCGAGCCGCAGGGCAAACTGGGCCATCAGTGGCGGCATGATCTTGCGGAGGCTCGAATCGAGCCGGATCTCCTTGACCCAGAGGTTGCTGGCCTCTAGCGCAAATCGGCCGCTGTCCTCGACGGTCACTGCGCCGGAGTTGAACTGCACGGGGGCGCCATGGAAAAAGAACGTCACGTCGTTCATGGCCACCTTGCCGTTGACGAAATCGAACCGGCCGCCCACGTTCTCCATCCGCAGCTCAAGCGTCCTGCCCGGTCCAACACCCGGCTGCGGCGACCGCTCGATCAGCAGGCGCACGCTCGTCTCAGGCTTGGGCACGATCGTGATGTGGTTCACCTCGGGAACGCCCGGCTCGATCCGAATCGTGGCTGCGACGTCGCTGGCGCCCGCGGGGTTGATGATCGACCAGGTCTTCCGCCAGGCCGGCTGCAGCGCCTTGCGCAAATCATCGTTGAAGGGAAGGTTTTCCGCCGCGATCTTGAGGTCGATCTTGAGGGGCGGCTCACCGCTGGACAGTTTGGGCCCGGGGAGCTTCCAGACCTCGCCGTCGCCTCTGATCTGCGCCTGGCCGTTCTTCCCCCGCATGTTCTTGAACACCCAATGATCCGGGTGCAGCTCGAGCTTTCCGGTGAGGTTGCGAATCGGATAAGGCAAGCCGGCCCAGGTGATCTCGCACCGGGGGTTCAGATCAAGATCGGCGTGGACTTCCACATGCCCTTCGGGCTTGGCTCCCGGCCCGTGCATCGGCCTGCGCGTCACCTGGACGGCGGCCTTGACCGAGCCGGCGGGATGAAACTGCGAGACGACTTTGCGCATGCCCGTCGGCAGCGCGGTCATGAACGTATCGTCGATCGGAACCGACTGGGCATCGATCTGAAGCGCGACGACGGCCTCGGGGCCGGGGTTGTCGATCACTCCGTGCATGGTGGCGGGCCGCTCGCCGATCAGGCCGCGCATCTCGACGCCCAGCCGCTGCTTCTCGAACGTCAATTGCCCGCTCATGTGTTCCAGCGGATAACGAAAATGACGATACTCGGCCGCCACGTCGCGACAGACGACCGTGGCGCCTGCGCCCACGGGGCCCTCTTCGCGCTCCCGGGCCAAGTGCAAATAGGCGTCGACCTGGCCGCGCGGCTTGAAGACGTCCCAGAGCTCGGCGAAGTGTGCTGGGGTTACCTCTTGAAGCCGCCGGTCGAGCTCCAGCCGCAAGAGATCGACGCGAAGATCAAACGGGCAGGTCGCCGGGTTGACCCCAGCCAGCGTACCGGCTGCGCGCACGATCGTGCTGCCGTTGGTTCCCTCAGCGTGCTTGATCGACACCTGGCCGTTGCGGATGGTCACATGCGCGCCCAGATCGTTGATCGGAAAGGGGAGCGAGGGACATTCCCAGACGCCGCCGCGCAGCCGCAGGGTCGCATCGTATTCAGCTCGCTCTTGGCGCGCGGCCGGGTGAATCGTCAGCCGGCGCAGCTCCAGGTCGACCTCCCCTCGGTTCAGCGCCACGGCCTCAAACGGCTGGCGCAATTCCGGCGGCAGCCGGCGATGCAAGTTTTCCGAGATGGTCAGCCCCGCCAGCTCACCGCCGAGAGTCGTCTCGCCGGTGGTCGGATCGATCGAGCCCTCAAGCGCGAGTTTCTCGAACAGGTCGCCGTGGGCCGATCCCTCGAAGTGCAGGCGGCCACTGGCATCAGTCTCGATCTTCAAGAAAACATCACGCAAGATCGCCACGTCGCCGCCAGCCGCGGATGAGGGCTGAGGTGCTGATCCGCCCTCCGCGTCGTCACTGCCTAGAAGCTGGATCGTGCCGTTGCGAATGAAGATCGGGGGCGGATTCTGGATCGCCGGGGCCGGCCAGGGGTCCGCGATCAATCCTTGAAGGTTCCACGTACCGTCGCGCCGCCGGCAGAGACGGAGCGTGGGTTGCGAGATGATCACCGCACTCGGTTCGAAGCGGCCGTGCAAGAGCTGGCGGGCGTCCAGGCGCATGCTGATCCAGGGAATCTTGCCGGTCAAGAAAGGTTGGCCGTCGATCCACTGGCGGAGCTGAACTTGAGTCACCGTGATCTGGCCCCGCCAGAGCCCGATATTCACCTTGCCGGTCTCGACGACCGCCCGGGGCAAGAAACGGAGAGCCTCGCCCCTGATCACCCTCGCCGCCGTCTCACCACTGGTGAGAAGCGCATACCCGAACCACGCGGCGGCAGCCGATAGCAAGAGCAGGAGCAAGAGCCCCCACGCCATGATTTTTCCCAGCCGTCTAGCCAGCCGCATCCACGGGTCCTCAATAGGACAGGGCGCTGCCCTACGTTCACAAGATCATCACCGCATCTTTCCTTCTCCCCGTGGGAGAAGGTGGCCGAAGGCCGGATGAGGGGGAATCGACAGGTCCACGCGTCCCTCAACCGCCGCTGCGCGGCACCTTCTCCCGGGGGCAGAAGGCATCTTTTTTCCCTTCTCCCTGTGGGAGAAGGTGGCCGAAGGCCGGATGAGGGAGTGAACAGGTCCAGGCGCCGACCACCCGCCCCTCAACCGCCGCTGCGCGGCACCTTCTCCCGGGAGGAGAAGGTATGACTGCAAGACCCTCTCCTGACCGCTCAACACAACGCGCGAACATACCACTCTTATGTCCCACCCGCCCCTCAACCTCACATTCCCTCGCGATCGTCGCCGGCACGCATGATACCGACCCTCCGCGCCCAATCAAAGAGCCCCACGGCCGCCAGGCTCATCGCGGGGACCTCGGCGGGAATCCGGTACCGCATCGAGCTGGCGAAAAACAGATGCAGCGCGCAGAAGTAAAAGAGAGGCCCGGCCAGAAGCACCCAGGCTCTCAGGTCGCGTCGCCGGCACCAGAGCCCCAGGCCAATCAAAACGAGCAGCGGAACAGCAAAGAGCGTGCCGCCTACGGCCAGGACAGGCGAGCGAAAACCCTCGGCGCTGGGCCACGGGCTCCAGTATCGGCCCAGTTTGATCGCGGCCAATTCGAACGTCCTGCGTGGATGCTGGCGCAGGAAGTCCAGCGCCCGGGATAAGAGGACGCGATCCTGGTCCAGCTCGTCGAGCGGCCAGATATCCGGCTCGCTCAGGAAGCTCAGATCGCTTGCGCCTGTGGCGCGCGGGTTCAAGCCATCGTAAAGGCTGGCGCCCATCCAGACGGCCGTCGGCACGAACCGCCCGAAGACCCGGGCATTGCGAACCCACCAGGGCCCCATCACGAGTACCAAGCCGGCCAGAACGAGCGCCACGACCCGGGTCGTCCGGGCGATGCGCCGCCCTGGCGTCTGGTCCGGCGTGCGGAGCGACGCCCACGCCCAGGCCGCCAGCGTAATCGGCACAAAGAGTGCCCACGACGGCCGTGTCAAGATCGCCGCGCCGCTGGCGGCCCCGACTCCCAGCGCGATCAAAGCCTCGCGCACCGCGGGCCGCGGCCGGCTTGGTTCTGCTTCCGGCCCGTTCCAGAGGACGGCCTGACCCCAGAGCGCAAGGAGCATGAAGGGAACGAAGAGCGCTTCGGAGAGGATCACCGCCGACATCAAGAGGAAATACGGATGCACCGCGGTAAGAACCGCGGCCGCGACCGGAATCGGAACCGTCCAAGTATGGCGGAGGGCTCGAACCGGTGCCTGATTCTCGCCGAGCGACGCCTGTCCCCGGCGGCCAGCCGCTTCGCAGGCGCGGCTGAGCCGGTAGACGAGCCAGACCGAGAGAGCGCCCAGCACCGCCTGCACGAGGCGCACGCCGAGCGGCCGATCTCCCAGCACCGCCTGAGTAGCCGCCAGAAACGCGGGATAACCCGGCGTCCGCAGCGCGAAGTGGGGAATATCGCCCCATTCCACCACCTCATACAAGGTTCCCACGCGGATGGTCCGCGCCAGGCTCCAGTAATACTCGGCGTCGGGAAAGAGACAGATCCGGACCGAGCCGGAACCCTTGCGCCTGACGTACCACTCAACCACACCCGCCGCGGCCAGCCGCGCCAAGAGCGCCAGCTCGAGGACTCGCCAGGGCAGGCG
Organism: Isosphaeraceae bacterium; assembly: GCA_052146555.1. Classification (GTDB taxonomy): domain Bacteria; phylum Planctomycetota; class Planctomycetia; order Isosphaerales; family Isosphaeraceae; genus Aquisphaera. The sequence continues at coordinate 54,822 of JBKQMU010000083.1, forward strand.
CGATCGACGTGTTGGCTCGGACATACGCGGCCGCCGCTCCCGGTCTTGGACTGGCTCGCACTCTCGCTTTGAGGACGATTTCCAGGCCACCGGCCGGACGTGACCGGGCCAGCCCGCGGATCGTATGTTAAAGCGGCCAGAGCGTCAATGACAAGTAGGTGGGGTGGTTGATTGGGTTGATTGGAGCGTAGCCGCGTAGTTGGGGCGTCTTCGAGAAAAGTAGGTCTCACACAAAATTTGCCGGGCCACGCTTGCGTCTTCGCAAGCGTGCGGGAGTCGGCGAGCGATCCCCCGCATGCCCGGCACGCTCACGCGGACGTTGACAGCACGGCCCGCGTCTGGAGTTCGGAGCCGCCGAGCGTTTCCATCGATCAGGTCCGCCGCCGGTCCGCCGTCGAGCTCGTCTCCACGCTCTTCGAGACCCACCTGCTGAAGACCCAGGTGAAGGCCGCGATCCAGTCCGATCCCGCGCTCCACGAGCCGCTGCGCAGCCTTGCACTGGAAATCGCCGACCGCCGCGGCGAGGACGCCCAAGCGCTCTATGATTGGGCGTGGCTGTGCATCCTGCGCCCGGAGACGTCGCCGGAATTGTCCCGCCAGGCACAGAAGCGCCTGGAAGCCGCCTGCAGCCTGGTGGCCGACGATCCCGATCGCCGCAACGAGTATTGCCACGTCCTGGCCTTGGCACTCTACCGTGCTGGTCGGGCCGACGAAGCCCTCCGGGTGGTTGCTCGCCTGAACGGCGATCTCAGCCAGAACGGCGACGCGAGCCCGCTTTCGATCGACCTGGCCGTCACCGCGCTGGCCAGCCAGAAGCTCGGCCGCCACGCCGAAGCCCTCGCCGCCCGCGACCGGCTGCGAGCACTCGCCAGCGCCCACCCCGACGATCAGCAAGCCGCCGGCTTTTTGCATGAGGTCGAGTCGGTCGTGCATGAGATAGGCACCCGGAAGATTGATCGTTATTGACCTCCGGTGGCTAGTTCTACTGTATCGGGTCGCCATCGAGACACAAACCTTTTGATGTCGTGTACTTATGAAGAATTCGCTCGGCAAGAGCCCCTGAGCCCTCGGATCGACCCATTTTTTCAGTGCTCGCAAGGAAACTCCGATTTTTTCAGGCAACCGCCGGCATCCGCTTGTCTGTAGTATGTCGACAAAACTCGCGAGCACCAGAAATTGCAGAAAATCTAACCTAAGCCACTGAAACAAGTTCCGCCGCGTCTGGACCCGATACAGTAGAACTAGAGGAAAGAAAGAAGAAAGAAAAGGACATGGAAAAAAGGAAGAAAGAAAAAGAAGAAGAAGAAAAGAAAAGGACATGCAATGTTTTCACATAGCGAACGGCAATAATGAGCAAGTCATTGTGCTGGGTCGTGATCCAGCCTACTCGACTGACCCCTTCGCTTCATTCGCTATTGTAGAGTTGCGGCAGAAAGTTCTCCAATGAGCCCATCTCTTCAACGGCGTGCTTGAGCCAGGCGTGTCCTTTCGCATTGGGGAACATCAGCGCGCTCACCGGCTTGGAGAGTACCCAGAGTTTCATGTTTCCCGGCGTGATCAGGCGGTGTTCAAAGCGCGTTCCGCCTTCCGTCTGATGGAAGTCGTGCTCCATCCGCACGATCGAGAGACCGGCGACGACGACGTTGTTGATGAAGCCGGTTTCGTCGAGCTTCTCGATTCTCGCGGTGACATCGGTCTTATAACGCGGGTTTCGAGCGATGAATTCGCAAATTCGGATCTGCGCTCCGGGCCCTATTGACCCGTCCGGAGAGCGTCGCACGTAGCGCACCCAACAGTGATCGAGGGGGTGGAAAACGCGGTACCGGCTGAGAAGGCTGCCCCCGATCTCGACTTCGCCTTCAAGGTGACCGAACCACCAGACGAGCATCTTGGGAGTAATGCCCTTGAGGAATTCGTCGACCCAAAAACACCTGCGTCCGTCTGCGAGAGTCTTCAGCCCGGACCTCGCCGAAGAAAATGGCTTGAGCTCCCATGGCAGGGAGAGCGGTTCCGGTGGCGTGGAGCTCGAAGGACCCGTGTTCATTGAATCTGTGCCTGGCGCGGCCTTCAGGTCGGCGTCCGAAGGCACGTTTTCGCCCGCAAGCTGAGAGGTTGAGATAGCTTCGGTTCGATGAACGCCATCGGATTAAGTGCCTTGCGCCTCGTTAGCCGCGGGCTTTCATCTTCCTTGAAACTGCGCCTTAAGTATAGTGTAGTGTGTCAGCCCAAGTGGCACAAAGCCTTGGTTAGAAATCAGCCTCCTTCGGGGGTTCGATGATGAGAACCTGGAGGTCCGATAATGAGCGTTGCCCCAAACGCCGCAATTCGACGCTGGTGCTCTGTCACTTCTTGATTATCGGCTAAACACAGGACAGTTTCTCTCGAGAATCATCTGCTTTCATGCACCATTCGTTGCTGAGACGGACTGCAAACGGGGAGAATCGCTGAAAATCAGTGTCAAAATGGATAACTATGCATGTCCTTTCCTTTCTTCCGGGGCGGGATTATGCGTTGTTTACTAGCATTCTAATCTAAATCCATATAAAAAGACGTATCTATCTCACATACTTTGCCGTCACTAAACCACAGCTTTCGGGTCCAGTAGTTCCCAAATGGTTTACCCGCGCGTGTGTAATTCCACACTTCGCGTCTGTATTCCCACACTTCGCCCTCCGATTCTCCTGGAGTATCCCAATTGACATCAATTCGTCCCAATGGCGGCCCCATGATTTCCTCGACCTGACGAGCACTCATTCCAATTCGCAGGGAACGAAACGATGACTCATTGTACCCTTCTGCATAAACTGTCGACGTATGATTATCAAGTGAACATATACAATAGAGAAGCACATCCAATGGACTGGGGTTATTAAAGATCATATGCACGGTGCAAGAAAAAACTATCCCGGCCATGGCCACAGCGGCTGCCATACGCCACACGCTAGGGTGTACCTTCCACAGTCGCATCGCATCGATCCCACTTAAAAGGAGGGGCAGCGGTTGGACGCCGCTCGCGGTGCAGCCCTCAGAGCAAAAAGCTCGGTCCAATCCTGAACAGGCACGCTATCACGGGCCACTATTATGGACCACTATGCATGTCCTTTTCTCCCCCTTTCTCCCCTGCTTGAGGTCCAGCCGAAAATTTATCCATTTATCCAGGGATGTGTCTCAAGAAATGTCCACTCGCCGCTCGCTGTAAGTTTCTTGAGAACTGTGAGTTATGACTTGTGCTAGAGTGGGTTGTCCAATATTCTGTCCAATCTTTTGTCCGGCACAATGTCGTGTCAAGGTCTCCACTTGGCGTTTTCCCCATGTTCGCGACGTGCCGGTCCGGTGCGGGTCGATCCGCCGTCAGGAAGGCTCACTCGGTTCCCACCGCAGGCCGAGCTTTCTCCGAGTCTGCTCGCTCACCTTGACGCGGTCGGCGATCCGCTGGCCGACCACCCAGATGATGCCCTCGGCGTCGCAGAGCAGGGGGGTGAAAGGTCGATCCTCGCGGGCGACTTTCCGGCCGCGAAAGAAGTCGCGCAGCGGCGTGCTCTTGCCGCCCATGCCCAGGGGCTCAAACCGGTCGCCAGGCCGCGGCGCTCGGATGAAAAGTGGCGGAACGACCCGGTCCAGGTCGATCGTCTCATCACGCAGGGCGTCTTCGTCCAGCAAGAGGTGCAGTGTGCCGGTACTCCAGGCGGCCGACCCGGGCACCTCGAGAACCGTGACTTGCGACGGAGCCGGCCGGCCCGCGTTCCTCGAACCGGCGAGGACTCGTTTCAAAAGGAATCGCTCAGGCGGTGCGGTGGCGCTTCCTGTCGTGAAGAGCTCGATTCCGCCGCCGATCGCCAGGCCGCTCAACTCCCCTTTGCGTGCAAGTGCCGCCAGGCGACGCCAGCGCCGCTGCGACATGCCGCGCTCGGGCCAGCCCACAGCCCGCCAGGCCCTGCGCAAGAGCTCGGTCCGCACGAAAAGCGGCAGCCCGCGAAGTCGATCGCGGTCAAGCTCGATCCTATCATCGGATGCGTGGCAGATCGCCTCCTGGCCCAGCGAGTGCAGCCAGTGGTCCAGGGCACGCTCGGATTGGGCAGCGAGGCTGCCTAGCCGGACGAGCGCGGAGACGACGCGGGGATTGTACTCGTCGGCCAGGCGCGGGAGCATATCGTGGCGGATCCGCGCCCGGGTCCGCGAGAGATCGAGGTTGCTGGCGTCGTCGCGGTACTCTTGCCCCAGTTCCGCCAGATGCGCGCGAATGGCCTGGCGCGAAACCGAGAGCAAGGGCCGCACGAGCAGAATCGGCGGCTGGTTGCAGAGCCAGCGCTCTCTTGGCATGCCCGCGATGCCCCGCAGCCCACTTCCCCGCACGATCCGGTGGAGGATGGTCTCGGCCTGGTCGTCGAGCGTATGGCCGACGGCGATAGCCGAGGCGCCACGGGCCTGGGCCTGCTCGATCAGCCAGGCATAGCGAGCGCGGCGGGCATCGGCCTCGAAGTGGCTTTTCCGCGGCGGCTGCCAGGAGCCCAGGTCCACGGGCAGCCCCAGATGATGCGCCAGCGTCATTACCAACGCGGCGTCGGCCTCTGCGGCCTCGCCCCGTGTGCCGTGATTGAGGTGCGCCACCGAGAGCGACAGCCCCAGCTCCGGCGCAAGCTCCGCCAGGACCCGCAGCAAGCCGGTACTGTCAGAACCCCCCGAGACGGCCACAACCCACGCTGTGCCCGCCCCCCGGGCGATCCACCGCTCGATCTTGCGGCGAACCTCCGCAAGCCAGGAGGGGCGTCGCTCGGAATCAAGGGCGCGATCGGGTGTCATGACTGATGGAGAGCGGAAGAACGACGAGCCCAGCCTTTACCTTCTCCCTCGAGGGAGCGGGGGGAACCCGGGGAACCCGCGTGCGGGTCGCGGGGTCGGGCCGGAACGGCCGGATGAGGGGGCTCCATCACGACGCTTGCTTCCCACCCCTCAACCGCCGCTGCGCGGCACCTTCTCCCGGTGGGAGAAGGGATGGTCACACCGGCCTTCCTTGATCGTCGCCTCCGGAAGAGAAAAAGACCAGTAGGCAGTTTGGGACTGAAAACAGGTGCGCGCTGTCGTATCATCGGCTCATGAATTCCGAACGACTCTCGCTTTTACAGTGTCCGCGATGCCGCGGCCGAGTGGAGCTCAATGGAGATCCGTCCCAGGCGGTGCGCTGCGTCTCCTGCGAAGCGAGCTACCCGGTGATCCGGGGCGTGCCGCGTCTTGCCGGTGATACTTACGCGGCAAGCTTCGGCCGCCAGTGGAACCGGTACGACGTCGCCCGGACCGAGGAAGACGAGGCGACTTTTGAAGTCAAGACGGGAGTCAACCCCAAGACGCTTGCCGGCAAGCTCGTGCTCGACGCCGGCTGCGGCGGCGGCCGCTATGCCCGGCTGGCCGGCAGTTACGGGGCCAGCGTGATCGGCGTCGATCTGAGTGCAGCCGTCGAGAAGGCCGCCACGCTCTGCGCAGGCCTTCCCTCGGTGGTCATCGCGCAGGCCGACCTTCTGGACCTTCCCCTGGCCGATGCCGCCTTTGACCTGGTTTTCTCGATCGGCGTGCTGCATCACACGCCCGACCCCCGGCGCGCCTTCGCCCAGATTGCCCGCAAGGTCAAGTCCGGCGGACGGCTGGCTGTCTGGCTCTATCGCCGCAACACGATGCCTCAAGAATGGCTCAACACCGCGCTGCGGAGCGTCAGCACTCGCCTGCCCCCGCGCCTGCTGGAGCCCCTTTGCGCAGGGCTCGGCGTGCTCGGGAGTGTGCCCCTGGTCAATCGGACGCTTAACAAGATCGCCAACTTCTCCAGCCACCCCGACTGGACCCTCCGCGTGTGCGACAACTTCGACTGGTACGCCCCGCGGTATCAGTCGCACCACACGCTTGCGGAGCTGAAATCGTGGTTCGCGGAGGAAGGCTTCGACGACCTGACCGAGCTCCTGCCGGCCAAGGCCGGCGCGCTCTACGACTGGGCGTTCCACCACAACTTACTGATCGGCAGCGGTGTCAACGTGGCCGGCACCCGGCGCGCGGATTGAGCGAAGACGGAATGAAAACGGCCATCACCCCCCCGCCTCTTCCATGGGGCGCACCACCCAGTCGATCAAATCGACGACCAAGGTCGAAACCACGACCAGAAGCAGCAAGAGCGCCATCAGAAAGATCGGTGATGGCCACGAAGCTTTCCAGCCCGTCGCGGCCAGGCCGGGGCTGGCCGGTCTCGGTTTCGTTCCCGTGAACAAATCCCGCGTTCCAGGCAGGAGCATGACCACTAGCAGGAACCAGGGCAGGGCATCGGCAACGACGTAATCCGGCCACTGGTCGAGCCAGACCGGCGCGTGGAATCGCCACTGCCAGAGCATGACGAGGGTCGTGACGATCACCACCAGCGCATCCCATGCAATCGCTCCGACCCGGGCCCAGCGCCAGAGCCGCCAGAGTCCGTGGCCTATTGTGAGGTTGACGGTGATCAGGATGATCGGAAGGATGATCCCGCGCAGAGGACCCGACTGGGGAATGCCCTGCGCTCGCATGCTCAACAGCTCCTGAGCAAGCCAGACCCCGGCGCGGAGACCAAGTGCTGAGTGAATGAGGGCAACGATGCGGACCGCCACGGTGCGCGGGGTCGAGGCTGATCGCGGAGGCGTGATTTTGGCGGCCAATCCGACCATCTGGGGAGCGGCGGCACGCAGCCGCTGACGAATGACCATCGCCAGCGTCACCAGACAAAGAAGCGCAGGCAACCCCGTAAGATTCCACCACGCGACCAGCGTGAGAAAATCCCAAGGGCTAGGCTTGGCAGCGGGAGGCATTGTCTTCTTCCGCCTCTCGAAGTTCTCGCGCGGCAACAATCGGGGTGCAATGACCGCTCCGACGTGGCTCTTGAATTCACCCCGAAGGGCATCCGACGACCGGGTCGCAAAAAAGTGGACGCCAATGTCTTTTTAAGAAGCCTCTCGAACATGCTCAGGCCTTGGCTCGGCTGTTTTCCCCCTGTTCGACTCGGGTTGCCGTTTCATCGCGGCGATCTCGAGCTTCCGACAAACCCTTATTATAGCAAGCTTGTGGTAACCCTCACCAGACGATCGGATAGAAGAGCCGTTTCCAGTGGTCGCCGCGCGCCACCCAACAATTGGGGCGTCGGAGGCCCGCGCCGGGTGCCACGCTCACGCCCAGAGAGGCGTGCCGACCGCCGGTCAAAACGGAAGAAATCGACACCCCAGGCAGCGCCGCCTTAGATCCGCGGTCCGCGGTCGCCGACGGGGAAAGCACCCCAGCCCAGCTTGTCGCGGAGGGTCCGATAGAAGCTGTGGCCGGGAAGGCGGACCATCGGGAAGTGGGTCTTGCCGCGGCGGATGACCACCCGGTCGCCGGCCTGGAGCGGGATCTGCACCTGACCGTCGATGACCAGCACCGCGGACGTGCCTTCGCCCCGAGAAACCATCTCGAACGTCTTATGCGCGCTGTCGACCAGCGGGCGCTGGGTCAGCGTGTGCGCGCAGATCGGCGTGACGACGAACATGTGCGCATTGGGCGGCAAGATCGGACCGCCGGCAGAGAGGCTGTGCGCGGTCGAGCCGACGGGCGTGGCGATGATCAGGCCGTCGCATCGATAGGTCATCACGCTCTCGCCGTCGATCGACAGGCCGATCTCGATCAAGTGAAACGTCGGTGACGCGCGGATGACGGCATCGTTCAGACCGCGGAAGGCGCGCATCGGACCGTTCTTGGGTATCAAGGTGCACGAGAGCGTCATCATGCTTTCGACCGTGAACCGCCGCTCGGACAGGTCGGTCAAGCGGTCGAAGAAGACTGCGGGGGTCAAGTCGGCGAGGAAGCCGAGCCGGCCGGCGTTGATGCCCAGAACGGGGGTCGGATGGTCGTCCATCCGGCGGGCGGTGTGCAGCACGGTTCCGTCGCCGCCCAGCACGAGGGCGACATCCGCGGGGAGCTTGGCAAGGTCGGAATCGGCGGAGAGATCGATGCCCGCCAGGATCACGCCCGGTTTGCAGACGATGGTCACGGCCAGCCGCTCCGCCTCGGCGTGGACCTCTTCCCGCGTGCCGTTACCCAGAATCATCAAGCGCAAGGGCGGCCGCGGGGCAGACCGGTGGGGCGGCTGCGGCGAGTTCTCCATGAGCTCAGAGGCCCTCCTCCAGAGTTTTGATCCAGGCGACCGTCCGGTGGAAACGACCGGCGCAGGCCAGACTCTATGACACCCGAAATGAGGGCATTCTGCCAGGCGGGATTAGCGGGGCCGTTTCATTCTCTGCAAGGGTCGCCACAGGCTGCCCCCCTCACCCGGCCTTCGGCCACCCTCTCCCGAAGGAGAGGGTATGAATCAACCTTCTCCCCCCGGGAGAAGGTGCCGCGCAGCGGCGGATGAGGGGAGTCTACCGCCAGGATGAAACACCCCTGAACCCGGCTGCATCGCGATCGCATGACGACGGGCCGCTGCGTCGGGTGGCCGGGGCAGAATGCCCCGGGCCTTCGGCGACCGCCCCGGGGCGTCGCTGCGCTCCGACCCGGCCACCCAAATTCCCTGTGGTCTGGCCGCTGATCTGAAATCGCTTCTGCCGACCTGCCCAGCGTGGTGGAACAGGTCGTCCCGTGTCACTTCGAGGGAGACGGGGGGATCTCGTCACCGAAGCCGTACTTCACCCACTCGTCGAAGTTCTGTGGTTGACGCGAGTCGGCGATCAGGGCGAGCATCTCTCTGAGGTGGTGGGCGAAGTTCCGCATCGACCTATAGCGATCGAAGTCCTGCGTCGATACCCCTCGGGGATTGTTTCGCATCCGTTGGTCCTGCTTCCTTAACTCATCTTCCCAGTACCTGTCGCATTCGTCCCGCTCGCTCTGACCCATGATCTTGGCATCCGGCAGACAAAGGACCGCGATGCGGCGAAGAAACTCCTCAGCGACCATCTTGCTGTTCCGCCACACCTCAAAGAGCTCAAACATGCAGTTAGCCGATTCCAAATACTCTTTGCTCAAGATCACGAAGACTCGGTTTCCCGAACCGAGCCGTTGCATGAACCTGGAGAATCGATCGCCGAGGCCCACCCCAGTCCGATCGCGTAGGACGCTCTTACCTCGCCGGTCCGCCTCCTGACAGAGCCGATCTACCAGCGCCATGCTCTCCTTATTTTTCCAGCCGTAGGAGACGCAATACTCATCCGCGTTGGACGGCGGCGGGGTGAACTCTAGTTTTCGCTCGGGTGCAGCGTCTTCCCCTTCGGGCCACACGACGTGTCCCGGGCCAGATATCTTCGGGTGGGCCGGATGCAGCGCATCGGAAGTTCCCTTGGTTTCCGGCACCAAGCATCCGGACCGCTGGATCTCTTTCTCGATCCACTCTTGAAGCCGCCCAAGCAGCTCTACCTCCTGACCGCCCCGGGCGGACACCGCGATCTGGCCGCTCCAGGTGTTGGGCTTGTCGCTTAGCCGTTGCTCGATGAGCGCATGGCTGCGGGTGGTCCGTTCATAGAGGCAGACGCCGTCCTTCCAGTACACGGCGCTGATTCCCGCCTCCTGGCCGAGCCGGCTGATGATGCCGCGCATGACGCCGGGGTGCAGGAAGGGGAGCTCCACCACCAGGTCCCCGCCCGGCTCATGCTCGCCCCACATCGCTTCGATCTCCGCCTCCACTAACCCCCGATCCGGCAGCAGATCGGGGGCGATGAATTCCGTCTCCAGCTTGCCCCCTTGATCTCCCTTCCGATGCACGAAGCAGATTCCGCACGATTTCATCATGCTGAGGAAAAGCTCCTGTTCCTCGATGCCGTAATTGCTCCACACCCGCTCTTCAAGATCCTCGCGGATGAAGCGGCCCCTGGCCCGCTGCAACTGTCGGTAGCATTTCTCCCGATGAAAGACGGCATACACCGCCTCGAGCGCCCAGGACTGATCGAGCACGATACGGTCGTCGAACAGCCCCTTCTGGTAAAACACAATCCCCGTGTGGTGCAGATAGTCGAGAAGCAATTCGGGGCTGCTCACTCCCCCCGCTTCGGTACAGAGCTGGTGAAAGAAGTCCCAGGTCAGCCATCGGTATTTTCGCTCCTCCGCGGGGAGCGTCGCGTCACCGTCCCTCAAGGCCTCCAGCTTCCGCTTGACCTTCATGCGGCCTTTGCCGATCCGCGCCTGACCCATCGTCTCCCGCAGCCACAGGATCGCTTGCTGAAGAGCTTCGTTGAGCGCACCACGACCGCGGTCCTTCAAGGCGCTGTAATGCAGCACCTTGCGGAACTTAAAGTCCCCCAGCGTCTCATCCTCAACGGGCGGGCGCAGCTCCTCGTCCGTCGCCTGGTCGCACTGGTTTTGCACGATCAGCACCGGGCTGTTGACGCCGCTTAAGTGCCTCACGTATTCCAGCCAGTAGGCCAGCGGGTGGTTCTGGAAGGTCATGCCGCCGTGCTCGTACTCCCGCGCGTTCTCTGACTGGGGCGTCCAGACGAGGACGAAGATCGACTGCGTGCGCATGAAGAGCGCGTGGGTGCCGTGATAGAGATCCTGGCCGCCGAAGTCCCAGAGATGCAGGCGGGCCTCCTCGCCCGGGCCAGATGGAGGCCCTGCCTCCTCATGGCCTGGGTGGGAAGCCTCGATGGCCTGGGGCGGCATCGGCAACGGGGCGGAGGTCACCAGAATGCCGTGCGTGCTGTCCACGCTCGGATCGAACGCCTCCCCGCGGAGGCGGCGACAGATCTGCGTCTTGCCGATCCGCCCGTTCCCCAGCACCAGCACCTTCACGTCCGGCAGACGTTCCTCTCCGACCTCCAGATCACGCAAGTGTGCCCGGAGGCGTTCCAGGCAGTTCGCAGAGGCGTGTGGGGATAACACCTCTGCGGGAATGTCGGTGATGTGGGTATTGAAAAGAAAGAGCTGGACAAGTGATCCGAGCCAGACCAAAGACCCCGGCAGATCGCTCACCGGGGAATTGGAGCAGTTGAGCAATCCCAGCGCGCTCAAGGCGGCCAGTGGACCCAGATCGCTCACCTGGGTGTTGGAGCAGTGGAGCAACCGCAGCGAGCTCAAGCCTGCCAGCGGACCCAGATCGCTCACCGGGGTCCCGGAGCAGTCGAGCGATTGCAGCGCGCTCAAGCCGGCCAGTGGACCCAGATCGCTCACCTGGGTGTTGGAGCAGTGGAGCAATTGCAGCGCGCTCAATCCGGTCAGTGGACCCAGATCGCTCACCGGGGTGGCGGAGCAGTTGAGCGATCGCAGCGTGCTCAAGCTTGCCAGTGGACCCAGATCGCTCACCTGGGTCATGGAGCAGTCGAGCGACCGCAGCGAGCTCAAGCCGGCCAGTGGACCCAGATCGCTCACCGGGGTATTGAAGCAGCTGAGCGCTTGCAGCGAGCTCAAGCCTGCCAGCGGACCCAGATCGCTCACCGGGGTAGAGGAGCAGCGGAACGATCGCAGCGCACTCAAGCCGGTCAGTGGTCCCAGATCGCTCACCTGGGTCCCGGAGCAGTCGACCGCTTGCAGCGCGCTCAAGCCCGCCAGCGGGCTTAGATCGCAGATGTCGGTTTCGCAGACTGACAGGAGCCTCAGTCCGGGAAAACGCTGAAGGTGGATGAGCTGGTGAGCGTCCTGATTCGGATCCAGGTCCGAAGCGGCGTCATGCCACTTTCCCTGCTCATCCCGCCAGGCGCTTCCCAGGTTCAGGCCCCAGAGATGCTCCAGCTCGAACAGCTCCTCCGGCAGTTCCGTCAGCCCAAGTCGGCCAAGGTCGAGGAAGCCGGTGCGTTTTTCCTTCGCTTCCGCGATGCGTTCGCGGGCGATGGCGAGGCCTTCAGGGTCGGAGGGCATGGGTCAGCGCGATGATCCAACAGGGCCAGTACACAAGAGCAAGCGACGCCAGCGCTATTGTCTCACAGTTGGCGCTGTTCTCAAAGGTGCCGTTCATCCATCGGCCATGATGTGAGACCCTCTTCGGCGCATGTCCCCCGAAGCCGCCGTTTGCCTGACCGCAGGTCTCCCCCTGGGTACCAGGGCCGTCGCTGACGCTTCCGGCTCTGACGATGACTCCCGCCGGGGCCGTGGTTGCAGACCTCCGGTCGGCGGCGTGGCAACGTCAGGAGACCTGGCCACAACAGAGAGCCTCTGCGGCAGGTCGCCACCAACCGGTCAAAGCCAGCAGATCTGATGAAACCGAGCGTCATGTCGTAAAATAAGAATAGAGGCGGCGCGCTCGTTCCACGCGGCCAGAACAGCCGGCCGAGGTTCGATCCGCGCGCCGGACCGACGGGCTTGTCACCTCAGCTCGACCAAGGACCGGGCAATGTCCCCAAATGTCACACTTCCAGCGAAAATATTGCCGGAAAAATATAAGCAAAGGTAATATTAGTGCCCCGGACGCAGGCGCAACTCGAACATAGATATGTCGATCCGCCTCATCCGGCCTTCAGCCACCTTCTCCCAATGGGAGAAGGAAAGACGATACCCTCTCCCTCCGGGAGAAGGTGCCGCGCAGCGGCGGATGAGGGCGCGTCTGGGGCAAGTCGATCCCCCTCATCGGGCCTTCGGCCTCCTTCTCCCAATGGGAGAAGGAAAGACGATACCTTCTCCCCCCGGGCAAGAGACTCGCGCCAGGTTGCAGCCCGTGTCCTTACTTGAGCACCGCGGCGGGGGTCGAGCCAGTGCCTCGGCCGTTCTTGCCGTTACTCTCGGTCTGGGTGGCAAGCAGGCCGACGGACCGGGCCATTCCGATAGCCGAGGCGATGATCCCCTCGACGTCCAGCCCGACCTCGGCGAGCTGCTCGTCGTGCTCGGCGTGGAACACGAACCGGTCGGGCAGGCCCAGCCGGCGAACGTGCCCGGCGGCGATGCCGGCGTCGCTGGCCGCTTCCAGCACGGCCGACCCGAAGCCGCCGGCCAAGCAGCCCTCCTCCACCGTCAGCACGAACGCGGCTTCCTCGATGGCTTTGCAGACCGTCGCTCGATCCAGCGGCTTGGCGAAGCGGGCGTTGATCACCCCCACGCGCAGGCCGTGCCGCTCACGAAGCTGTTCGGCGGCCCGCACGCAGGTGCCCAGAAGCGCCCCGCAGACGATGATCATGCCGTCGGTCTCCCACTCCAGGACCTCGGCCTGTCCCAGCTCGATGGGCTGGAAATGCCGCTCGATCGCCTCCAGACTGGCGCGGGGATAACGGATCGCCGTCGGCGAGGTATGCCCAAGGGCGAATTCGATCATGGGGTCGACGTCGTACTCATCGCCGGGGGCCATCACCACCATGTTGGGGAAGACTCGCATGTAGGCCAGGTCGTAGCTGCCGTGATGCGTCGGCCCGTCGGCGCCCACCAGCCCGCCCCGGTCCAGGCAAAACACGACCGGCAAATCTTGAAGCGCCACTTCCTGGAAGATCTGGTCGTAGGAGCGCTGGAGGAACGTGCTGTAAATGTCGACCACCGGCCTGGCGCCCGCCTTGGCCATGCCCGCCGCGAAGGCGACGGCGTGGCTCTCGCAGATGCCGACGTCGAAGAACTGGCCGGGGAAGACGTCGCGAATCTTGTGGAGCTTGTTGCCCTCGCACATGGCCGCCGTGAGGATCGCCACCTTGGGGTCCCGGCGGCAGGCCTCGAAGAGCGCGGCACTGACCGCGTCGGTGTACGTCCGGTAGGAGATCGACTTGAGCGGGATGATCCCGTTTTCCGCCTTCCGAAACGGCGCGGGCGCATGAAACTTCACGGGGTCCTTAACCGCCGGCTCGAAGCCGTGCCCCTTGTTGGTCAGGACGTGCAGGAGGATCGGCCCGTCCATCGCCTTGACGCGCTCGAGATAACTCCGCAGGCCCTTGAGGTCGTGGCCGTCGATCGGACCCAGATACGTAAGGCCCAGCTCCTCGAAGAGCATCCCGTGATGGAGCGAGGCCTTGATGGCGTCCTTGAATTGCTGGAACCAGCGCTCGGCGTGCTCGCCGACCACGGGAATGGTGGGCAAAACCGACTTGAGGCGCTTGTTCCAGTCGAGGTAGGTCGTGGACATCCGCGCGCTGTCGAGATAGTTAGCCAGCCCGCCGACGCGGGGGCAGATCGACATCTTGTTGTCGTTGAGGATAACCAGGAGCGGGGTCTTCAGTCCGCTGGCGTGGTTGAAGGCTTCAAAGACGATGCCCGAGGGCAGGGCACCGTCGCCGATGACGGCCACCGAGTGCCGGTTGGGCTTGCCGGTGAGCTGGTCGCCGACCTTCAGCCCCATCGCGGTGGACGGCGCGCAGCCGGCATGGCCGGTCATGAACAGGTCGAAGGGGCTCTCGGCCGGGTTGGGATAGCCCATCAGGCCGGCTTTGGTGCGGATCGTGTGCAAGAGCCCTGCGCGGCCGGTGATGAGCTTGTGCGGATAGATCTGATGGCCTGTGTCCCAGATCAGGCGGTCGTGCGTGAAATCGAACGTCAGGTGCAAAGCCAGGCAAAGCTCGACCACCCCGAGGTTGCTGGCGAAGTGCGCCGACCGGCGGCCGACCACGCCGATCAGCGCGTTGCGCATCTCGGCGGCGAGCTGATCGAGGTCTTTATCGGAGAGCTTCTTCAAGTCGGCCGGCGACTGGATCCGAGCCAGCAAGGCATCCGCACTAATCATCAACGATCCCTTTCCAAGAGTGCCAGCGCCAGCTCGCGCAGGCGGAATCCGTTCGAGCCTAGAGACGCCAGGGCTAGGGTGGCCTCGTCGGCAAGCTGCTGGGCCCGGAAGCGGCTTCCATCAATGCCCAGGAACCTCGGGTATGTCCATTTGCCTAGACCGGAATCCTTGCCGACGCGCTTGCCAACTTTGGCTTCATCACCCTGGACGTCCAGGAGATCGTCGACGATCTGAAAGGCCAAGCCGACGGCTCGCCCATAGCGGTCCAGAGCATCCATGTGTGCCTGAGGGGCTCCGGCAATCACGGCTCCCATCTGCAAAGGAGCGCGGAGCAGAGCGCCGGTCTTACGGCGGTGAATGGCTTCGAGCTTCTCCAGCGACCCTGAGTCCTGCTCGCTGGCGGCGAGCTTTTCAGCCTGGAGGTCGGCCATCTGGCCCCCGACCATGCCGGCGGGCCCCGCCGCTTCCGCCAGGATCCGGACACACTGGAGGGCCGAGGCGTCGGGCTCGACCGACCGGGCGACCAGCTCGAAGGCCAGCGTCAGTAGAGCGTCCCCCGCGAGGATCGCCGTGGCCTCGCCAAAGGCCCTATGGCAGGTCGGCCGGCCCCGCCGCAGATCGTCGTTGTCCATCGCCGGCAGGTCGTCGTGAATGAGCGAGTACGTGTGCACCATTTCAATCGCACAAGCAGCGCCCAACGCTCCGCTGGCGTCGCCACCGCACGCCTCGGCGGACATCAGGCACAGAACCGGCCGCAATCGCTTCCCACCCCCCAGCACGCTGTAACGCATGGCTGCGGCCAAGTGGGCCGGCGTCGCCGCCCCGCAGTCCAGGTCAACCTCCGGCAACCATCGATCCAGAGCATCATCCACCCGTTGGCGGGCCTGCTCCAGATATTCTTGTAGCGGAGCTTCAACGGATATTGGCAGGCAAGTCGTCATGGGACAATTCGTTACGTCACGTCATGTGCGAGAGCGAGAAGCCGCTTTCCGGGGCCCGGTAGCAAGCGACCGCGGGTTCCTTCCCCGATTGCTCGGTGCTCTCGCTATTGTTGACAGTCATTCCTGGAATGTCCACATCCCAGCCGTCAAAACTTTGTGTCGCAAAGCAGTGCGCACCGCTTCCGAAGTCTGGCTCTCAAACGCGCGATGAAATAGAGGGTCTGGGTTATCCTTGCGGCCTGGCCTTGCTTCACAACTCCTTTTGTTATCACGTTTTGCGTTTCTTGGGAAGAGAGAAAACCGGAGCCCGCGGGAATCGTCAACGGGCGTGGAGGGGGAATCTCAAGCGCGCCGGACGGGCCCAGACGCATGCAGTGCGGCAAGGACGGAAAGGTGTGAAGATGAGCTGAAGAAGAGATATTGGCCGGATTGGCCGATGGGTTCTTACCACCTTTTGCGAACCGGGCGGAAGCGATCGCAGTTCGGGCGGGATCGCTCACTTCCTCGATTTACGGACCGGCTCGGCTTCGTCGCCGCGCGGTTCTTTGCGCTTTTGACGCTCGGTTTCGATCGTTGCGGTCGCGTCGAAAGGGGCCGTGGCCGCCTTGCCTTCGGAATCGACGCCAGTGAGCAGTGCCACGGACCGCTCGGCTCGTTCCAGCATGGCGTAGCACTGGGACAGCAGGCGCACGCCGGTCTCGTACCTGGCCAGCGCCGCGGCCAGGTCTGGCTCGCCGCGTTCCAGCGCCGAGACGATCTCCTCAAGCTGGCTGAGGGCCGTCTCGAAGGGAGGTTCCTTTGCCTCTTCCGCGGACATGAGAGACTCGCAGTAGGAATCGGGGCCGGGCGATCCCAAGACTCATACGTTCGACCCGGCGTCGGGAGACGCTAGCATACTCGTTACGGCCCGCTCGTGCGACGGGGCTCGAGTGAACCGTGACCGGGCAGCGAGCCGCCAGGGGTTCCAGCCTCTGAATTTCCAAGACGTACGAGGAATGCTCCACAAGAGTTTTTACAATTTGGTGTAAATATAGATGGCGATGGACGCCAACCGGTAACGGTAGTATAATCCTCAATGACAAAGCGAGCTAAATAACAATGAAGTATCACGAAGAATTTGACTGGGACCCCTAGAAGGCAAGAACGAATCAGAAGGCTCACGGCGTATCTTTCGAATTTGCCGCCAGCGCACTTGCAGATGAGCTGGCAGACATATTTCACATCGAAGAGTATGACGAGGCGCACAGCAGGAAAGAAAATCGGTACACCACTCTTGCATCGCACCCGATGAGGCGAAGTGTCGTTCTCAAGATCGTCTGGACCGATAGATCGACGGATGACGAGCAGATCACGTGGATCATCAGTGCGAGGCACGCGACCCGCAGGGAGCGAATTATTTATGAAGAAAAAACCTTTCCCAAGCGCACGTAAAGTCGTCCGACTGTCGGCGGCGGAGCTTCCAGTTCCGACTACGGAAGAGCTGCAACGCATGGAAGCCATGATGGACGGCCCTGTTGACACGTCCGACATTCCCGAGACAACCGAGCTCGGTCCTCGCGTGAAGCGAGATACTTCGGGCAAGCTGCAAAAGAATCAGGTCGGTCCGATCGGCAAAGCGATACTCAGTGCATTGGGCCGCCGGCGGATGACGAGATACGCGCTTTGGAAGAAGGCCAATGCCTTATGCCCTACGCTGTCCCAGTCCGCGGTTTATGAATACCTTCGCGGAGAGAGGGACATCGGAGTCGTGTACGCAGAAGCCTTGATGGCGGCCGTCGGGTTGAAGGTTGTATCGCAAAAACAAAATCCGAGCGGCCCAGGATCGAGCCTTTGACCAGCGTGGGTCTCCCGACCCCGCCGCGCCAACGCCGGGTGCCACGCTTACGAATTCGTAAGCCTGCCGTCCCCGCGGCGACCGTCGCTCACGCTTCCGGCTCAGAACACTCCGATCATTTGCGCTTGCCGGCCGAATATGTCTCGACGCGCACCGAGGCTGTCCGGACCGGTGCGGCCGTGGCGACCCTGGCAGGCGCCTTGGCGGCGTCATTCTTGCTGGCTTTCGTCTTCCCCGACGTTCGTCACGGGACCGTGATCGGGTATGTGCCATTCCGCGGTCCAGGGACTCCGGAGCCCGGCGTTCCGGAAGAGAGCGAGTCTGCGTAGGTGTGCGTTCCGCACACGAGATACATACATAAACCGGAGCGAAACTCACAGCCGGGTTCGTCCGGGTAACGGCACCGGTCGATTGGGACGAGCCGTCGCCCCAGTTGATCCGCACCTGGTAGACCGCGTTTGGGTACTCCGTGGAGCCGATGTTCGGGTCCTGGAACGAGGCGACCGGACCGCTGAAGCTGACCCCTCGGTCGTGGAAACGGTCGGCCGCGAGGTTGTCGGCATGGTTCCTGTCTGGACGTATACTGACATGTTCAGCGTCGTCGAGGCGGTCGATGGCGTCCACTAAGAGCTCGGCCTCCTGGTCCGCGAGATTCCCACCGCGCCCGCCAAGCCGCCGCTGCGGCACCCCCGAGCTTGCCCCCACCGACCAGGAGCACTCCCTGCTCGGCCATCTCGACAATCCTCCCGTCGGCGTCGACGAGTTGAACCTGCGCACCAGCCTGACGGCCTCTCGGGTCATGGCCACGCTCTGTGTCCTGGAACTGAAGCGGCTGGTCCGCCGGCTGCCGGTCCACCAGATCATTCGTGTCTGAGCCTTGCTGAAAGCCGCTCGTTGTTCTATATTATTCGTATTATCTTTGCCGGATACCTGACCCACACATTACCCAATCTGCCCAGGCTGCTTTGGCAAAGAGGAATATCCCTTGCTCCGCGATGATTATTTGCAAACCATGTTGCGTCGAGAGAATGTGCGAAGAATTCAAGAGAATACGCTCGAAGTCGCTTGTGAGACGGCGCAAAGCGTCTTTCGTGATAGGCATCAAGCAACGAGGTGCGATAGGGAATGCATTGTTTCGATCCTGATCTGACTTGACGAAGTGGAGATCAGCGGCAAAATTGACTATTTAGGCGTGAGTGTGCGACGCTCACCGGCGTTCTGTCGTACTCGCCCCTACAATCCTCACGTGAGTGGATCCGGGGCTAAAGCAGTCGACTTGGTCTCGCGAAAGAATGGGGAGACAGTTCGTTAACGGGCGGTCCTAGTGGACGGTCGAACCGTTAGCATCCCCCGCGATTTTCGGGTGTCAGCTCAGCGCGGCGCATGGCTCAGTACTCGCGCTAGCTCGTTTGTCCATCCTTCGTGACGGGAAACCGAATCCTGGATGGTGATCGAAACGTATGTACCACCTCCTGCACCTCTTGTAATGTAAGACCAAAGACCAATGTGGCGGAGCATTCACGACTTCTGGGAGAGCTCTTGCTACCGAAGGCGGGTTCCGGGGCCTGAAGTGACTGTTTGTTCTTCCACGGAAACTGAATCCTGATACAACGATCGCAACCTGAAATTTTGGAATCTGCGGCATAAGGAGGTGAGTCACAATGGGTCGGTCGAAGATCGTGTTTAAGCTCTTTTGCCTGGTTGCTTTCTGGCTTTCGCAGCACGCTGCCGATGCCGGGCAGATTCTCACTCCGCTTCAAACCCAATCGATCGCTCCGCCGGGCGTACTCATCCCGACCGACTGGGGGCCGGGGACGACAGGGATCAAGGACCCTCTTTCCTTCAACCAGTTCGATCCGAGACTGGGAACCTTGGAGGCCGTCGACGTCACGATGTCGACGACCATCCGGAACGACTACATATTGACCTTCGTCCCAACGCCGATCGAGACCACCCTCTATGTCGCGACATCGGCGACCTCAGCTCCGAGCATACTCGCCGACCCGTCCCAGAGGGAGAAGCTCACCGACGGTCCCACCGTGATCCTTAATGCTCCCGATGGCATTGGGCAGATCTTCGGTCCTCCGGCCACGAGGCAGCCGGTTGACTTTGTGACGTTGACCGAGTCCAGCGGCACATGGCAATCTCAGAATCCCTACGCCCCGAATTTTATTCCGCCCACGGTGACCAATCTGTCGCTCTCGCGCACCCTGGACACTTCAAATGCGCCGCCCTCGCTGCTGTCTGAGTTCACCGGGACGGGCAAGGTCGACCTACCCCTGACGGCGACGGCGTTTTCGAGCTTCTTCACCGATAGCGGTAATGGCAGCGGCACCGTGCTCACGACGGCCAATGCCACTGTCACGGTCCAGTACGTCTACTCCATTGTTCCCGAGCCCTCCAGTGCCATTCTCGCGATCCTGGGAATCGGCACGACCTGCCTCTTGTTCCAGTTGCGTCGCCGCGCTGTGCAACGCCGCGGCTGCTCAAGCGATCGGAGCCGAACTGGCTCTGACATCGATCACGTCTGATCGAGGCAGGCAGCGCGGCGACCTCGTCCTCGCCGGCCACGGTGCGGGCGATGGGTGGATGGCGATCCGGCCCGATAACCGTGGGCTTCCCCGCGCCGCGCGAACGGGGCCGTGAGGGCCCTCCGATCTGCCAGGGCTCCCTTCTCGGCGCGACCAAAACTCAGCGCCGGAGACCAGGATGGTTTTGGCGAATCGGAGGGGAGCCGCGATGCGTCTTCGGCTTTATTGCTGATGCTCGAGTTCAGCTAGAACCGACCACACTTCCTGATGGTGCCTCACCGCACTTTGACATCCGTCTGTCCTGCTTGTTGACTCCTGTCGACGATCGAGGAGAGGACCGGCGTTCCAGGATTGTTCCGTCGTTTGCTGCGGGTTGGAGGTGGGCTTCCCTTGTCGAAGGGAAGGACCAGCCGCACTTATGCCCGTGCAAATCGGGGGATGTCGCCCCCGAGCCGGGCCTGTGTGCGAGTGGGCCCAACTGAAGCTCACGACGTCGAATCACCCGACGGAGGACGTTCTCCGTCGTCGGGCGTCCCATTCCTCAACGACCCGTTCCCTCGACTCGATTCATCTAGGAGCCAGTGCCATGAACGCCGTGGGATGGATGTGGCTGCGGCGACTGCTAGAGAGAGCTTTGTACCCGGCGGGAAAGCCGAACCACCGCTCCCAGACGAGGCGGAAGATCGCCCCCAGCCTCCAAGCGCTTGAGGCCATCGAGCTGCTGAGCACCGGCGCCCCGGTGATAGGCTACCCCTCGCCGCGGTCGATTTACGCGGAACACCACCTGCTTTCCGGCCAAGCCTCCAAGTTCAACGCCCCTAGCGCCTCAGTCATGAGCGACAGTTCGCCGGTGACCCTGCCTGCGCAGACAGCCTCGATCAGCAACACGCTGACGAATTTCGCGAACCTGCCCCTGACTCCGGCCCTGAACCTCTTCGACCCATCGCTGGGCACGTTGGCTTCGGTTGTCGTGAGTCACACGGCGGCCATCCAGAGCAACATCACCTCGCGGAACCTCAGCCCCACGTCGCCGGCCGACATCACGGCGAGTGTTTCCGGAAGCTTCCAGATCGACGGCCTCAATCAGCCGATCGCGCAGCCGACGCAGACGGTGACGAGCCAACCCATTTCGGTGGGAGAGTTCGGCTCGGGCAATGACACAGCCACCTTCCCTCCCCTGCAGATCGCGAACTCGTCATCAGAAACCATCACCGATTCCGCCGGTTTGGCGTTCTACACCGCCTCGCCCGGCCGGGCGTCGATTGCCCTGACGATGACGGCGACGGCAACCGCTTCCGCCAACGCACCCAACGGTAATCTGCTGACGACCGCCGAGTCGTTCGCGACTGGAACGGTGACCATCGCCTACACCTACGTCCCTGAGTGTCCCACCGCAGTCGGTGTCGGCCGGATCGGTCTGCACCACCAGCAGACGCAGCTCGTCGTCACCTACAGTGGCGCAGTAGACCCCGTGCTCGCCGAGAACCCTAATGACTACACGGTGATCACGCGGGAAGGGAAGAAGATTCCGATCGTCTCGGCGACATATAATGCAGCCACAAATTCGGTGACGCTGATCCCCGCGCATCGGCTCAACGTTCACCATCACTTCGTGCTCTCGGCCTTGCCTCCCTGCCCCGACGGCCAGCCCGGAAATGCGCAGCTCATCCCCTTCGGCGGCAAGCAGTCGCTGATTGGGTTCCACAACCATCGCGGCCAGTTTGTCCCGTTCCATCCCCGCGAAAGTGCTGGGTCCGTGCGCCGCCGCGGCCAGTCCGCCGCAGTCCATCTAAGCGATCGTTCGCAAGCCTGAATCGCTGATCGCCCATCGATTCATTGGCCTGCCGACCGGAAAAGGCCCGGCCTCTCCTCAGAGGCCGGGCTTTCTTCGTCGCGGGACCTGCGCGGACGGCCGTGCTGTTGATCCCTGGCAACGCAGGCAATCATTAAGGCAACCAGCCGTTGACTTTTTTCCCAAGGAGGGTTGACCGTATCTCGTGATCCGGGTTAATCCTTACGCCCAAGACCCGGCACCAAGACACGGACTTGCTCTGTCAGAGAATGCGATCACGATCGAGGGGTCAACCTGATCCATGTCTGCCCTCTTGTCGTCGCCAAGCGATCGGTTGCGAATGATAATCGGCGTGTGCAAACCTCAACGGTGGGAGCGTACGGTGGACTGGGTCCTCGCCAATTTA
The DNA here is from genome assembly GCA_052146555.1 of Isosphaeraceae bacterium. GTDB lineage: Bacteria > Planctomycetota > Planctomycetia > Isosphaerales > Isosphaeraceae > Aquisphaera. The sequence goes on from JBKQMU010000083.1 coordinate 76,913, forward strand.
AGGATCGACGCCACTCACGGAGGGGATAGTGGAGGGATGCGCATCCGTGATGTCATGGTAGGCCAGGTGGGTGCTGGCCGCGACAGATTCTTGGACTGGGCAGCCGTTCGAATCGGGGCTCCTGGGGCGGTCGGCATTGATTTGACGGCTCCCTGGGGGCGGCCTACGGTTCCTCATGGAGGGACATCGCAAACCTCACAGGACAGCTCGGTTTCTGTCCTCGGACGGTGCGCGGCTCATGCGTGAACCACCCTAGATCGTCGTAGGTTGATGGCCATCCACTGTCCATCTACCGAGCTGGCGGCTACAGCGCAGACCCCGATCTCTTCGGGATGAGCGGCCCCGTAGGAATCCATCACGACTCAAGCCGAGAGTCGTTCTCCGTTTGATCTTCTTTTGAACCTGCTTGCCGAGCGGGCTTCCCAGGCACCGTCTTGAGGATCGCGGTACGCGCGGTCCTTGGGCTGGAGAAAGAGCTTCCGCGTGAGGAATCCCAGATGTATCGACCGACTTTGCTCAAGCGCTTTTGTCTGCCATCAACCTCTGACCGTCGAAGTCGTCGCCAGTTCACTGCCGCCGTGCTACCACTCGAAGATCGGCGTCTGCTTTCGACCTCGGCCGGTGGCGACCTGGCCTCGGCCGCGATGACTCAGACCGCGACGTTTCCAAACATCGAGTCACTTCCCAATGTGAGCACTCAAGCGATCCTGTATTTCAATTCGAACATGGGAACCTTGACTGAGGTGGACTTGGTGACCTCCGGGTCGTTCAGTGCCGAATTCCAGGCCGAGAACCTTGGATCTACGGCAACCACAATCAACGCAACGACCAGCGACAATCTATCGATCAACGTCCCGAGCGGAGCGGTGCCGGTGACCATTCCCTCGGTCAACTGGACCCTCAATAGCGGCAAGGACTCTGCACCGGTCACGAGTAGCTCCACGCCTCAGACAACGGAGTTGACATCCAGCGCGGATCTCGCCGCCTTCACCGGCAACTTCCGGATGCCCATCAGCGTGTCCAACCAGTCGACCACAAGCTCAGCGGCGGGCGACGGCGACCTGTCGGCAAAGTTCAATACCCAGACGTCCGCGACGCTCACCGTCATTTACCACTTCACTCCCAACCTTCCGAGCCTCGATCCGCCTCCAGGCCCAGGCCCGCTATCCTCCACCCCGACGAGCTCCACTTCCCCCATCAGTGGATCAAGCACCGTCACACCATTACCCTCCGGCACCGTCCAAGGCACAAGCACCCTGCCCGCGACCGGTTCGACCAAGATCGGACTCTCCTCCGGTCACGTCCAGAAGAACGCCTCCGTGAAGAAGTCGACGCCGATCCATCCGGCTGTCCATCACGTGCTGGCCCGCCATCCACGGCCGGCGGTCGAACATCTTCCAGCGAAGAAGGCCCATGTGGCCCACACTTGATAATCTCTAAGATTCTCGCGAAGATCTCGAACAAAGAGGCCACTCTCACGGGGGACAGAAGCCGGGTGGCTGAGGCAGAATGCCCCAGATTTGCTGAACCTCAAAACCGCCAGCGACAACTGTGGTGTCGCGTTCGGCCTGTGGTGTAGCGTTCCGCTCCACCACAGCCACCCAGCCGCTCTCCCACAGCCCTCTACAGCCCTCTACAGCCCTCATCCGGCCGTACTTCTGCTGGTCGTGCGGAGAACGCGGCTGGTGATCTGACCGGAAGCCAGCCGGGTTTGGATGAGGTCGTCGGGCTGGACATCGTCAGGCTTGCGGACCAGGGTCGTGCCGTCGGCCCACGCTGCCCTCCGTGCACAGATCTCGCAAACATTTTCGGGCATTTCCATGGCCATCAAATGTCTTTCGGCCTTATCATAGCGAGGAGGAAATTTTCAGGTCTGAACCAGGTCGAGTGAATACCCAGAACGGCCTGATTCTATCCCGGTCTCACGGCGAGCGCCCCATGAGCATCGAACTCAGCCTCGAGTTCCCGGATCAGAGCAACGTCATCGTCTCCTACGGGAACGTCAAATCGGGCGCGCTCGACTTCAAGAACCCACTCACCGCCCAGGACCGCAAAGAGCTCCGCTGGTACCTGGAAGTCTATGGAGCGCACTCGCTTGGCGATCCGGACGACCAGGAAGCGAAGCGCATCGCTGCCAAGCTGGAGACCTGGGGCGAGGCACTGTTCAACGCCGTGTTTGGTGATCGCGCGGCGCAACGCCCTTTCAACGCCTTCCAGGATGCCGGTGACAAGGCTCGCCTGCTCACCATCAATGCCGAGTCGCCGGCCATTCTCGGGCTCCCCTGGGAGCTGCTCTGCGACCCGGGGCGTGGCGGGGCGTTCCTGTTCAACGAGCACCCGCGAATCAGCATCCGCCGCGGCGTGAGCGGCGCAACCGGTGGCCGCACCCCGTTTGTGGTCAAGTCCAAGGAGCGGCTGCACATGCTTTTCATCGTCAGCCGGCCCGAGGATGTCCCCTTTCTCGACCCGCGGGCCGATCCCGCCCCTGTGCTCGACGCGCTGGAGACGCACGCTCCGGGCCGGGTCACGTGGGAGTTCCTCCGCCCCCCGACGCTCGATGCGCTCGTGACGCGGATCGATGACAGGCGAAAGCAAGCGGTGGATATCCTCCACTTCGACGGCCACGGTGTGTTCGATACCGACGGCGGCCTGCCGGAGCGGCTGAGCAACCGCACGGTGAATATCGCGCAGGTCCTTTCCGGCCAGATGCGGAAGGACCTGATCGTGGAGGCTTCCGCCAAGTCGCCGCCGAACATTGGCTATCTGCTGTTTGAAAAGGCGGACGGCCAGCCGGACCTGGTCTCGTCGGAGAAGCTCGGCTTCAACCTGCACCGCCGGAACGTGCCCTTGGTCATCCTCTCGGCTTGCCAGAGCGCAGCGCAGGGGGACAACGAGGAGCCGCTGGGCAGCGTGGCCGCGCGACTCACCGCCGCCGGCATCCCCGCCGTGCTGGCCATGACGCACTCCGTGCTCGTGCACACCACGCGGGCCCTCTTCGGCGAGTTCTACGCCCAGCTCGCCGGCCACCGGGCCATCGGCGAGGCGCTCGACGCTGCCCGCCTCCATCTCCTCAATCACCCGGAGAAATACAAAGTCCAGCGCGGCCCGGACCGCGTGCCGCTGCGGCTCTACGACTGGTTCGTGCCGTCCTTGTACCAGGCCGGGGCCGATGTGCCGCTCATCCGGGAGGCGAAAGGCAAGAAGCGGGTATCCGGCGCTGCGCTGGTCGAGCCGCGCTCCAATGTCCCCGCCCGTCCCGAAGCCGGCTTCTTCGGGCGGAAACGCGAGCTGTGGGACATCGAACGCTGGTTTATGGGCAAGGCCCGCCGCATTACCATCACCGGTTTCGGCGGACAGGGGAAAACAGGGCTGGCCCTGGAGGCCGCGCGCTGGCTCACTCGGACGAAAATGTTCGAGGCAGCGGTGTTCGTGGACTATTCTCGGGTGCAGGCGGCAGACGCGTTATCAGTGGCCGTGAGCAACATCGGCAGCGTGCTGGGTCAGAGTGTCATCGACGCCAACGCCGCACGCGAGGCGCTCCAGCAGACCCCCACGCTGGTGGTCCTGGACAACCTCGAAGCCGTGGCCGCGGTGCCCTTGCGCGAGCTGCTCGACGCCGCCAAGGGCTGGTTCGAGGCCGGCCCGTCCCGCGTGCTCCTCACCACCCGCACGCCGGATTTCGGCCACCCGGACTATCGGGTCGAGGGCACGCTCATTCATCGGCGGATCGTGCTGGACGGACTGGGGAATAAAGAGGCGTCGGATGATGCGCTGGAGTGGTTCGCCGAGCTGTCCAAGCTCCCGCCGGCGCCGACGCTGCCCACGCCAACGCGCGAGGCGCTCATCGATCTGTTCGACAAGGTGCGGTTCCACCCACTCTCCATCCGTACGCTGGCGGCGCAGCTCAAGACTTGGCGTCCGGCCGAGCTAGGCGATCGGCTGGGGCAGTTGCTCGCCGGCAGCGCGAGCGGATCGCCCACGGCGAGATCGACCGAGGCCACGCTCCCCGAGCTGGTCGCCTCACTCAAGCTCTCGCTCGACCGGCTGGACGCCGCCGCCCGACAGGTGCTGCCCCGGCTCGGCGTTTTCCAGGGCGGGGCGTTCGAGACGGAACTACTGGCCATCACGGGCCTGGAAGATGCGGAAGGGGGCGGAACGAACGTCTGGCCCGACCTGCGCCGGCAGCTCGAAGCTGCGGCCTTGATCGAGGCGGAGACGGTGCCGGGCGTGAAGCCGCCGTTCCTGAGGTTCCATCCCACGCTGGCCCCGATGCTCTGGGAGCAGCTTGGCCCCGACGAGCGCGCCCGACTCACCACCGCTCACCGGCAGGGGTATTATGAGCTCGCCAGCGGCTTGAACTTCGCAGACGACAAGAACCCGCACGAAACACGCGCCATTGCGTCGCGGGAACTGCCCAACCTGCTCCATGCCGCTGATGCCGCCTTTGATGCCCACGATCCCGACGCCGTGAGCTTCGCGGACAGCCTCACCAAGTTCCTCAACGTCTTCGGCCTCAAGCGAGATGCCGAGCGCCTCACCGCCCGGGCGCAGGCCGCATCCGGTGACGAGGGCTCGCCTGCCTGGTACCTGGCCCAGTCGCAGCGCGGCGAGCAGTTGTGGGCCTCCGGCCAGGCGACCGAGGCGGCCCAGGTCTTCGAGGCCATCCTTTCGCGTCTCGGCGACGCCCCCAGCTACGAGCGTGCGGTAACGCTGGACAGATTCGGCCGGTGCTTCAGGGCCGGCGGACGGCTGGACCTGGCGGCGGCGCGCTACCGGGAAGGCCTTGAGGTGACTGAGAAGCTGGAGCAGAGCGATTGGGTGAAAGGTCTGACGTACTCGTTGCACACTGATCTCGCGGACGTGCTGTGCGATCGGGGGCAATACGCCGAAGCGCGGCAGGAATACGAAACAGGACTCAGGATCGCGGAGGAACTCGGGAACTTGCGTAACCAGGGCGTGACTCTCGGCCAGCTTGGCACGCTGGCCATGCGGGAAGGCAAGCTTGAGGAAGCACAGGCGCGCCACCGGGCCGCGCTCGCGCTGTTCCAGCAGCTCCGCGAACCGGCCATGGAGGCCGTCGTCTGGCATCTGCTCGGCTTGGTCTATCAGAAAGCCATGCAATGGGACGAGGCCGAGTGGCACTACCGAGAGGCAGCACGGATCCAAGGGGAAAGGGGCAACATCACCGGCGCCGCCCAGACCTGGAACCAGTTGGCCAACATCAGCAAGGCAGCCGGCAAGCCGAAAGCGGCGGAGGACTGGTGTCGCAAGGCGATTGAGGCTCGCCGGAAGATCGAAGAGCCCAAAGAACTAGCACTTTACCTTAACAACCTCGCCAACCTCCTGCAAACCCAACCGGATCGGCTGGCCGAGGCCCGCCAACTGGCCGAGGAGGCGCTGGCGCTCAAGAAGACCCTCGATCCCGGTGCGGCGGAAATCTGGAAGACGTACGGCATTCTCGCGGAGATTGCGGACAGGGAGGCCGGACTCACGACGAACACCCGCCGGCAGGCAGAACTCCAAGCGGAGGCGCGGGAACACCGCCGTCTCGCCCGCGAGGCTTTACGCAACTTCCCCGGCGCGCGGCAGGAGCTGCAGGGGCTCCTGCCGCTGATCGACGCGACCTTGATGGCCGTCCAGGACTCCGCACAACAAGAGAATCCCGATGCCATTCTGAAGGTCTACAGCGATGCCGGCTGGAACAAGATCGTCGATGCGGTGCGCCGCATCGTTGGCGGCGAGCGCGACCCAGTTGCTCTCGGTTTGGACTCCGACCTCGATCCCGGAAGCTCGCTGATCGTCGGAATCATCCTCGCCGCCCTGTCCAACCCCTTCACGCTCTCGGACCTTCTCCCGCCGAATGACGGTCCCAAAGTGGCGAGCTGAACGGACCGCTGCTTGTTCATTCCGAGGTAACGGCCGTGCGCAGGACGCGGCTGGTGATCTGGCCGGAAGCCAGCCGGGTTTGGATGAGGTCGTCGGGCTGGACGTCGTCGGGCTTGCGGACGAGGGTCGTGCCGTCGGCTTGAAAGGTGAGGCTATAGCCGCGAGCCAGAACGGCCAGTGGGCTCAGGGCTTCGAGCGACGCAGCAAGCTGGGTGAGGCGGCTGCGGCGATCGTCGAGGCAGATCCGGATCGCGTGGCGGGCCGCTTCGGAGAGCTGGTCGAGGCGGGTGCGTGCTTCCTTGATCCGGGTCTGGCTGACGCGATGCAGGCGTTCGGCCAGGCGATCGAGGTGCATGGCGACCTCGCGGCAGTCGGGGACGGCAAGCTCGCCGGCCTCGCTGGGCGTCAGTGCCCTTCGGTCGGCGGCCAGGTCGGCCAGGGTCACATCGATCTCGTGACCGACGGCCGAGACGACCGGCAGGCGTGAGCCGGCGATCGCCCGGGCCACGATCTCTTCATTGAACGCCCCCAAGTCCTCGGTGGATCCGCCGCCCCGGGCGACGATGATCAGGTCGGCGTCTCGCAGACGGTTGGCAAGGTTCACCGCCGCGGCGATCTCGGAGCCTGCTCCCGTACCCTGTACCCGCGCCGGTGCGATCAGGATCTCGGCGGCGCACCACCGCCGGGCCGTAATCTGAAGCAGGTCACGGACCGCCGCGCCGGTCGGACTGGTGACGATCACGACCCGGCGCGGAAACCGCGGCAGCGCTCGCTTCCGCTCCGGATCAAAGAGCCCTTCGGCCGCCAGCCGCGCGTAAAGCTGACGAAAGGCCAGCTCCAGCGCTCCAACGCCCTCCGGCTCGAGGTGGCGGACGACGACCTGGTAATCGCCCCGGGGCGCATAGACCGTCAGTCGTCCCAGCACCCGCACCGCCAGGCCGTCGGCAAGGTCGAAGGCCAGCCGCTGGGCGTCGGTCTTCCACATCACGGCGCGGAGCGAAGCCAGCGGGTCCCGGAGGCTGAAGTAGACATGGCCCGACTTGGGCCGCGCCAGGTTGGTGATCTCGCCGGCAACGGCAACATCGCCGAAATCGCCTTCCAGAACGTCCTTGATGCGATCGGTCAGCGCTGAGACCGACTCGAACCGCGGTCCCAGCAGGTCGCCGACAGGGCGGAACGAAAAGGCGCTCGACATGATTTTGGCCGGTTCCCACACGAGCCACTTGGTCAGTTCCGTAGCGTGACAGTGTAGCTGCCGCACGGACGGGTGAACAGGCAGTGGGCGGGTCCGCGGTTATCCCTTCTCCCGCCGGGAGACGGTAAGAATTAACGCGCGACACCCTCGCCCGCCCACTGCCGGCTGTTACTGACCGATCCAATCGTCGTCGTTGAGCGATTCCTTACCGTTCCGGGTCACCAGGCCCCGCAGGACGACGACGTTGACAGATCCGGAGAGGAAGCGGACGGCACCATCGCCCATCACGATATTGGCCCCGCCGTTGTGGAGAGAGTAGATCTCGTCGTCGGCACCGGCGTTTTGGCCCGTCCTGGGGTTTCCAGTACCGTCGTTGTGGTAGGGCTGGGGGCCGTGAGAGGGGCCACCGGGATTATCCGCCTGCCCGGAGACGCCGATGGCACAGGCCGGCTCGGCCCATCGCCAGTATCGACGATAAACGGCCGTTCCCATCCCCATGCCGGTGGTCATTTCTGTCGCGGCGGTTGGTGGCATTTGCGTAGAAGGATAGTAGTTGGGATCGTTGGAGAAAAAGCTTGCCAGATAGGCAGACTGGAAGGTGGCGTCGCGGCTGGCGTCCTCGGCCACCAGGATGGTGGTGGAAAGACCATCGATCACTGCGCCCACTTTCGTCAATCCCTTGGCGAGCAGGCCGTCAGCGCGGGAACTTTGGTTGCGATAAGGCGTGGCGGGATAATAAGTGCCATCCGCGCGCGTTTTGCCATAAGGGTCGATGTCGGTGTAGTACGTTGGAGCATAGTCGGTGTAGCCGTAGCCGCGGGAATTGAGCACCGAGTTGCTGGGCATCATCTGGTCGGTCGGGTCCAGATCGTCCGTGCCGATGTTCGATTGCCTCTGGGCCGAGGGGCAAAGGAGAACCTGAAAGGCCGTGCCAGCGACTGTGAAATTTTGTCCCCACATCACGTCGTAAGGGAGCTGGAAGTTGTAGCTGTTGTAGTAACCACCCCTGTCGATAAACGCGAGGAGCCGCGGGAAAACGCCATGGCCGTCCACGAACTGACTCGTGGGCAGGCCGGATGTCGGGTAGTAGGTCGATGCGCCCGCGGGGGGAAATGCCCGGTAGGCGCTCTCGTAGTTGTGCAGGGCCAGGCCGATCTGCTTGAGGTTGTTGACGCACTGTGCGCGTCGGGCGGCTTCGCGGGCCGTCTGTACGGCAGGAAGCAGCAGGGCCGAGAGGATGCCGATGATCGCGATAACCACCAGCAGCTCGATCAGTGTGAATGCACGGCGCGAATTCGTGGTTTCCATGGCTTTAAGAAACTCCAAGAAAGGGAAGCTCGGTGTGTACTCTCACGTGAAGCCAGCGACCCCAAGGGGCGCGGTACACGAGTGACAGGACTGTGACCAAAGACGGACGTTTGCCGGTCTCGCTCGGGAGAGTGCCCGGCAGGCTTACGGTAGGTAGCGGAGTGTCACATCGCTGGGATCAGGCCGAGTTCCGTGGCCTTGGGGGCCTGTCGATCCGGGAGGACCGCTGAGAAGGGAGGCAGCAGGAGGAGGTGTCGGACAGCGGTTCGCTGGCCTCTGGTTCCCATCTCAGGAATCCGAGGCCAAGAATTGCGGCTCGGGCCGAGGGACCCGGCGGCCTCGCACTCGGGACGGCCGGGTCACTGCACGGAGACTCGCCCAGGCACGGGCCAGACTCCGTGCTCTGCTCGCTGGCGGCTGATCGGGTTGAAGACGCGGGGACACCGCGGCGGGGCGATCTGGACCGGCCGCAGCAGCAGGAGGCCATCCGGCAGCGCTCACCGCAACGACAGACCCGGGCATGTTCCTCCGCGTCGAAATGGCCCGCGCTTGGCGCGCCCGCGGCAGCCGCGTTCGCCTGAAAAGCAAGACCGAACACGGCCGCAAGCAGAAAGCCTGTCGCGAAAAACCTGGGATTGTGCGGCCGTGGAACCATGCTTGAGAAGCCGTCGCAGTCAGGTCGTGGTCGTTCCAGAGAAAACCTGGCACCGAATTGGAGCGTGCTTTCTGGAGTCCACACCATAATTCGACGCTGCCAGACCTCAGGATATCATCATACCGCTGGGGGCGCACGCCGCAATACGGTTGAAGAGGGCAGGGGGCTGGTAGTTGTGGGCAGTAAGCGGTGGCCAGGCGGCAATTAACAGAGCCCGAAGCGTCAGCGACGGCCACAGTTCGCGAGTGACCACGCAGCGCGTCGGCTCGGACGCGCGCGCGACAGGTTATGGGGCCCGGCGCAGGTGGCGGCTCGATGACCGCGGGCTGGACTGTAACAGGGCCAGAGAAGATGCGCGACGGCCTGGGCCGGATGGGTGGCGATCCGCGCCTCGAGCTGCCGCAGATAGTCGGTCACGGCCTGACCTTGCCCGCCGTCCTCGATTTGGCCTGCGGCCTGGAGATCGAGCCGGTACCGACCGCCCTTTTGGTGGGTACAAAAGATGTGGTAGACGGGGGCCCGGGTCAAGACGGCAAGCTCGGTCCAGATGGAAAGGAACCGATGCTCCACACCCAGCAACCGTCCCGGTTGTGTGTTCGGGCTGACCCAGGGGATGTCGCCGCAGAGATAGACCGCCAGACCATCACGCAGGGCTGCGCGGGCACGCTGGAGCAGCTCGACCGCCTGCGGTCGCGTCAGGTCGCGTTTCAGGAACATACGAGCCTGGGGATGCGGTCCGGTGGCATCGTCGAACCGTCGCGTCAAAAGCCTTGAGACATGCCAGGGACGTTGAACCATGGCACGCACAGGCAGCCCCATGCGGTAGAGCCAGTGCAGCCCCTCGATATAAGCCCCCAGGTGGCTGCCGACGAGAATCACGCCCCGACCGGCCGCCAAGTCGCTCTCGAGCTGTGCTGCTCCCACGACATCGAAGCGGCCCAGAGCTTCGTGATCCCTCGGGCAGTCCAGGGGATAGTCGCGCGCCAAGGTTCGCAGCGTGCCGGCGGCCAGCGCCGGCCAGAGTTCCTCGACCGGGCCGTCGAGATCCAGCGCCTCCTGGGCGCGCCTCAGCGCCTGCCGCAGCCGCGCTTTCGCGCCAGGTCGCAGCCCGATGAGCGCTTTGCCCAAAGCGCTTAAGACCGCGTCGCACCGGGCCGGTCCCAGGCGAGAGAGCAGGGGCAGGAAAAGTCCGTAAAACGCGGACTTCCAGCAGAAGGCCCTGCGCAGAAGCCGGCTCACATTTCTGCTCCTTGTGCCGTGGCCATGGTTCCCAGCCGCTGATAATCAATCTTGTCCGTCGACGTCGCCGGCAGGCTCGCCACGAAGGTGATCGTGTCGGGAACCATATATGGGGGCAAATACTCAGTGCAATGGCGCTTCAGCGCGATGATCGATCGCTTCTGGTCTGGCTTGAGGGCGACGAACGCGGTGATCGTGACGCCTGCATCATCCGACCGGGCCACGACCGCGGCGCGGTCGACTCCCGGATGGCGATAGAGAACCGCTTCGATCTCACCCAGCTCGATCCGGTAGCCGCGCTTCTTGACCATCCGGTCGCGTCGGCCGTGAAAATGGAAGCAGCCATCACCGGAGTCAACGACCAAGTCGCCGGTCCGGTACCACCGGGGCCCTTCGTTGTCGGTGAAGAACGCTTGGGCCGTGAGCTCGGCCTGGCCGAAGTAGCCGCGCATGACGCCGGGGCCGGCGATCGCGAGCTCTCCCAGCGTGCCGGCGGGAACGTCCCGGCCCTCCTCATCGACGACCCTCGCCGACAGCGGAGGGCAGACACTTCCGATCGGGTAGGGCGCTATTCGATCGTCGGGAATGACCGCCGGAATCGACTGCGCCGTGCAGACGTTAGTCTCCGTCGGGCCGTACAGGTTCCAGAGCCGCGCATCGGGCCAGAGCCGCCGCAACCTGCGCAAGGGGCCGATCGGGAAGACCTCACCGGCGAAGAGCACCAGCCGAGGCGCGACGGAGCCCTCGCGGTCCAGGCCGCCGTGCTCGGCCAGCAAGGCGAGAATCGACGGGGCCGAGTACCAAACGCTGATCCGCCTTTGCGCCAGGAAGTCGCCCAGAAGCGCGGGTTCCTTCGCTAGCCTTTCACCGATCAAGACAAGCGTGACGGCATTGCGGCAGGCAACGTAGAGGTCGAAGACAGACAGGTCGAAATGCAGCGGCGCATGCGACGAGAAGCGATCGTCCGAGTTCCACGGACCGAGCGTCTCCTGGCACCAGTCCAGAAACGTAAATGCATTGGCATGCGAAAGCATGACCCCCTTGGGCTGGCCAGTCGAGCCCGAGGTAAAGAGAATGTAGGCCGGGTCTTCGGGATCGCGGTCAGGGGGCAGGGGAGCGGGGGCGTCGTCGGCCTCGATCTCCGACCAGAGGGCATCATTGCCGATGGTCGGCCAAAGGGCCGGGTCGTCGTCGCGGGAAGGTTCTGAGGAGGTCGGTGAGCACTCCGGTTCGTCGACCTTGATCAGCCTGGGCAAAGGGCCAGGGCCCGGCCAAGCCGCGCGGAGGGCAGGGGCCAGCGACGTGCTGACCACGACCGCCTTGACCCCGCTGGCCGCGAAGATCGTCACCGCGCGCGCAGCCGGCCCGGTGGGATCGACGGGCACGTACGCGGCCCCGCTGCGGAGGATGCCGTGCACGGCCGTGACGGCCTCCAGGCTCTTGGGCAGCCAGAGCCCGACCCGGTCGCCGCGACCTGCGCCCCAGCGGGCCAGCCGGGTCGCCAACCGGTCGGCACCGTGCAGAAGCGCTGCGTAGGTGAGGGTCCGGCCGTGCTCGTTCTCGAGGGCCACGTGATCGGGCCGCCGCGCGGCGGCCAATTCCAATAGGTGACCGAGATGATGCATTTCCCTGGAGCTTTTCCCGCACTGCGTGCCCTTGGCAGCGGCAGCCGGACCAAGAGGTGGGGCCATCAGCAGTCCCGCCTGGTTCGTAAGTTCCGTCTGGTTCGTAAGTTCCGCCTGGTTCGTCGTCATGGCTGCTTCCCTGCGGTATTCACGTATGCAAAATCTGTACCTAGGGCGGTAGGTTTCGTTCCGATCGTGCCCGCACTTTTGATCGTGCCTGGCAGATCCGGAAAGAGCAACCGATAGAACTGCGCGTCGGCAGCCAGAGATCGGGCCAGTGCCAGAAAGAGGCGGCGGTGGCCCAGGGAATTGGGATGATCGTCCCAGGCGGCGATCTCAAGGCTCGCCGGGTCATAACGATCGAAGGTATCGCTTAAGTCGAAGACCGGCAGGGCCTGGCGACAGGCAATCGCCTTCAAGCGGGCGACCGGCTCGGCCCGGGCCAGGGGCGCGTCGGCCTTGCCGACCCGGGGAATGATCACGATCAAAAGCGGCACGCCTGCGGCACGGCACTCTCCGGCGATGGCGCCCAGGGTGGCGTCGTAGAGCTCCCAGTAGCACGCTTTGAGTCTGGCCTTGATCAGCTCTTTGTGAACCAGGCGGCCCTCGGCGTCGACCCGCAGCTCCTCCGGTCCGATTCCCGCGCGGGCCACCGTGCTTTTCAAGAACTCGTCGGTCGGCACGACCCCCTCTCGAAACACGTCGCAGAGGTGAATTTCCATCAGCCGCTGGTCCAGCATGGTCGCCGAGTACAGCACCAGGTCGGGGTGGAAGGCCATGGCCTTGCGGCGCAGGGTCTCGAGCCGCTGCAGCGGGCTGTAGGCCGCGACGGCGAAGTTGAGGACCTCAAACCGGCGCTTGGGCCCATAGCCAAGGCGTCGGGCGTGATCGCAGAGCCACTCCCCGAGCTGATGGCTATAGGTTTGCTCATAGGTGACGCCCCAGCCCATGTCCATCGAGGCACCGAGGACCGCGATCCGGAAGGTCCCCTTGGGCTTCTCGAGTGTGATCTCGGCCGAGTGCATCCCGTGCGAGTTGGTCACAAACGGCTGGCCGAAGAGGGTCTGGCGGATGTTCGGCAAAAGCTCGAACTGGAGGAAGTCGCCAGTCAGCCGGCGCGAGACCTTCGCGTCGTTGAACCGGACCCAGCCGTTGGGCTTGCCCAAAAGCCGTAGCGCCAGCTCGCCGCGCGCGCCTTCGGGACCCTCGCCGCCGCCGATGAGCCCCTCGTAGTAACCCGCGGCATGAATCTCGCGCTCGGCCCTATTGAGCTCGGGAGATCGGGCCGACGCGATCACCGAGCGGAGGACTGGCCATCGCTCGGGCCAGGGGATGACGGCCACCGCCAGCAGCAAGAGGCTGCCGACGAGTGTGATCCGGGCCGACTGAACCGAGGTCGCCTGCGAGGTCGCCATCGCGCCAGTGCTCCTCTGTCAGACTCCGCAGAGACCGCGGTGCAAGAGGCCAAACCACGACGAAAGGCTGGGGCTCGACCAGAGCGACCAGAGCAGGGCGATGGTCGTGAAGGTCGCCGCCGTCTTGAGCCCGCGAACCAAGAGCGGCCGTATCTGTAAGGCGCCGGCCGCCGGCTGCGGCTTGATCCGCCGGGCTCCGCGAGTACGGCTGCCCTTACGGCTGCCGCGGGCATCGAGCTGCACGTTCACGAGAACCAGCACCCCCAGCACGCCCCAGAAGAGCGCGTCTGGCAGCGAGAGCCCCCACGAGCCCCGCAGCCAGAACGACTGGTACGCGTGCAAGAGCCAGGTGGCCAGGAAGACGGCCAACGTGCCGGCCGCCAGGGCCGCCGGCTGCGGCCATCGCTTGAGCCGGAAAACGACCGGATTGAAGAAGAGCCGGACCATGAAGTCCTTCCAGTAGATGTTGATTCTGCGCCAGTAGTCGGTAAACCCGGTCGCCAGCAAGTAGCGGAGATGCGTCTCGGGAAGCTGGTAACCGAAGAGGTGCAGCATGCCGCAGGCCATGTGGAACTGCCCAGAGACGCGCAGGTAGAGCAGGTAATTGCAGACGAGATAGCCGGCCAAGCTCGACGCGCCGTGCACCTGCTCGGGCGTGATCAGAAGCTCGTGATAGACCAGTCGGTAGGCGATCAAGTGAAGCGTGCCGCGGAAGATCATCGCCAACCCCCGCCGCTGGATGGCGTGAACGTCGAGGGCGAAATAGCCGCGCTGCATCGTCCGGTAGTCGACGACCGGAAAATGCATGAAGCAGAAGTTCGGCAGCAGCAAGAAATATCCGGCGCCGTCCCAGAGCGTCTCGGGCCCTTTCGCATGCTTGATTTCATACATATAAATCATCATGCGGAACATGAACATGCTGGCAAGGACCGGCCAGACGTTCACGGGTACCGACGAGAAGACGGCCTGGCTGCGCGCGGCGGCCAGCCCCGCGGCCAGGGCAGCCAGGAGAATGGCCCGGGCGGTCCACGAAAGGGGTAGGAAGCAGACCGACAGAAGGACCGCGGAGAGCCCCAGGACGATCGTGGCCGCGAGCGTGCCGAAAACCCAGAAGAGTCCCGCGATCGACACGGCCAGAAACAGCGGCTTCTTCCAGCGGTAGGGAGCCAGATAGTGAACCGGCAGCGCCAGGAGTGCCAGGTTCGCGAGGCTGAGGAAAGCCCGGCCTTCGATCTGGTACCGCTTGAAGACGATGCACAAGAGACCGAGGCAGGCAAAGGACCGCGCGAAGGGAATGAGCCGACGGCGGCAGGTCTCGGGCTCTCCGGGGTAAAGGCCCCAGTCGCGAGAGCCGCCAGGCGCGCTGCCCGCTTCCTGATGCGCGCGCAGCACGAACCGGCGGTGCGGCGCTTGCCGCGACTTCACCGTCTTTCCGACGTCTACCCCCATGAAGTGGTCCCTTCTCGGCTCCTCTCTTCGTGCCGCGTCAGCCAGGCAAAGACCAGGCGAACCGCTTCTCCGCGCCGGCTCGAACGAGCGGGCGATATTTGGTGGCTCGAACCAAAGGCGGCGGATGGTCGCAAGGACAGCGCCGGGAATGACGGGATCGCCGGAAGTGGGTGCCCCCTGCATCGGCAAGAGGGCGGGGACCAGCTCGTCCCTGAACTGGCGACCCCCGCTACGGCCGCATCATCCCTGATACGCCTGTTAGCTCCGTGGAGGTCCCTGGATCCTGGAACCCCAGGTTCATGCTTCGGTAAAAATTTTTGGGTTGTGACCGGTGGGAAGGGCGTAAGAGCGGTTGTCGCTCCGTCGACACCGAGCCTCCGGTTCCTTGTGGGCTCGCTGTGCCGGGGTCTCCTTCCCATGGCAACGGCGATTTAACCGAGAGCATCCGGGGCTGTCAACCCGACCGATCCGCGAAAGCCCCATTTTCATGCCCGGGTCTCCCCGGCCGCGGACCGATGCCACTCCGCTAACCCTTTTCTTCGCAAGGAGCTTGCAACTCCTTTCGATTTTTTCCCTGGGCGAGCGGTCCACAAGGGGCGTGTGGGAACGACCCAGGCGGCGATCGCGCAACGAGACAGCCCCGGTCCTCCAGGGCCGCGCACAAGCGCGTCTCGACTTGGTACAATCATGTCTCGACCTGGCTTGCTCTTCATGGTACCGTGGCCTGCTTACAAGTTTCCGACCGGTCGGATCGGGCGGCCCGGCACTGATTCTGCAAGACGATGGCCGATTCTGAATCCAAAGATCTAACCACGGTCCTTACCTCCCGCAGTCAGGCGCCTGTGCTGGCCTTGGTATTGATGCTGGCGGCGACGGCCGGTGCGCTGAATCTTGCGCAGGTCCCCCCCGCCGCGTCGCCCGCGCCCGGTCCCACGGCCCCCGCCGCGAATCCTTCTGCCCCAAGTGTCCCCCCATCGCCCGCAGCCGTCAGTCAGGATGCCCTTGAGGCGCTGGAACCGCTCTACCGTTTTCTCAACGTGGACCGCGTTCCGCGCTCGCTCGAGGAGCTAAGCGGGCTGCTCGAGGGATATCACGTCACGACTTTGATCGCCACGATTTCCGATCCCAAGGAATCGCGCCTGAGCTACGATTTCGACATGGGGCTAGAGGCCATCCAGCGGGCCATTGAGTCACAGGGCTACACGCTGGACCGGTTCCGGCTTCCCTGGTTGGAGGGGGACGCTGGCGGGCCGACCTCGGGCACCTCGGCGGCCGGAACGAGCTCCGCCGCCACGCTCGTGCGAGGGCGTCACCAGCGGCAGCCCGGCACCATCCTCTTCCGGATCGATCGCAGTCCGCCTGCGGCCGGGCGGCCGGCCGCTGCGCAGGAGCTCTTGCTCCTCTTGATCGTCGGCGAGACGCCCACCTGGGGCATCCAGCAAGAAGCCTTCAAAACCAGCCTCGACATTGCCTGGACGATTGATTTCCAACGAAATTCAGGTGATGCGACGGGGAGCACGGCGATCAAGATCGTGGCGCCGACGTTCTCGGGCTCGGGCGACTCGCTGGCGCGCACGCTCCGCACCTGGACGTCCAGCCAGGCCCAGCGCGCTAGCGCGCGGTTCTGGGTTTGCACAGGCGCAGCCACGGCCATCGACAAGCCTTGGTTCGAGAACAATGCGCGGCCGGCCCAGGTCATCTACGCCGCCACCGTGATTCCCGACGAGCTTCTCCTGCGTGCTTTGTACCGGTTCCTTGCTCGCCCGGCCGGCCGCCTCGATCCCTCGTCTCCGCTGCTGCCGAAAGGCAAGATCGCCTTGCTAGTGGAGGGAGGGTCCGGTTACGGGTCCGCAGTGGGGAACACTTACGGGACCAGCGGCACTTCGGATGAATCCAGAAGCATCATCTCCATCCCGTTTCCGTCCCAGATCGCTCAGGTTCGAGCCAGTACCTCGGCGGCCGATGCCACGGGCGGGTCGGCCAAGAATCGTCAAACGATTCCCTTCGATGCACCCCCCGGCCGCCAGAGCGACAGCCTGCCGGCTCTCGCGCCCCGGATGACGGTCGCCACTGACAGTCTGATCCTCTCAAACATCTTGACGACGATCTCCAGCGAAGATATTCGCTACGTTGGCATCGTGGCGACCGACATCCTCGACGTGATCTACCTGACCCGGCTCATCCGCGAGAACTGCCCGGACGTGCAGATCATCCTGGTGGGCAACGACCTGCGTTATACCGACCCGCGCTTCACGCTCGATTTCCGGGGCACGGTCATCGCCTCGTCCTACCCGCTGGATGCGCGCGCCCAGATCTGGTCGTACCCCTTCCACGGGGCGATCGAGCGCAGGCTCTTTGCCAACGAGTTCGACGTGGGCCGGTACAACGCCGCGCTCGTCCTGCTCAACGGCGTGCCCGATCCCAATCGAGCGGGACGGCTGGTCGTCGACGCGAGCCGGGCCGAAGACTTCCTGGTTTACGGCAAACCATTTTCAGCTACGACCTTCGATTCGGTCAATCGCCGCCCGCAAGTCTGGATCAACGAGGTCGGCCAGTTCAACGTCTGGCCTCTGAAGGTCCGCTCCCTGAGCAACTATGATCCCGCGCTGCGGGCCAAGGCCGAGGCCCTCATCCCGCCCATCGAGAGCCTTAATCCTCAGGCCGAGTCGACTGATCGCCTTAGATTCTCGTATGACTATCCGCTTTTCTGGAAGATGATTTTCGCCGCCGGGACGTTCGTGACGCTCTTGCTGGTGGGGCTGGTGCTTTATACCAACTGGCGCCGCGCCGGTGCCGATCGAGGGCGATCAAGCTGGTTCGACCCCTTGCTGAGCCGGTTCGACTTGACCTACCCCGGCCGCTCAGGCAAGAGCCTATTGTTGATCACCCTCCTGGTCGTTGCCCTGGCGATTCCCTACAGCCTGCTGGCGACGCCATTGGATATCGCCTTGCCGCCGGCGGTCACGGCCGAGGGCGAGCGGGACGCGACTCTCGTCGTGAGCTGGGATGTCTACGCGCTCTGCGGCACGGGCGTCTTCACCCTGGTCTCGCTTCTGCTTCCTCTGGGCATTTGCTTACGCGAGGTCTTTCGCAGCGGCCGGCGGTCGCGGCGCCGCGACCGCAGTCCGGCGGAGGACTTGCCGCTGGACCCCTGGCTGGTCGCCGAGGACATGACCCTCCGCGCGATGGTGGTCCTGACCGCGGCGACGGGCATCGCCTGTATCGTCTGGCGGCTTTACCAGTTCGCACTCTTGCGGCCGTCATTGCCCAACGACTGGCTGGCGCTGGATCGAAGTGCGCATTTGCTGGGCGGAATCTCGCCGATCATGCCGGTCTCCTGCCTCGGCGCAGCCATCTTCTGGTGGGCGTATCTCGAGCTCAAGAGAATGAATTCTTATCCCCTGCTGCGGCGGGGCACGGACTTGATCTGCGAAACCGGCATTGGCGGACTCGAATGCTCGACCTCGGACTCGACTTCACCCTCACCCTCGCCCTCGCCCTGGCACCCTCACCTTTGCCGGCTCAACGCCCGCTTTCGTCTCTGCGTCGATCTGCTCGAGTATCCGGTGACCGTCCTGCTCTCGAAGAACCTGCCCTTAGGCGGGCTCGTGGCCTTGGCCTTCCTGGGTCTGGTCGTGTTTGTCTGGGGGGTGGTCTGGCCTCGCTACATCCCCACGCCGGAAGGGAGCTGGTTCGACGTCCTGATCGTGGTTTCGCTTCTGGGCTATCTCTTGCTGCTACTCTACTCCCAGGTGCGCTATCTTTGGCTCGGCAGATCGCTCTTGCAACTCTTTCGGCAGCTTTCCCTGCTGCCGATGGACAGAACGTTCGACCGCATCCCGCCGCGAGTTGTCGCGCGGTTCGGCCGGTTCCTGCGGACCTCGCTGCAGGACGACATCGACCTGGAGATTCCGCTGCAGCAGTGCCGCCTGGTTCTGGGACAGGGCGATTGTTCGGGGGCCGGCCGGCCCCCAATCCTAAAGACAGTCCACGCCACACTCGACGAGGTCGGTCCCCACACCGAGCAAGAGTTCTTCGAACTCGTATCAACGGCATGTGCCGCTCCGGTGATCGAGCGGGCCTGGCCCTGCCGCACCCTCGACCAGGCGTATGGTGGCGCGGCTGCTGCCGAGGCTCCGAAGCAGGACACAACTGCGACGCCGGATGGAAGCACTCCAGGCGAAACCGACCCGAGCGCCCCCTCCGGAGCGTGGCTGAACCTGGCCGAGGAATTGATGGCGGTGCGGATCGTGTATCTCGTCAGCCAGTTCGCCGGCCCGCTGCGGAGCATGTCGGCTCAGCTCATCTACGGGCCAATCCTGCTGCTTCTGGCTGTGGCCTGGTATCCCTTCCACCCGATGTGGCTGATGTCGATCGTGATCTGGGTGTTCATCGGTGTAGGAGTCCTGGCGACCTTGGTGCTCTTGATTCAGATCGAGCGCAACGACTTCGTCAGCCGGGTCGCCCGTACCGCGCCCAATGCGCTGAAGCTTGATCAGACGTTTATATCCAACCTGTTGCCCTACGCCGTGCCCGCGGCTGGCTTCCTCCTCACCGCGTTTCCCTCGCTGAGCTACTGGATGGGCACGCTGCTGGAACCCATCGGCCGGGCGGTGAGGTGACCGTTCCGACGGCGAATCGAGACGGTTTTTCGTCAAGTCGATGGCCCCTGCCGGCCGATCGAACTTGATACGCGATTGACCGCGATAAGCTCGCATCCATCCGCTCTGAGGAGACTTCTCATGATCAAGCAGCCGGGACAGTGGGAAACATGCATCCGGGTCTGGGCCTCGCTTGGCATCGTCTGCGCTATTGCTGGCGGCTCGGGCGGTACGGCGTTTGCCCAGGTGACCACCACCGCGCAGTTACTGCGCAAGAGCGGTCCTGAGCTGGACGACCTCTATCGCCTTGGAAGTGCCGTCGCCATTCCCCCCGGCCGGGTCCGCGGCACCGCCATTCTGGCGCCTGGAACCGGAAGGAACGGTCTCCTGGCTCTCGGGACGAGGGCGATCTGGCAGGGTAAGGTGATCGATCCCGGCGGTTCCCTGGCGGTCAACCGATTTTTCGGGTTGCCGGTTGTTCGCGCAGCGGTCTATCAGGACCACAGCTGGTTTGACGGAGGTCCAGCCCTCATCCTGGATTACAGCCAGACCTCGCGAATCTATGCCCACAATCGGGACGAGATCCGCCAGATCGCACCGGGACTGTACCTGGGCCTCATGTACGCGCGGACGGCTTCCCAGCCGACCCTGCGCATGTACTTTGTGCTTCAGACAATGCCCTGAGCCCCAGGCTTGGCCAGAACACGTTCAGCGCGCCGCTCCAACCCGGCCGATGCCGTGACCGGAGATCTCCAGACCGGCCGAAAACGCGCCGGGGCCATGCGGTCAAGCGCGGTGGCCATGCGGTCGAGCGCGGTGGCCATGCGGTCGAGTGGTCGACGCGGCCACGGGAGGAAACCCGCGCCGACGGTGGGCCCTTTTCTTATCGCTCCGACGAAGCCAGCCCAGGGTAACGCCCTGGGGACTTTTCGCGGTAGCGCAAACGTAGACCGTCAGGTCCAGGGCCACCAGGCCAGGTAGCGTTCCCAGATCGTATCGAGCGTGGTCGCCGCTTTTTCGGAAATCCTGACATCCACCAAGTCCGAGACTGTCGTTGGCTCCGGGTTGATCTCGACGGTGGGAATACCCATCGCCTGGCCCATACGGATCGGCTCGATGATATATTCGAACAGGCTGCTGGTGCCTATGCTGAAGATCGCATCAAAGCCCAACCCAAACTCGTACCAGAGCCGCTCCAGCTTGTCTTGCGGGAGTTCTTCTCCAAAGAGAACCACGCTGGGGCGTATCAAGCCTTCGCACGCCGGGCACCGCGGCGGCAGGCTCAACTGGGTGTAGTTCTCGACGGTGGACTGGCAACCGCATCTCATACATTGCAACTCGTGCAGGTTGCCATGCACGTCGAGAACGTTCCGGGAGCCTGCGAACTGATGCAGGCCGTCCACATTCTGGGTGAGAATCCAGACGTCGTCGAAATAGCGATCCATCTCCGCGATCACGTGATGGCCGCGATTAGGCATAGCCCCACGCGTTGAGCGCTCGAGCTCCAGCAAGTAGTGCCAGGTGATGTCGGGACGCAGCCTCAACATCGGCCCGGAAAGTGCCTGCTCGATGGACAACCCGTGCTGAGTTGACTGGTGAGCCCGATAGAGGCCGTCGCGGCCACGATACGTAGGAAGCCCCGAATCGGCAGACATTCCCGCGCCCGTGATGAACAACAAACGACGAGCCCGGCCCAAAACGTTGACAACACGGTCGATGCCACGATTGCTGTCCTGGGACAAGTCGGCGGTCGACAGAGGGCGATCAATCTGAGAAGATGACATGGTCACACTCACGGATGTGATCAAAGAGCACACGCCTTTGGCACGGAAAAGCGACCTTGCAACACAATGGTTATACCAAACTACCACGCGGTTTCACTAAAAAATTTCTGGATAGCCAAGTATTTCTAGAGGAACCGATTTCGCGGACAGTGTTTGGATTGCTATGATCGGTTCTTCGGGGTAGGTTCTGGAGCACCCGGCAATTTGAGGAGAGAAGCCAGGCAATCCAGGGAGGATTGGGATGAACTGGCCAGGGATGGCGTCGCCGAGACAGTACGTCCGGCGCTCTTGGCCCGAGCTGCTGCTGTGCCTTTTTGCAGCGTGTATTTTTCTGGGATCGTTGGGTTCACCGGAGCTCTGGGGCAAGCGCGAGCAGCGGGCTGCGGCCGAGGCACTGGACACGGTTCAGAACGGACGCTGGCTGGTCGCACAGATTCAGGGTCGCCCGCGGCTCGAGAAACCACCTCTGCCCCGCTGGGCTGCTGCTGTGCTTCTGCGTCTCAGCGGTCGCCGGGACGAGTGGGTCGTCCGCCTTCCTGGTACGGTTTCGGGCCTGGCAACGGTGATGGTGGTCTACCTCCTGGGGGCCCGGATCGGCGGCCGGTCGCTGGCAATTACGTCTGCCATGGCACTGTGCACAACGGGGCTGTTCATCGCGGAGCTCCGGCAGGCGGGCAACGACGGACCACTCGGCTGCTTCACCAGCCTGGCCCTTCTGGCCGCCTGGTGCCGCATCCACTCTACTAGGACTCTAGAACACCCGAGCTTCGGTAGCCCTGGCGTTGACACTAACCGCTGCAAAGGCCCTCGGGCCTGGGTGTTGCTCTTTTATGGTGCGCTGGGTCTGGGGTTCTTGTGCAAAGGGCCGATCATCTTGGCCCTCGTCGCCTGGTCGGTCGTTCCTTACCTGGCCTGCACCCACCGGTTGAAGTCAGGCCTACGCGCGCTGATCGATCCTGCCGGGCTACTGCTCTTTTTCGGGCTGGCCGCATGCTGGCCGATCCCGGTCCTGGTCGACGACCCAGGAGCGCTGGGCGTCTGGATCACGGAGATGGGTCAAAAGACGGGAATGCTGCCAATTGCCCATCGGAACCGCGCCTCGCTCGAGCTGGTGCTGCCAGCACTTGCGTTGCCATGGCCGGTGGCAGGGCTCTCAGGCCTGCTTCTGCCCTTCTTTCACCGCCGCTTGCGACGGCACTCGTGGGTTCCCGGCTCAGTCTGGTTCCCTTGGTGGTGGGTCGTCGGAAATCTGGCCATGTTCCACACATGGGCCGTGGCGAAAGCCAACTACCTGGTGCCCTGCATGCCGGGACAGGCCCTCCTCATTGGCATGGCCTGGATTCATTTGAGCCGTGCCGCTCATGACCGGTGCCGAGGGGGACGGGGGGTTCTCGCGCGTGGCGCGATTCTACTTCAATGGCTCATTGTGTTGCTTTGCGGCATCAGCGTGGCCCTACTTGGCCACGTGTCGCTGGAGTCGGCTCCCCGTCCGGCGCTGGCGCTTTTGGTGGCAGCGGCGAGCTGCGGCGTTGCCGCTGGTTTCTGGATATGGCAGCGCGGTTCCTGGGTGCTCTCGCTCTTGCCCGTCACGGCCGCCTGCGCCGTTGGCGTGATTGTTGGCTACGGGTTCGTTGCACCCTGCGACAACCTCGCCCGGGGCCACCGGCAACTAGCCGGGCAGCTCGAAAGCCTCCTTCCCCCCGAGACGGAAACCGTCCACTTTTTCCACGAGATTGACGAAGGGCTATGGTTTTACCTCCGCCAGCATCGCCTGGCTCCTGTGCCGGGAAGCCAGGCCCTGTACAGCAACAGCCACGACAGACTGTCGGACTTGATCGGCAGCGGATCTACCCTGGGCCTTCATCCGCAGCCGTCTGCTACCCTCTTAAGCCAGCAGAAACCGGTCCTCCTCGACTGGCTTCGTCACGGGGAGGACGCGGGAGAATACCTCCTCATGCGCGCAACTCTCTATGATCGAATGGCTTCGGAGCTTACCGGACTTGTCAGTCCGCTCTACCGCGAACCCCAGCGGAAACGAAATAGCTTGGTTCTGCTCCAACGGCACCCCGCTACTTCAGTCCCTCCCTCTGCCGCCCGTCTGGCCGGCTTACGCATTGCCTGTCCTCGGGTGAACACATTGCCTGTCCTCGCACCCCCCGCACCCCCTGGCCTCGCATCCCCCGGCACCCCCTGAGGTCCCAACGCACGGGGCACACGCATCGCCTGTTCTTGCAGAGCGTGTCCTTGCGGTGCGATTCCTCGCAGTGCGCTTGCAATGCATGTCCTTGCAGTCAGTCAGTGCAGTCAGTGAGTCAGTGAGTGTGTCCTTGCAGTCAGTGACAAAGGCTGGGCCCGATGAACCGCCGAGGGGCGTCCGCATTGCCTGTCCTTGCTTTGTCCTTGCTTTGTCCCTTTGTCCTTGCTTGCACACAAGGCTTCGCCCTCGCACACGCCGTTCGCATTGCCAGTCCTTGTGTCCTCTGCCGTGTCCTCGCACACGCTCCGCGTACGTTGCACGCTGAGGTCCCGTTAAAGCCTGCCGCCTGGCGAAAACCTACAGTGGAAACGCATCGATCCGATGGCGTCAGCGCTGGCGGTTACCCAAGGTTCATCATGCCGAGAAGTCGGCTTACGCGGATTGTGCGGGCGCTTTCGTTTGTGCAGATTTCCTATTTTATCGGACCCCGACGACCGTCACGGCCGTCGTCGTAAAGTCTTGGTACAAAACACGAAGCGAATTCAAGATGAGAGGTTTCGGTGTCGATAGAACGGTTAGCTCGCCGTGGAGCATCCAGGGCGAGAACTCGGGAGCACCCAATTGGTGGTATCGACTTGAGGAGAGACGCAAGCGTCTCGGGTCCCGGGAAGACCTGAACCGAAGGTCCGATGCCATGGACGACCGACACTTAGCAGGGTCAAGCGAAACGGCCGGCCGGAATCGCCACCCTCGATTTACCGTTAGCTATGGAGAGTATTCTCCCATGTTGAAGTCCTTGACGTTGAGCCTCAGCCTCGCCGTTGCTCTTGGGTTTTGCAGCGTGAGCATGGCAGGCCATGATGGTTGCTCGGGTTGTGGTCTGGCCTCTCCGCAGGCTGGCCCGGCCCCAAGCGCCCAGGGTCCGGTCGTGACTGGTTGTACGACCAGCTGCGCCCCCAAGAAGAGTTGCTTTAGCGGCCTGCATGGCCAGTTTAGCGGCCTGCAATGCAAGCTCAAGAGCCTCTGCAATCCTCCGGTCACGTACGAGTGGGTTCTGAAGAAGAAGGTTCTGTGGGGTCACCACGGCGGCGGTTGCGGCGGCGGCTACGCCGAACCTTGTGGCGCTGTCTATCCCACCAGCCAGGTTGTTCCTTCGGGCCAGGGCGTGCCGGCTCCTTCGGGCCAGGGCGTGATTCCGGCCCCCACGGGCCAGGGCGGCTACGCGGCTCCTCAGGTTGCACCTATCTATGGCGCTGGCCAGCACGCCTACAAGGCGGCCAAGCCCACCGCGACGATCGCCTCGGTTCCTGCTGATATGTCCCCAGCCATCGCGGGCGAAGAAGCTCCTCCGGCTCCGGAAGTCAAGGAGACCAGCACGAGCGGCCTGCTCCTCCCGACCCCCTCGGGCAACTGATCAAGCGGTTCCTAAAATTTCACCGAATGACGATCCTCGCAATGCTCAAACATTGCGAGGATCGTTGCTTTTCGAAGCCTGCTTTGCGGTCATCACGTCTCCAGGACGCGATTGACAGACCTCCGTCTTTGTGCATGATTCGAGCGCCGCAGGAAGCGCCGGACCATGAGCCCAGGGAAGGGTACGCCCGGCCGGACGAGGCACTCTCCAGGCACTCCGGCCATCGCCGCTTTGGGCCTCTCGCTTTCCCTCTTCCGTGCGGGTCGTGTGCTAGCACACACGAGGCAATCGCCGACGCCCTCGGGAGGGTCGATGCCCGGCTTCACCTGGCCGTTTTCTGGTTCCTCACTGGGCCGCTTGGGCCGCTGGCTGCGGCAGCTTCGATCGGCCCTGGCCACGCTCCGCCCACCAGTGCGGTGGGCGCTGGCCGTCACGGCGCTTCTTGTGCTCTTGGTCCTAGCCCTGGTTATGATGCGCAGCCTGGCCTTAAGTTCGACCCAGAGCATATTTCTTCATTCCGGCCGCAGATACCAGCCTGGCGACCTGGCGAAGATCACGCGCGTGCTGGATCGGCTGCGGATCGATTACCGGGTCGACGACCAGCGGCGAATCGCGGTTCCGTCGGAACAGATCGAACAGGCGGCCGCGGGGATCAGCAAGGTGGAGATCGGGCCGCGTCTCCCCGGTGAGATCCGCGATGACCCGTCGACAGTGGCCGGCTCATGGCTCGATACGCCTCACGACAAGGAGTTGCGCGAGCACCGCAGGCAAGAGCAGATCCTCCAGTCGATGATCAGCGATCTGGCCGGCATCATCGACGCCTTCGTCCTCATCAATCGGCCCAAGCCGCGCGGCCTTGAGCCCGCGCCCAAACCTTCGGCATTCGTCCGGATCGAAACCGAAGGTGATCGTCAGCTCCCCTTCCGGACGGTGCAATCGATCACGACGTACCTGACCGGCTACGTCCCGGGGCTCTCGGCCGATGCGATCACCGTGGTCGATCGCCGGGGTCACAATTATCTCGATGCCGGCAATCCCGCCTTGAGCGCGCTCTCGCACAATCGAGCGCGTGAAGAAGAGCTGAGTGAGGAGATCCTCGAGAAGCTCGATTGGATCGAAGGGGTGCGGGTCTCGGTGCAGTTACCCGGGACGGCGGCAAGCAACCCCGGCACCGCGGCAAGTAACCCCGGCACGAAGTCCGTTAGCCAGGCTCGCGACCAGGCTGCCGTCGGGCCCGAGATCGAGCCCCAAACCGCATCTTCCGAGGTTCGCATCAATCGACCCATGACACTCGAGCAAGAGCCGACGGCCAGGGCCCTCGCGTCTCCCGCTTCGAGCCCGAGTGGCTCCGCGCGACAGCCTGCCGCGGGCGTACCCGTCGAGCTGGGCCGGGTCTGGGTGAAGATTCCGCGCAGCTATTTTCTCCGTGTCAGCCAGCGGCCCGGCCGCAAGGAACCACCCTACGACGAGCTCCAGAAGCTGATCGCCCTCACGGAAGAACAGATCAAAACAGGCATTGCGCATGTGCTCTCCGGCCCCACGGTCTGGGAGACGAAAATCGACGTGATCCGCGACCTTGTGCCGCTCGAAGAGCCCGCGATCGCCGCACCTCAAAGCGCCCGGCGATTCGTGCCCGATTGGGCTCTCGCCTGGGGCGTGGGAGCGGGAGTGGGGGCGATCCTCCTGCTTGCGATCGGATCCTGGATACTCGCATCGAGGCGTCCGACGACCCGCCATCGCCCCGCCCCGCGCACGTTGCGATTTCATCATGCCGCGGCGGTTTCTCCCGGGCCCTCGGAACGGGTGCGCGAGTTCGTCCGGCGCAATCCTGAGTCGGCCGTCAGCGTACTGGAGCGGTGGACCAGCCACGGAGACGATGCCCTATGATCACGGCCTCACGAAGGAGTGGGCGAACCGATGCCCGGCCGGTCGAGACACAAGCCGAAGCGCTGTCCGGAGCGGATGCACCGCCGCCCGAAGAGCCGCCAACGACGCACGAAATCGCTCCGCTGCGCAAGGCGGCAATCGTGCTGGTCAGCCTCGAGCAGTCGCTGGCCTCGCAGCTTTTGGGCCATCTTGATCGTGCGGCCGTCGAGGCTGTGACCTGGGAGATCGCCCGCCTCGACCGCATCGATCCGGACGAGCAAGCCGCTGTCCTGGAAGAATTCCTGGGCCTGGGCCTGCGCCGGCTCTGCTTCGTCTTCGACGACCTGGTCCGATTGCAAGACCGCGACATTCAAGCGGCCTTTCATTCCGAGGACGTCACCACCTGGGCCCTCGCCTTGGCCGGCGCTGCGCCTCAGGTCCGCGCTCGCGTCCTGGCTGCCCTGAATGCCGCAGCGGGCGAGGAACTTCAGCGGTCGCTGGAAAGCCTGGGACCATTCCGGCTCTCCGATGCCGAGGTCGCCCAGGCCGAGATCGCCGAACGGTTCCGTCATCTGCACGATCGCGGCTCAATCAGCCTGCCCGACCCCAGTGGCCGGGAAGAGGTGCTGGTCTAGATGTGGTCCGGATCTTCTCCCGGTGGGAGAAGGCATGGTTTTTTCCTTCTCCCTTGAGGGAGAAGGTGGCCGAAGGCCGGTTGAGGGGGGCTCCTTGGGTCTCCCTGCATGGCTCTGGCGACCCCTTGAGGGAGAAGGTGGCCGAAGGCCGGTTGAGGGGGGCTCCTTAACAGCGAAGGTCTTATGCCCTCATCCGCCCCTGCGGGGCACCTTCTCCCCGGGGGAGAAGGCATGATGGCCGCACAAGCAGGAAGGAACCACGGATGGGCGACAACGGCGGCAAGCACCCGGGCAGCAATCGATTCCGCTGGGAGATCCTGCTGGCCCTGCTTTTAATATCGTCGCAGGGAACCTCGGTCCTGGCCCACGAACCCTCCAGGGACTTGACCGCGGCACCGTCCTCGCCCGAGGGCGCTGGCACGAACACAGTCTCTCCTGTGCCCCGTGAAGTCGAGAAAACGGCGGTTCCCGTCCCGAGCTCCCTTCCTGTTCCCCGACCGTCGGGACATCGCTTCTGGCCGGGGCTCGGTTCCACGGTCGCGCCCGAAGCGACCGGGTTTGGGTCTGGGCCCTCGACACCCGGGGCAAGCGGCTGGTGGCTTGGCTCAGCGGGCCTCGCGCTGGTCCTGGCGATCTGTGGCGCCGGCTGCGTGGCGGCCAGGAAGCACTTGCCGCGCGAATCGGCCGGGCTGCTTCAAGTCATCGGCCGCGTCAGCCTCTCGCCCCGACAATCGATCGTCCTTGTGCGGGCCGGCAACCGCGTTCTTCTGATCGGAACCGGTGCGCAGGGAGCACCCTCGCTCCTGGGCGAGCTGCCCGCCGACGACGATAACGGCCCGCCCGGCGCCGAGCACGCGGGAAGCAGCCCCGACACACGCCTTCCCACTGGCAAACTGGATCTCCGGCCGGGAGCGACACCATGAACAGAGTCGCGCGGCAAGTCCGCCGGCTGCGAGCGGCCCTCTGGCTCGTGCCGGCCGCGATCCTCTCTCTCGGCGCCGGCCCTGGCAGCGACGCTCCGACCGATCAGGGCACTTCGACTCTGCCCTTGCCCAGCCCTTCGGGATCAGTCTTCGGCTCGGGGTCGGTCTTCGGATCCGGGGCTGGGTCCGAATCGAGCATCTTTCGCACCGAGGCGCCGGTCGCTCGAGAAGCGGCTCCCGGCCAGCCGTCGGGCTCTGCCCAGCCGCCGGGCGCGGTCGGCAAGCCGATGTCGCTGGACCCTCGAGAGGCGCTGCGGAACGTGCCGATCTGGGGCGTCTACGCGCTCTTCTGGCTGGCGCCTGGCGCTGTGATGGTCACCGCGTTCGTGCGGATCAACATCGTGCTGGTGCTCTTGCGGCAGGCACTCGGGAGTCCTCAAGTGCCGGGGAATCAGGTGCTCATGGTCCTGGCGCTCTTGCTGACGGTCCTGGTGATGCGGCCGGTCGGGCAGCGGGTCTACGACCAGGCGATCGTCCCGTACAACTCGGGCCAGGCGACCCCGGCAGAGGCCTGGCGTGCCGGCTCGACGCCAATCAAGACCTTCATGGTCGACCAGATCGTGCGGACAGGTCACCAGGACTATCTCTGGACGCTCTACGACTACGCGGTTCCACCCAGCCCCGGCCGGCTCGAGCCGAAGTTTGGCCTGGACTTTCCTCTGCGCGTCGTGGCGCCAGCCTATCTGCTGAGCGAGCTGGCGACCGCACTGCTCATTGGCTTTTATATTTACCTTCCATTTCTGGTCGTCGACCTGGTCGTCGCGGCCGTGCTCGCGTCCATGGGTCTTTATATGCTTCCACCATCGCTCGTGGCGATGCCGCTGAAGCTCGTCGTCTTCGTGCTGGCCGATGGGTGGCTGCTGGTGGCCTCGATGCTCCTGAAAACCTTCGCGGTCGCGTGATCCTAGATAAGAAGAGGAGGGCTCTTGTGGACATGACTCATGTGATCGACTGGTCGCGCGAAGCCCTCCGGATGGCCCTCCTCTTGGGCGGTCCTCTCCTGGGCGTTGCCCTTGTGGTCGGCCTGCTGGTGGGCATTTTGCAAACCCTGACCCAGCTTCACGAGCCGGTGGTGGGTTTGGTCCCGCGGCTGTTGGCAATTTTTCTGGTTCTGCTGGCGCTGCTTCCCTGGCTGCTGGGGCGCTGGCTGAGCTTCGCGGTCGATTTGATCGGCTCGATTCCCGAGCTGATCTGAGGCGGGTGCAAAGACGTGGTTTGCTCATGCGGTGCATACAGCGATCAAACAAGGCCGGCGCGACCATCCCTTCTCCCGTCGGGAGAAGGTGCCCCGCAGGGGCGGATGAGGGGCGTGAGGCCAAGGCGTGGGCATATCGATTCCCCCTCATCCGGCCTTCGGCCACCTTCTCCCTGCAGGGAGAAGGTAAGATTCCGTCGGCGCTAACGGATAATAAACATGGACCCTGGTCCGCTCGACCTATCGGCAATCGTCGGCCACGCACCGGCTGTGCTGTTGGTGCTGGCGCGGGTGACGGGCGTCTGCCTGACGGCCCCGGTGGTCGCTGTTCCGGGAGCGGACTGGCGTGTCCGGATCTTGCTGGCCGCGTTCCTGGGTGCAGTGCTCGTACCGGTGATCGAGCCCATCGCCGGTTCCTTGCCGGCCGGACCGCGGCTGGAGTGGATGATCGCCGGCGAAGTGCTCGCAGGCGGCTTGCTCGGGCTCTCGGCGGGCCTGATCGTGGCCGCCGCCCGCCAGGCCGGCGAGCTTGTCGCCGCGCAGGCGGGGCTCTCGGCAGCCTCCCTTTTCGATCCTGAGGCCGATCTCGAGCTCACGGCGCTGGGCCATCTCTATGGACTGATTGCGCTGGCCGTTTTCCTGGCGCTAGGCGGACCCTTGGTCCTGGTCGCGGCCCTGATCGAGAGCTATCGCGCTCTTCCGGCGGGCGCCGTCAGCTTGACAACGGCGACGGCTTCCGAGGTCTTTGGCCAGGTTGGTAGCGCCCTGGCTTTGTCGCTTCGTGTCGCCGCCCCTCCCGCGATCGCGCTGGCTGTGGCAGGGATCGTGATGGGCTGGATCGGCCGGCTCGCCCCGGCGGTTCCCGTTCTGGCCCTGTCGTTGCCCGTCCGGGCGATGCTCGCCATCGTATTCATCTTGCTCAGCGCAGGGGCGCTGGCCGCGACCCTTGCTCAGGCGTGGGCAAGCTGGCCGCTGGGTTCCTGATCGATCAGGCGCGAGGTCATGGAATGTCCGAAGATCGAACCCAGCCGCCATCGAAGCGACGTCGTCAGCTTGCTCGCGAAGCGGGACAGGTGGCGCACAGCCCCGAGCTGACGGCGGCGGCGGGCTGGCTGGTCGCGGTTCTGGCCCTGGGTCTTTGGGGTGGCGAGCTGACTGAAGGCCTGATCGGTCTGGCCAGAGGCTCGCTGTCCGCCGATCCCGTCATCCGAACCGACCCGGCGGAATTCGTCGCGAGCGTGCGCACCGCGATCGCGTGGATAAGTGTGCCATTGGGGGCGATCCTGGCCGCGTTCGCGGTCGGTGCCCTCGTCGCCCATCAGCTTCAGGTGCAGGGTCTCTGGGCCCCGTCGCTCTTGGCTCCGGACCCCGGCCGCCTCTGGTCCGTTGGCCGAGGCGGTGGGCTGGGCGCGGGGTTCGAGCGCATCGCCTGGGCGGTGATCAAGGCCGTGCTTCTGGCCAGCGTCTTTTACTGGGCAATTCGCGCCGAGTGGGAAACGATCCATCAGGTGAGCCAGCACGCTTTCCCGGCCGCGGCGAGCGCCGCCGCGAGTGCAGTCCTTTTCCCCGCCCGCGTCCTGGGCCTGGTCTTACTGCTTCTGGGCCTGGCCGATTATGCCCTGCGCTATTTCCGCTTCGAGACCATGCTGCAGACGACTGCCCAAGAGCAGCGGGAAGATCAGCGCATTATGGAGGGAGACGTCTCGCTGCGGTCGAAGCGCCGGCGACTGGCCCGAGCCTGGCGGGGCGACGCTCCCGAATTGCTCGCCGGCGCCAGCCTGGTTCTCGAAGGCAAAGGCGGCTTGACGGTGGTGCTCGCCGGCGGCCCACCCCCGCGGCGCTTGACTCTTCGTTCCGTCGCCCAGGGAGCCACCGGTCTGCAACTCCGCCGCACCGCCGGGGCCCTCCGCGTGCCCCAGCTCGACGCCCCCGCCCTGGCCCTCCGCCTGGCCCGCCAGGCATCCGCACAGTCGACGACGCCCACATCCTTGCCCGCCGAGCTGGCGGCGGAGATCGCGGCGCTGTGGCCGGCGAGGTAGTTTCCCGCGAAGGCGTACGTTGCCTGTCCTTTTTGCCCGCCCGCTATCTCACGACCGAGCACTTCGCCTGTCCTTTTTGCCGCCATTAGTGAGTGAGTGGGTACTTCGCCTGTCCTTTTATCGTTCTATTGTTTGGGTCGAGCTCGAACCCGGTCGAAGTTGAGTTCATCAGGAAAGGGAACGTCCGAATGCTCGAAATACGCCTCGATCCGCCGCCTGACGCTCTGGTCAACCCGATCACGAGCCGCATACCACGCCAAAGTCTCCGAACAGCCCACCCGAGCTTCGAGAGCGTCCGGCATCCTCTGCAATGAGGCGAGGTCGAGGTTCGAGAAGAGGTACAAGGTGTCAGAGGGTCGCAAGCTGTAACAGGAACGAATCAGTAATTCGGGCATGCGCGTTCGGAATCCGACGCTACGAGGTCCGTCGGTGATCTGAGTTCCGGTGAGAACCGGGACAGCGAGGCCCTCATGCCAGAAACTCCGACGCACTCTCTCGGCGGAAGGGCTGCTGTCCCTGAAGCCACGCCAGTGCCCGAGGATGGTGGTCGGGTTTGTTCCCCGAGCATGATTGCCGCCCTTGACCTTACCGTATCCAGGTCGGGAGACGGCGATGTTGAAATTGCAAACCGTACATTCCTCGTCTTTAAGATCCTGAGTGTCCACTACGATTACAGCATGCGGAAACGGGGCGTCGACCGACTCCCTAAGTTGCGCGGCGAGTATCGGCAGATCCGAGAACTCGACAACCGTCCGCCGGGGAAGGTAGAAGTGGACGTAATCGCTGAAGCCGAGCGCCTCGTCCACGCCCGCAGTAGTGCTACGTCGCAGCCTAATACCCTCCTGTTGCTGGGACTTCGAGAGCAAGCATTTCCCCTTTCCGATTTGTTTCAGAGCGTGCAGGGGAACGACATGGTATGCATAACGGAACATGGTCGAGAACGACGCCATGAGGATCATCAACTTTCCAACGTTGTGGGGACAGTATCCGTCACGAAAGGAAAAGGACAGGCAATTGACAAGGGCCATGGGTGCGTCCTGGGAGCAGTCCTGTTCAGGTTCATCATTCTTTTCTCCTGGAATCATCTCATGCCGGAGAAGTTCAACCTCCCTTCAATGCGTTTCAGGGAGGCGCTCGGGGCAACCGGCCTGCTTTGCTCGGCGGGTCTTCCGCTAGATCCAGTGCGAACTAATGCCCAGGATCGTCTCCAACACGCACCGTCCGGGCAGGAATCCTCCTCGCCCGGCAGAAACGCCGGTGATCTGAATTGAAAGCCTGTGGAGCGTGTGCTTTGCATGTCCTTTTTGTCTGCGCTCATTCTCCCCGTGCCCTCATTCTCCCCGAGGGTCTCGGACCTCATGGCGGGTTCAACTCCGGGGCCAGTACATCATCACGCACACGCCCACGAGGGCGATGAATGCCCCGGAGACATCTGCACGGTCTGGGCGGTCGCCGTCGATGCCCCAACCCCAGAGCAGGGAGAGAACGATGAAGAACCCGCCGTACACGGCGTAGATGCGACCAAAATGGCTCGCCTGTAGGGTCGGGATGACGCCGTAGAGTATTAGGATCAGGCCCCCAAGCAGACCCCACCAACCAGGCTTGTGGTCCCTCAGCCACTTCCAGACGAGCCAGCCCCCGCCGATCTCACAGACACCGGCGACCAGGAACAGGATGACCGAGCGAATGACGGGGGACGTATTCAGCATGTCGTACTCCAGAGATGCGGTTCTCCCAGGGCGCACGATACCACACCCAGCGTCGGGTGAGCATCAGAACCCGTCTTGTTGAAATCGGAAAAGGACAGGCATTTGAGAGGCTATCCGCCTGGGGAAAAGGACAGGCAATTGACAAGGGCCATCGGTACGTCTAGCCTGGGCACATCACTCTGGAGAAGCTTTCATGACGATTGCGCACGAAAGGAAAAGGACAAAGGAAAAGGACAGGCAATTGACAAG
Source organism: Isosphaeraceae bacterium (assembly GCA_052146555.1). GTDB lineage: Bacteria > Planctomycetota > Planctomycetia > Isosphaerales > Isosphaeraceae > Aquisphaera. The sequence goes on from JBKQMU010000083.1 coordinate 110,357, forward strand.
GGCCATCGGTGTGTCCTAGGAGCGGTCCCGTTCAGGTTCATCCTTCTTTTCTCCTGGAATCATCTCATGCCGGAGATGTTCAACCTCCCTTCAATGCGTTTCAGGGAGGCGCTCGGCGCAACGGGCCTGCTTTTCTCAGCGGGTCTTCGGCTAAGTCCAGGGCGAGCTCGTGTCCAGGATCGTCTCCATCAGGCACCGTCCGAGCAGGAATCCTCCTCGCCCGGCAGAAACGCGGGTGATTCGAGTTGAAACGAAAGCCTATGGGCATTGCCGCCACTATTTACAGCCAGTTTGGCGAGCCACGGGGAGTGCTTGGACGTGTGGCTGGCTATATCATGGCGAATCGCCCCTCGAATATCGAACGCAATGACTGGGCACTTTCACTCCTGGAGATCGGAGCGGCGGATCGCATCCTCGAAATCGGGTTCGGGCCGGGGATCGCGGCGGGAAAGGCGGCGGTACAGGCAGCGGAAGTTGTCGGTATCGACCGTTCAGCGCTCATGGTGCAACAGGCGGCGAAGCGCAATAAGGAATTAATTGATAACGGGAAATTAAAGCTTGAGCTGGGCTCGGTGGAGACGCTGGGCGCCGAACTCGGCTCGTTTGACAAGATCTACTCAGTAAACGTCGTTCAATTCTGGAAGGAACCGGTACTGGTCTTCAGGAAGCTGCGAACCATGCTGAGGCCTGGCGGGATCATCGTGACCGCTTACATGCCGCGACATTCCGGCGCAACAAACGAAGACGCAATTGCCAAAGGCAAGCAAATCGAGTACTGGTTGCTTGAAGCAGGATTCGGGCAAGTCAAGACGCATACCAAGATGATGAAGCCCGTGGCAGTGGTCGCTGTTGTGGCAAGGCTCAGCGATACCCCGAGCCGGGGTGAATGAGGCATTCCGCTTTTGTTTTGCCCATTCTGGCAGAGGTAGGGGTCGTCAGTCGCCGGTACTCTTTGCTCGCTATCTTCTTTGCCGAGATCGCCAATTCCTTGACGTGAATAGCAATTCCCTGGTATGCGCGGTATATCTCTCATCGTTGACAGAGGCTGCCTTTCGCAAGGTTTTCTGAGTGATCAGATCACCCCCGTGATCGCGGCGATCTCGATTCCAGACTCGGCAGAGCTAGCACTGGTCAAAGGAGGTCGACCATGAGCGCGCAAGCGGATGTGTCGGTTGCGGAATATCTCTTGATCCGGCTCAAGCAGATGGGCATCGATCATCTCTTCGGCGTGCCCGGCGATTTCGTCCTGGGATTCCTCAACGAGGTTCTCGACAGCCAGGTTCGGTACATCGGAACCTGCAACGAGCTGAATGCTGCCTATGCCGCCGATGGTTATGCTCGCGTGAGGGGCGCTGGGGCGTTCGTGACTACTTACGCCGTCGGCGAGCTGAGCGCTCTCAACGGACTGGCCGGCGCGTTCGCCGAGCGGGTGCCGGTGGTAGCGATCACCGGCGCGCCGTCAATGGGCTACTTCAAGACGCGTCCACTCTTGCACCACACGCTGGGCGATTACCAGATTCCCTTGAAGATGTACTCGCTGGTCACGGCCGCCTCCGCGCTGCTCGAAAATGGCGAATCGGCGCCGGTAGTGATCGATCACGTGCTCACGACTTGCCTGCAACAGCAGCAGCCGGTCTACCTGTGCTTGCCAGCCGATGTCGTGCGGATGCGGTGTCCCGTTCCTGGCCCATTTCCACTGCCGCCCGAGCCGACCAGCGACGCCGGCACGTTGCGCGAATCGATCGAGGAAGCCTCGGAGATGCTCAATTCCGCCGCCATGCCGGTGGTCATCGGCGACGTGGAATTGATTCGTTACGGCCTGCAAGATGAGTTCGCCGCCTTCCTCGCCAGGACCGGTCTGCCCTACGCCACGATGATGCTGGGCAAGACCGTGCTCGATGAAACCCATCCCCAGTTCATCGGCCTTTACCATGGCGATCGCAGTCGCGAATACGTTCACCAGCGCATCGGGAACGCAGACTGCGTGCTTCAGCTCGGCGTGGCGCCCACCGACTTCAATACGGGTGGTTTCAGCGTCAAGCTGCATGAGGATCGGACAATCAGCGCGAACTTTCGATCGGTCCGGATCAAGCGGCACATCTACCCGGATGTCACCCTCCGCGAGTTTATCCAGGGCCTCTCCGAGCAGCTACGCAGCCGGGACCCGTCGACCCTGGATATCAAGCGAGCGATCGAAGGCTGCACGCACCGGCGGACGATCAACTTCGAGCCTCAACCAGAGAGTCCCTTGACCATTAGCCGTTTTTTCGATCGCGTTGGTCACTTCCTGCCACCGCGGGCTATCGTGATCGCCGAGACCGGCGTGGCACTCTTCAGTGCCGCCGAAACCCTGATGCCGGAGGGCGCCAAGTTCATCGGCCAGACCTTCTACGGCTCGATCGGCTACACTGTCGGCGCGACGCTGGGAGCGTCCCTGGCCGCGCCGGACCGGAAGGTCGTGCTCTTCGTGGGCGACGGTTCGTTCCAGGTGACCTGCCAGGACCTCTCGACCATGATCCGCTACGGCCAGAAGCCAGTGATCTTCCTCCTGAACAACGACGGATACACGATTGAGCGTGTGATCGTGGATCGGCCCTACAACGATATCCAGCCCTGGAAGTATCACCGGCTTGTCGATGTCTTCGGCGGAGGTCTTGCCTTCGACGTTCACACCGAAGGCCAGCTTGAAGCAGCACTCGCCCAGGCCGCCGGCGCAGAAGAGCTCGTGTTCATCGAGATCCATACCGGAAGGTTCGACTGCTCGGAATCGCTTCGCCGGGCTGGAGAGGCCATGGCCAGGACGAACAAGCTGGGATGAATCGGGATGCCATAGTCGACAGCTAAACCGGCGATGCGGATTCCAGGGACACCGTGCTCAACTCTCGACACGCAACGGGCGCCTCGTCATCGGCTAGGTGTCGTGTTTCCCCGGATTTGCTCCGATGCGTTTGAGTCAGAGGAGCCGCGAGTCGCGTCCTCTTTGATGCTCAAAGTCCCAGCAGTCGGAGGGCCCCGATCCTCTTGAAGAATCCTGATCTCTCGATGCGCTCCGGACGGCCCGATGTCGTCCCGGAGACGACCTCGTGCACGAACCGTAGCTTGTCGAGCGCCGGGGTGGACAGGACAAACGGATAAGCGTCTTGCAGCCCCATCCCGCGGTTCAAGTTGTTGAGGACGTAGGTCAGCGGGAACCACCGCTCGATCATCTGGTCGAACGAGGCGTGCCGCTCCCCGACGACGGCGATGTCGGGCTTGAGCGCGGGTTCGTCCGCCCGCTTGGGCCAGAGCGAGAGGCCGCACTCGACGGCTGTCTCCAGGGTGTCAGTCATGTGCAGGTAATGGGCCCAGGTCTCGGCCCAATCCTCCCAGGGGTGCGTGCTCGCGTAGGCCGAGACGAACGAATTCTCCCAGTCCGCCGGGGGACCCTGCTGATGGTGACGCTTGAGTGCCTCGTCGTAGTCCTCTCGCTCGTCGCCAAAGAGCCGGCGGAACTCCTCGATCTGGTCGCTCCCCTGGATGAGCCGGTCCCAATAATAATGGCCGATCTCGTGCCGGAAGTGGCCCAAGAGCGTGCGGTAATCCTCCTTGAAGGCGTTCCGTCGCCGCTCGCGCTCGGCATCGTCGGCCTCGGCCACATTGATGGTGATCACCCCGTCGTCATGCCCGGTCAAGACGGGCTTTGCGTCTGGCGTGTTGGGGTCGGGATCGGCGAGGAACTCGAACGCCAGGCCCCGCTTCGGGTCCTCGGACTTACTCGCCAAGGGAAGGTCCAGGCAGAGCAGACTATAGATCAACCGGCGCTTGGCCGTCTCCAGCCTCGCCCAGCCCTTGCGGACGTCCGGCTGGCTCAAGTTGGGAATGACCCGCGTCACCCGGCACGACAGGCAATACGGGATCGGGTCGGCGGCGGGGACGGCCCAGTTGCAAACGTTCTGCTGGCTGTAATTCGGGCAGAGCCGGTACGCCCGCCCTTCCGCCCCCGGCGAGATCGCCCGCCACCGATCCCCCCCATCCGGTTGAAACGTGCCCATGTCCTGCTGGTCGGGGAGGTACGCCAGCGTGTGCCCGCAGTTCATGCATGTGGTGTTCTCGAAGAACACCAGCTGATTACAATGCCCGCAATGGAAAATCTTCATCGTCCGGTGACTCCTCGCATTAAAAGGTTGTGGACTAGTAAGCAAGAATCATGCCGTACACGGCTTGGGGAGTTTCAGACGATTGGCTAAGAGGAAGGACAGGCCATTGAGATGGATTGGCAATTGACACGGGTTCTCGGCGCGTGGTGAAAGAGAAGGACAGCAATTGAAACGGATTCTTTTGAAAGGATCTGCTTACATTTAAAATCATATGAATATGCATATTGCGGCCGGCACACGGGTTCAGCGACCCTGGACGTTCTTCGCGCTGGTCGTCGCCTTGTCGGCGCCGTTTTGGGCGATCGGAAGCGCGACAGGCATACAGCTTGTGCCCGGCTTGCCGATCAGCGCGTTTAGCGCGTTCTCCCCGGCACTCGCGGCGATCATCCTGCGACATCACGAGAGCGGACGCGAGGGAGTTGCCGCGCTTCTGAGACGGGCCACCGACTTCGGACGTATTCGCAACCGGGGCTGGTATCTCGCGATTCTCACACTCATGCCTGCGGTGACGGTGGCCAGCTATATCGTCATGCGCCTCTCAGGCGTGCCGTTGCCAAGGCCCGACATTCCGGTCGCGACGGCCGCGGCGATCTTTGCCGCGGCGCTCGTCTTAGGGGTTGGCGAGGAGCTCGGCTGGTCCGGCTACGCACTCGGGCCGCTGCAGGAGCGATGGGGTGCACTTCCTGCGGCCCTCATACTCGGCCTGGTGTGGGCAGTGTGGCATCTGCCGCCACTGGTCCAAGTGCACCGCCCGGCCGAATGGATCGCCTGGTGGTGGCTCGGCACGATGGCGCAGCGGGTCCTGATGGGTTGGTTGTTCAACAACACCGGCCAAAGTGTCTTCGGCGCCTCGCTGTATCACGCTATGATCAACGTCACCTGGCTGCTGTTCCCCGTCCTCGGCTCGCACTACGATCCCAGAGTCACCAACCTCATCGTACTGGCGATCGCCACCACTGTGACCGCGATCACCGGGGCGAAGCTGGGTTATGGGGCGTCAGTAGCAGTGTGAAGGAAAAGGAAAGGCAATTGACATGGCCCTTCGTCTAGCGGTCTAGTCGCGCAAAGCCTGAGGAACAGGTGACTCGACGCGATCGCAAGGTATTGCGTGAGGCGGACCTGAACGCCATTTCCTGAGCACTCGGCCTCCCAGGGTTTGGAACCAAGAGCGGGGGCTGAACGGGGATGTTGGTGGTTGTCTCCGAAGAATGGGCGGTCTGGTGGATTTCGTGCCACCCTCACCCTATCTCGACAGAGGTCGCGGGCGTTGGTCCTGGCTAACCCTTTGATCCTTTTTCTCGATCCCTGGTTTCTTGCCGTCAATGGCGGCGTCACTTTGGTCCATCGCGTCGTACGCTCATCATCTGGATCTGGCATCGGCCCAGTTGCATCCAACCGCGAGAATCACAAAGTATTCCCTCGAAATTCCTTAAAGCGTTGCCACAAAGAATAGAACCATGAGCCGAAGCCAGTATTTGTTTCCGCCTAAGAAGGCAGATTTTTGGTTTCTCATCCACGTTTCGCTCTGGACACCCGGCACGTTCGCTGGTAATTTGCCCACACACATCTGACGGAAGCGAGATCTTGGCTTCGGGATCGCGCTGCTCTAGCGGGCGTAGGCCGGGCTGTTTGGAGCGGGACAGGACGGGATCAAACGCGGCGAGGCCGACTGAGGCGCCGGCGACAGGCTGATCATGCCTTGCTGCGCCGGCCGGCACAGGCCTGGTCCAGGACGGGCCGCCGGGGCCAGTCACGTCATTCTGGCCACTTGTGGGTTTGTGGAGGGAAGGGATGCCTCCCACGACGTCGAGTCCTCTGGAAACCGCCTGGCGGCGAACGTCCGGCCTGATCTTGCCGGTCATCATCATCGGCGCGATCCTCGTGTTCGTGATCCCGATCCCGCCAGTCTTGCTCGACGTCTTGCTTTCGGCCAACCTGACACTTGCCGTGGTGGTCTTACTCACGACCCTGGCGATCCGCAGTCCGCAAGAATTCAGCGCATTTCCGACCATCCTCTTGACCACGACCCTGACACGGCTGGTCCTCAACGTCGCGACGACCCGCCTGGTGCTCACGCGCGGCGGCGAGTTCGGGCTCGATGCGGCCGGCGGGGTGATTCGCTCGTTCGGCGAGTTCGTTGCCGGCGACCAGGTGCTGGTGGGCGTGATCCTGTTCTCGATTCTGGTCGTGATCCAGTTCGTGGTGATCACCCGGGGCGCAACCCGGATCAGCGAGGTCGCCGCTCGATTCATGCTCGACGGCTTGCCCGGCCGGCAGATGGCCATCGACGCCGACTTGCACGCCGGGCTGATCGACCAGCACGAAGCGCACCAGCGGCGCGAGGAGGTCTATCGCCAGGCCGATTTTTTCGGCGCCATGGATGGCGCAGGAAAGTTTGTCCGCGGTGATGCCATCGCCGGCGTGATCATCCTGTTTGTCAACATCACCGGCGGCCTGTTTCTGGGTATGTTCAAGTATCAACTCAGTGCCAGCGAGGCGATCGACGTCTTCACGAAGCTGACCATCGGCGACGGACTGGTCAGCCAGGTGCCGGCGTTCTTGATCTCGCTAGCGGCGGGCTTGATCGTCACGCGCTCGTCGTCCTCAACAGATCTCGGCCGCGACGTCATCGGCCAGCTCTTCTGGAACCGTCAGGTCCTGGGCACCGCCGCGGTCTTCCTGGGGCTGCTGTCGTTCACACCGCTTCCCAAGATTCCACTTCTCGTGCTGGCCGGAGGGCTCGCGGCCGGAGCTGTTTATCTGGGAAGGCAAGCCGATCAAGACGGCGAGGCGGAAGAAACAAGCGGTGCGGCGGCGGCGAGAGCTTCCACCTCCACGTCTGCGTCCAGGACGCTGGCAGGTTCGCGTGAGGCATCTTCTGGCGCTGCGAGTGCCAGGATCGCGTCTCGTGCCGAGGAGGGGGGCACCCCCCGCAGCGGCAATCTCAGCCTGGCGACTGCCAGCGTGGCGGCGGCGCCGTCCGCGGAGGGGATGGACGATCTTTTGCACGTCGATCCCCTGGAGATGGAGATCGGCTTTCGCCTGATCGGGCTTGCCGACCCGACCCGCGGGGGCGACCTGCTGGAGCGGCTGCGGACGGTCCGCCAGCGCGTTGCTCGCGAGCTGGGCCTGATCGTGCCGCAGGTGCGAATTCACGATGAGATCGGGCTGGCGCCCAACGAGTACCGGGTGAAGATCCGGGGGACAATCGTCGGTCAGGGAACGGCCTATTCGGGAAGGCTGCTGGCCATTCCGCCGGCCGGCATGGTCTCCAGGCCCGACGGTCGCGACGGGATCGACCCGATCACGGGATTGCCGGCGGTTTGGATCCATGCCGACGGCCGCGAGGTCGCCGAGCTGGCGGGCTGTCAGATCCTCGACGCGTCGTCGGTCGTCGCCGGTCATTTCGGCGAAATCGTCCGCAACCACGCCGACGAGCTGCTCACTCGCGAGCAGATCGAGCGGCTGCTGGATCGGGTCCGGACCGCCGCGCCGACCTTGGCGGCCGAGGTGGTCCCCGGGCTGCTTCGTCCCGGCGAGCTTCAGCGCGTCTTGCAAAACCTGGTGCGTGAGCGGGTCAGCATCCGGGACCTGGAGACGATTCTGGAAACGCTGGCCGGCCATGCGGGCAGGACGCGGGACATCGACGTCTTGACCGAGCATGTCCGCCAGAGCCTGGCGCGGCAGATTACCGAGAGCTACCGCGGCAGCGACGGCCGCTTGCGCGTCGTGACGCTCTCGCGCATGCTCGATGCCCGGGTCACGGCCGCCGGCAGTCAGGCGGACACGCGCCCGGCTGAAGCGCTCGGCGATGAGACCGCCCGCAGCATCGTCCGCGCTGTGGCCGTCGCGGTCGGGACATTGGTGGAAGCGGGCTTTCCGCCGCTTCTCTTGACGTCGCCTCAGGCCCGTGCGGTGCTCAAGGACTTGACCCGGGCCGATCTGCCCAGGCTGGTCGTTTTGAGCCAGCGTGAGATTCCCAGGGACACGCCGATCGAGATCTTAGGCAGCGTCGTGGAAGAGGAGCCCGAGGCCGTGACGACCTTTTCCACGACCGGAGCCATTGCCTGAGATCCCGATGTTTTCGAGGTCGAGCGAATGAGCGAGCGAACCTACCGAGCAAAAACCATGAAAGAGGCCCTGGCGCGGGTGCGTCGGGACCTGGGCGGGAATGCCGTGATCCTGGCCTCGCGCGAGGTTCGCCGCCGCCGGCTCTTTGGTTTGGGCACCCGCGAGCTGATCGAGGTGAAGGCTGCGGCGACCATGCCGCACGAGGCGCACAGGCTCGATCCCGCAACAGGCGGCGAGGGACCGGAGGGGACGGCGGCCGGATCGACGCTTTCGGCCGGTGCTCAGGCCCGCTTCGGAGAGCAGCTCAGCCGGCTGCACGCGATGGTCGAGACGCTCAGCCGCCAGGGTCGGATCGATCACTTGCTGCCCGACCTTCCCGCCGAGCTGATTCCGGCCTATGCGCGGCTGGTTGAGGCCGAGGTCCCCGAGGTGCTCTCCCGGCGCTTGATCTGGCATGTGGCCGACAGCCTCGATGCCGGCGAGCTTTCGAGCCCTGTGGCCATCGAGGGTGCTCTCTGCGAGGCCGCCATGCAGTGCATCCTGACGGCCGCGCCGATTCGCGCAGTGCCCGGAACCAAGCGCGTCGTGGCCTTGGTCGGCCCGACCGGGGTGGGCAAAACGACGACCGTCGCCAAGCTCGCGGCCAGCCTCAAGCTGGTTTGCGGCCTGAAGGTGGGACTGATCACCGTCGATACCTATCGGATTGCCGCGGTTGAGCAACTACGCACGTATGCCGAGATTATCGACCTTCCCTTGGCCGTGGCCAACGATCCGGCAGGGATGCGCCAGGCCCTCGCCAAGCTGGGCTCAGTCGACATGGTCTTCATCGACACGGCTGGGCGGAGCCCGCGCGACGAGGTGAAGATCCGCGAGCTGGCGGACTTCATGGCCCAGGCCCGTCCCGATGAGATTCATTTGGTCTTAAGCGCTGGTGCTGCCCCGCGTACCCTCCGAGCCGCCGTCGACCGCTTTGCCCAGGTTCGGGCCGACCGCCTGATCCTCACCAAGCTCGACGAGGCCGAAGGCTCAGGTGCGATTCTGGGCGTGCTGGCCGCGGCGAATCGGCCGGTCAGTTACCTCACGACAGGACAGGCCGTGCCCGACGACATCGAGCCAGCCGACCGCAGACGCCTGGCCCGGCTGATCCTGGGACAGGAAACCATTTCATGAGTCCGCCCTTAGCACTGGCGGTCCGATCGTGCCAGGAACGCATCGGCCGGCGTCAGGAGCGGTCCGGTGATCTTCCTGGAACGGGCCAAGGCGCGGAGCCGAAAGCAGAGCACGATGTCTGATCAGGCCAACAACTTGAGACAGCTCGTCCGGGCCCACCGGCAGTGGCGCGAGCTGCTCGGGCAGCCGGTTCTCGAACCGATGGCGCAGAAGGGCCTGGCTAAGGATGATGAAGGGCGACGGCAAGATCGTACGGAAACGAGCGTGGCCGGGTTTGCCGTTTTCGTGACCCGGACGCTGGCCCGGGCCCGAGCATGGCGCCTGAGGAAGGCTGGAGGAAAGAAAGGAGATCCGGCATGAAAGACGTCATTTTCGGATTGTTCTGACGGTGGCGCTCAAGCAGACTGGTTGGGTTTTCCGATATTAAGTGGTGATGGAATTCCTTGCACGGCGAGAGGGAAGAGGGCAAGCGCGCCAGAGCACCGGTATTGCAGTGAGCTGGCGCGCTGGACCTGGCGGAATCAGCATCCTGTTTCGCAGTTCCGGACGGGGCCGCTGGTCTGCCTTCAGCACATGGACGTGGGCTCTCTCGCTCAGCCGACACGGAGGTCAGGATGTCAACTAAGGTGGATGTGGATGTCACGGAACTCTGGCGCGAGTTCAAGGAACACCCCACCACGGAGCTGCGAAATCAACTGGTCGAGAGGTACTTGCCCCTGGTCAAGTACAACGCCGAGCGGATCTGGCAGCGCCTGCCCGAGGGCGTTGACCTCGACGATCTGATCTCCGCCGGGGTCTTCGGCCTCATGGACGCCATCGATGCGTTCGATCTGACACGGGGCGTCAAGTTCGAGACCTACTGCGTCCCCCGGATCCGCGGTGCCATGCTCGATGAGCTGCGGACGATGGACTGGGTTCCTCGTCTGGTTCGCTCCAAAGCCACCAAGATGGAAGAGGCCCGCAAAGAGCTCGAAGCCAGGCATGGCCGGCCGCCCACCGACAAGGAGCTGGCCGAGCACCTTGGCCTGCCCATGGAAGAATATGAAAAGATGGCCCTGGACGCGAGCGCAGTGGGGCTCATCAGCCTGAACAAGAAATGGTACGAGACCGATAGCTACAAGGACGTGCGCGAGATCGATATCCTCGAGGACAAGAAGGGCGAAGACCCGACTCGGCGGCTCCAGCGCAAAGATCTGATGCGCATGGTTACCAAGGGACTCAACCGCAACGAACGGCTTATTATCATCCTTTATTACTATGAAGAATTGACAATGAAAGAGATCGGCGCCACGCTCGATCTGAGCGAGTCACGGGTCTCGCAGATGCACTCATCGATCATTCAGCGGCTTCAAACCCAACTCTCGTCACGGCGGCCCGAGTTTAGAACCTGAAAGCCGCTTACCTTCCATTCGGGCTCGCCAAGATGGTGGGGCCGGGATCAGGAAGGGGAGCCCAATCCGCCAGAGTCCGTCCCGCGGGCCATCGAGGCAATCCTCGAGGCTGGCGGGGCGGACTCTTGTCGTTTGCGCGTTTGTCCGGCACCTGCGCAGGCTTGTTCGCTCCAGTCCGCCGCAAAGCCTGGTGGAAATAGGACGCGATGCGGCATACGATGAGCATGCGTACGGCATACGATGAGCACGCGCCTCTGGTCGAGCCGGCCGCGGTGGATCTGAGCTCTCGGCCCGCCTGATCGCTGAGTTCTTGTGTTGAGAAGTTGCGTAGTTGGTGCGTCGGCGATTCAAGTGTCCAGTCGCGCGGGTAGAAATTCGGGTGCCATGCTCGCATCTTCGCAAGTGCTTTAACTGTCGGGAAATGCGCTTGGTAGAGCACGCTCACGCGGCACTCGTTGGGCGCTGGTCCGCGACTCCAGCAGAAACTACGTAACTCCTAGATTTCTTTGATGTTTCGGGAGCCTTCCATGATGTGCAACCGGAGACACCTACCGGGACTTGTGTTCTTGCTCGTCGTGCTCGCTGCGCTCTTCTTGGGCAATACGCCGGCGCGGGCGCAGTGGGGCTTTGGCTACGGCTGGGGGGGCTTCGGAGGGTTCAACTATGTTCCCCAGCCGTCTACGTCTATTGATCAGATAACACTTTCCAACGCCCGCCGCGCTGGGCCGCCGACTAACAATCGCCCTTACGCGGGCAGTACCAACGCATACTTCAACAACGTCAGGGACAACGGCTTCGTCCCCCGTTACGACGTGGCGCCACGTCGCCTTCCTGGGAACCAGTCCGCCCCAAGATCGATGGGCGAGCAGGCCCCCCGGGTGGAGGCCACAAATGCGCAGGTGGCTGCTCCCAGACCCAAACCCGTGATTCCGCTTTTCAGCTTCTTTAATGCTGCCTGGGAACTCATTTGGCCCGCGGAGGCGCCCGTTGGCGGCGACTTGAAAGCCAAGCGCGACGTCTCCGACCGTGCCAGTTTGGCGGTCCTCGAAGAGACCCGGCAGGGAGGGTTCGCAAAGGTCGCAACCGTGGCGGACGCCCGGCAGAAGCTGCTGGACTACGGCCGGCCGGCCTTGCAGGAGAGCCGCGCAACGGCAACCCCGCGGATTGCCGATACCTTCCACCTGTTCTTGCTCTCGCTCTATGACTCGCTCGGCCAGGCTGCCTCGCCCGCCGAGCTTGCCAGTCAAACGGCTCCGAGCCGGTGAGCCAGAGCCGGACAGGGCGCTCTCGTGTGCATCCTGCCGACGGTTTCGGCAACCCGGCCGCCCTGTGGTAACATGAACAGTACGGAGAATAGTTAACTTGACCATCCATCTACCCGAAGACCTGGAACGCTACCTTCAAAGTGAGGTGCAAAGCGGCCACTTCGCTTCGCCCGATGAAGCGATTTCCGTGGCCCTCCGATTGCTCCAGCAAAAAAAGCAGGAGGCACAAATCCAGCGGAAGCCGCTCACACCGGACGAGCTGAACCGGCAATTGCTCGAAGCGGGCCTGCTCAGCGAGATCCCCCCTCGCCCCGATCCCGCGACGTACCAGGAATTCTCGCCCATTGCGATCCAGGGCGAACCCCTATCCGAAACCATCATCCGCGAGCGTCGCTGAATTGCCTGTCTATCTCTTCGACAGCAGCGCCGTTGTCAAGCGCTACGTCCAGGAGTCCGGCACTGGCTGGATTCAGGGATTAGCTCATCCCCGTGCCGGGAATCTAACCTATCTGGCCCGTATCACTGCTGTTGAAGTTTGTGCCGCCATCGCCCGCCGTCGTCGGGCCGGCACCATCCCCTCTCCAGACGCAGCCCTGGCCTTGGCTCGTTTCCGGTTTGACCTGGCTCAGGAATACTTTGTGCTTGAGATCACTGCTTCACTCCTGGCCGACGCAATGCGGCTGGCAGATACCCACGAATTGCAGGCTTATGATGCAGTGCAACTGGCTGCTGCCCTCGAGTTAAACGGCAGGTGGCTGGCCGCTGGGATGAATGGTATCGCTCTCATCTCAGCCGACCATGACCTCAACATTGCCGCCATCACCGAGGGTCTCTTGGTCGAAGATCCCAACATGCATCCCTAAGTCCTTTATCCAGCACTTTGAGGTCCGCCACTACCCGGCCCATCCACTGCACCAGGCATTTTGAATTCCCCATGATCGCGACGATGCTCAGCGGTCCAGCTCGCGGCTGATGGCCGCGTCCAAATTCTTGCGGACGACGTCGATCTGGCGGATCGTGCCGTCCCGACCGATCAAATAGTTGGCCGGGATGTCGGTCACCGCGTAGCTGCCAGCATAGTCACTCTCACCCGTGGCGCTGATCAGGTTGGGCCAGCGAACGTTGTGTTCGATCAAGAAGCGGCGAATGCTGGGCAGAACCGTCTCGACCCTCAGGCCGCCCTCCTGGAGCGCGTCGAGGTTGATGCCCACGATCTCGAAGCCTCGATCGCGATAGGTTTGTGTCGCCTTCTGGAACCATTCGGCTTCCTCGCCGCTGGGTAGGCACCAGCTCGCCCAGAATTCCACCAGTACGACTTTCCCCCGAGTATCCGCCAGGTTAAAAGGTTTGCCGTCCACGTCTTTTCCCACGATGCCCGGTGCGGGTTTTCCCACGAGCTCCAGCCGTTTCAGGCGGTTGGCCAGAAACTCCTTGATAGCGGGCCGCTGGGCGTGATCGAAGGCAAGCTGGAAGGCTTTGCGGGCCGTTTCGACCTGATCAGAATGGACGAGGCGCTGAAAGTAAGCATCGCAGATGCCTATGAGCTCGGCGGTCGAGAGCACGGCCCCCGGCGCGCTTGCTTTGCCAGTCTCTGCACAGGTTAGAGCGTGCTTCAGGCTTGCGAGCGACTCTTCGTAGGCTCCGCGATCAGCCTGGGCAACGATCTTGACCAGATGCGAGAGCCCAACGGTGGCCGGCGACGGGCTGCCTGAGTTGATCACGGCATTGGCCGCCGTTTCCGCATCTTGGAACAAGTTGGCCGCGATCGCTAAGCGGAAGAGCTGCTCGTAGGTGCTGGCGGCTGCAACGGGGTCTTGCCGTGCAGCCAGGCGGCTGATGCGTGCGACACGGCCCCGGTCAAGCTCGAGCAGTTGCCGGCTGTAATCGTCGTTGATGGTCTGGAGCGTCTCTTCTGGGGCCGGATTCTGGACCCCGGTCAACTGCGCTGGCTGAGGATCCTGGGCGCCACCGCGGCTCTGGGCCGTCACCGCGACAATTAAGAGCGCGGCCAGTCCCGCCAGAACTCCTGGAAGGGTGGAAAATCGCGGCCATCTCATCGAGGTCAATGCTCCTGAACTCAGGTCGATCATCGGGGGTTGTTCCTGGATCCACACCGCATTGAGGCGGCATTGTGCCATCTTGACGTCGGTGTGGATAGACAGCAGGCGGAGCGAGAGGTGCTACTGCGGACTGGGCCAAGCGCGCCCCGGGCCGGGGCACCGCAGACCGCTGGATCCGCAAGAGCGCAGCGGCGAAGAGCACGACAACCACGATGCCCACGACCCAGAGCACGGCCTTCTCCCCCGTGGTCAGTGGGACGGCTGGCGTCTCCCGAAGGTAGACGGGAAAAGGCTTCGTCGGCGGTTTCTCGGGCGTGGCTCCCTGCGCCTCGACGAAGAGCTGTTCCTCTCGCTCCTTGATCGAGAGCTCTTGCTCGGACATGCTACGCCGCTCTGAACCCATGGACCCAACTCCGGGCAGGTCGCCAGCAGGCAAGAACCCAGTCGATCACAGGCCGACTATCTCCAGCATAGCAAACCAGACATGACAAGAGATGAACGGTGAATTTTCCGGCCCTGTTTGGAATCCGTTCGCAACTCTCATATACTACCTTCATTCAAGGGCGGCCACCAGACGTCAACGCACTTCCCTTGAGGTCATGGGTTCATCCTTTCATGGACGTAATCGGCCCTCGCGAGCGTTGCAAAGCTGGGGCGACCAGAGCCTTCTCTTGCGGCTCGAGCTGAGCCTCGACCGCCAGCCGCTCGCGAGCCCGCCGGATCGACTCGTGCAGCGTCTTCTCCAGAAGTCACGCTTGAGGGAGTCATCGAGGCAGATGATCTCCCTGAATTGCGTCCAGCTCAATTCCCTCCGCGGTGCGGAGACAATTGCCTCGTCGGGGAAAACTTCAGCAAAGCGGATCATGTGGCGGAGGCTTTTTTCGGTGTGCCCTCGCCCGTACCCGGCGGTCAATTGTGCAGACAGGGCCGACACAATGTTGTCCGTAAGGTTCGTTCAGGTGCTCAAGAGCGTGCCAGGAAGAACCAGTCCCAGCTTGGCGGATAGGAAGCGAGCTCGGCCGTTCCGTCGGCACTCTCGCCCCACGGATAGAGCACCTTGTGCAGTTCGATGCCGTGAAAGCCCGCCTTGCCCAGGCGATGCTCGACCTCGAAAGGCATCCAGAACTTCTGCCGCAGTCCATTGAACCGGAAATGGCCAAAGGCGAAGTCATACGATCGATGCTCGGCGTGGTGCGACGTGAACCGCATCGCGTCGGTTGGTGCCAGACCATGGTTCAGGGCCTGCTCATAGACGAGCATTGTCTGATACTGGATCGCGTCCATCGAAGGGACGATGCCCATGATGACTCCGCCTGACGTCAAGCTCGCGCGAACCGCTTCGAGCGTCCGGTCGATGAGCCGGACATCGGGCATGATCAGCGAATTGATCATGACCGCGACGTCAATCTGACCGGCCAGATCACCCAGCTCGTGCATCGGACGCTGGAGAAACCTCACCGCGCGGGACTGCTCGGCCCCCAGCCGTTTGCGGCATTGATCGAGCATCGCCGGCGAAAAGTCCAGGGCGTGAACCTTTCCGAACTGCTTGACGAGGTGGGGTAAGAGGGACCCTGTCCCGCAGCCTAGATCGGCCACGCTCTTGCGCGCCGCGTTGTTGACGGCCGCAAGCGCGTTCCAAAGCGGGTTCTTCACGCCGGGAGCAAACGGATCGAGGAAAAAATCTTCGTAACGGGCCGCGTGACGGCTCCAGTGTCGCTCTTGGTTGCGAATCGACGGGTCGCGATCACCCACGTCAGGAACCGATCTGAATGGGCCTCGAATCGGTCACCTAGGCCACGGCCGCCTCCCGGACCTCGCTGGAAAAGCGGGGTCGCGGATCTTCATCATCAATCATGGAACACGACTGCTCAGTCGGTCAAATGGCGGCTCTTGGCCTGGCCAAATGGGCATTTCACCCGCCGCAAGGCGTCATCAAGAGGCCGCGGGCGGGGCTGTGGGAAGGCCTGATCCCGTCGGGACCAGGCGAAGAACATCGATTGCTAGCCCCTGCGATGTTCCCAGCACATCACGCCGGTACGATCGCGGATAGCCCAGTTGCGGGTCGGAAGTAAATCGCATCACGACCTTCGTTCCTTCGGGCTGGCCGAAGGGCCGGGCGGTTCCGAGCTGCGCCAGCTCGTCGGCGATCGTGGTGAACAGGCCATCGACTCCGTAAAAACGGGGCTCGGCCGGATGCATCTCGAACTTCCGTCCATCCGGGGCGACCGACTCGATCTTGCGAACATCGCCTCCCCGCACGGTCACGAAGTAATGGGCGCTATTCTGCCCGGAGGCCGTCCATTCCAGGTCGTAATCGCGGACCTGAGCGTGATTCCAGACCTTCTTGGCCGCCGCGAGCGCCTGGGGCGTGACGGGCTCTCCGCTGGAACATCGAGCGAATATGCAGAGAGAAGCGATCGCAATCAGACTTGCGACAGCCCACCCCATCTCTCTTCGTGGACTTCGGCCGGCGGTCCGTCGCGGTTCCTTCATGTTATGCCTCGCTATTGGGGCTTCGTCTTGATCGGGCGGAAAATCTACACTCCTTCATTTATCATGCCAGCGTCCTTGAAATCGAGGTCCTGCTCCCGCGAGCGCCATTTAGGGCCGCGTCACAACGGGCATGGCGACCAGATCGAACTGATTCGCGTTGCAAAATGCCCAGCTCGCCACCGAGGCACGGCGGCGGATCCGGCCCGGAAGTCGCTGCCAGATGGCGCGTGCCAGATCCTCGATCGGCTCGGCCGAGTCAATCACGATCTTCTGCCCTCGCTTGATCTCCCCAACGATTTCTTGGATCAAGTGCTCTGGTTCGCTCGCTGGAGCACTCCGCGAAGGGGACACGACGAGCCTTCCCGAGGGCAGCAACAGATCCTTATCGGTCTCGCTCCACGAGCCCCGCAGTGCCCGTAACGCCACGAACGGATCGGCTCCGGCCCACCAGTACGCCCAGCGGCTTACGAAGATGGCGTGAAACGCGAGGGCGCCTGGCCTGCCTTTATCGTCGCTGCCTTGCGGGAAAACACCGACGATCATCCAGGGTCCGCCAGAGAGCGGCATGGCGAAGAAGCACGTTCGCTCCACCACCCCGGATGGCCGCTCACCAAACCGCTGACAGGCCATACGCAATGCGTCCAGCCACTCCGCGCGACAGCCCGCGGAGCGCGCCAGGACCGCGTACCCGCGATCCCAGAACGGAAAAGTTCCGTAGACTGCCTGCTCATAAGCGATCTGCCTGTTCATGCTGAGTCCCGCAGCCTGGGCAAGCCTCGGCGCAGGCTCGATCATAACTCATTAGATGCACAGAGAACCGCGGGTCTTCATACTGGTCTTAATTTTCTCATCTTAAATGGGAAGCAAAGTGTCCACTTTTGACTGATGTTTCCTCGAAAAACATTCGTCGTTGACGGATAATCAGAATAAGAAAAATTAATCCGAGTTTTTGAACAGATTCTCAAAGTGAGTGTTAATCACGACTTGGGTTCATAAGAGAGGGACAACTTGCACTTTTCTGGTTGCCAGAGGCGAGAACATTACCTACGATTGGGTCGGATATTGATGGCGAGGCACATGTGTGCCCCGCCCACCAATCCAGGAGAGTTGACTGATGCTTTTCTTTTACTGGGTGCCTAGCAACATTGTTCCGGCGCTCTGCATGCTCCCCATTCTGTCTCTGGCCGGCTCGCTCATTCAAGATTCCGATTCGGCCCCCGCTGGTAGCCTTGAAAGCGACCTCAGCTAAGATCAGAATCCTGACAGGGCGTTCGCCTGACTCACCGTGCGTCTGTGACGCGACAAAAACAACCTGATAAACCTACCGCCCGTGCAGGACTGTCCCGCAGGACGGATCCTATATAGATTCCCACGGGAAACCGTGATTCGATGAGAGCCGGTCGGTCGCGACGCAAGTCGTTGATCGACCGGTTTCTGTTTTTTTTTTGCGCATTCGAAGAAAAGCCTGAAAAAGAACAGAGAATACCTCGTAGACTACCTACTCAAAACGGCTTTGCCTCTTCTTGCGGCGTCTCTCGGCCGGAACGAGCCACGGCGCAGGATCGACCAAATAGATCATTGATCTTGATGGGAGCGCGAGACTCTAACTCTGGCTCGTTTTGCACCAGGATGGGAAGACAAGCATCCTTTCAGACTAAGAGTTCTTCAGAAACGCTTGGACATTGACGGGCAATGATAATAAAAATTCTTAATTAAGGATTTTTTACAGATTCTCAAAGTGAATACTAATCAAGGTTTAGCTTCATATGTGACGGTTGACCCGTCGCTTCTCGAGTTGCAGGAGTCGGGAACCTTGACTACGATTTGGAGCGTCCGTTGTCGGTGAGGAGTATTTCCGACTTGCCTCCGAATCCAGGACAGGAGAGCGATCCATGTTTCTACTTTACTGGGTGCCCGCAACAATCGTTCCGACGCTGTGCATGCTGCCCCTTCTGCCACTGGCCGACTCGCACGGCTCTGATGCCGGTTCGGCCCCTGCAGGTAGCCTTGAAGGCGACCTCGGCTAAGATCAGGATTCTGACCGGGTGCTCGCCCGCCTGATCGTGCGTCTCTGACGCGACCAAAACAACTTGACAACCCTCCCGCCCGTGCAGGACTGTCCCGCAGGACGGATCCTATATAGATTCTCACGGCAAACCGTGCCTCAACGAGAGACCGGTCGGTTGCGACATAAGTCGCCTGCCGACCGGTCTCTGTCTTTTTGCGCATTCGAAGAAAAGCGTGAGAACGAGAGGAGAAGAACGACTCTTGGCAGGTTCTTGGACAGTCAAGGCCATCCTGAACCTGGATCCGAGGAGCTGATTGCGACGGCCACCGCTTCGAAGCCGCCGGAACCCGCGCCGAGCTCGGCAACCACACACGGTTCTCGACCTATCACGAGCATCACGGCCTGCATTTCGAGGCGGATCGCAGGATGGCGTGAGGATACCATGAAATCTATAGATCTAGGGTCCGCTGTGCGTACCATGCGATTCCATGATCATACTCTTCTTCAACGGCGACCCTCCGACTCTTCCTCATTCACTCGTCAGGTACCAGGGAACGTTGATCACGATCACCTTGCGGAAGCCGCTGAGCCGGAGGTAGGCTTCGAACAGGATACCCGTCTGGTTGTGCAAGAGAGCGTGGTACCAGCGCGTACCGATGAGCTGGGGAATGATCACGGCGATGTCGCGGTCGGGGTGGACGTTCCGGAGCTCCGTGACGGCTTCCTTCAGCGGTGAATAGAGCCGACGGTACGGCGAGTACGTCACAATCAGCTTGGGTGCTGGTTTCCCCGCCGCTTTGGCCGGATCCACGACCAGCGTCTTCCAGCCGTCCTCGAGGGTCACCATCGCAGTTTCGTCGCCGGCGATGTGCAGTGCATAAACATCGGGAGAAAGCTCGAGGGCAAACCGTAGGGCCTTGCGGGTGATGACGCTCCAATTACCGACCGGAACCAGCACCAGGGGAGGTTCGAGCCCCTTAGCATCCAGCGGCTCAGAGCTGGCAAGCTGGCGAGCCACCGACTGGTAATGACGGTGCACGCTGGTGAACAGAAGAATCAGCCCGGGGATGAGCAGGATCATGACCCAGGCCCCCTCGGCGAACTTGGACACCAGGACGACCACGAGCGTCACGGCCGTACAGACAGCCCCGGTGGCGTTGATCGCCATCGACTTGCCGGCATGCTCGCCACCGGCCTTTCTCCAGTGCTCAACCATGCCGGCCTGAGAGAGCGTGAAGGCGAGGAAGGCCCCGACGGCGAAGAGGGGGATCAGGTTGTCGGTGATGCCTCCAAAACCGATCAACAGTCCGGCCGAAAGCCCGGCCAGGACGAGAATTCCGTGCGAGTAAACCAAGCGCCGGCCGCGGTGGGCAAAGCTCCGCGGCATGAAGCCGTCCTGCGCGACGATCCGGCAGAGACGGGGAAAATCAGCAAATCCGGTGTTCGCCGAGAGGGCCAGCACGCAAAGCACTGAACCGATCGTGATGTAGTAGGAGACACCGCGACCGACGACCGCGGCCACGAGCTGCGAGAGAATGCTTTGGTAGCCGGGCTGACCGGGCTCGGTGGCGCCGATGTGATAAGCCTGGCACAAATAGGCGACGCCGGCGAGCATGACCGCCAGGATCAAGATGATGGCCGAGAGCGTCTTGCGGGCGTGGGGCACGGCCGGTTCCTGGAACGCCGTGACCCCGTTGCTGACGGCCTCGACGCCCGTCATGGCCGTGCAGCCGCTGGCGAAGGCCCGCATGAGAATCCAGAGGCTGGCGGCCATCTGCGGCTCAGGCAGCTCTGCCGGCGCCTCCAGTGGCACAGGATGGCCGCCGGCCGCCAGCGTCTTGAACACGCCATAGGCCAGCACGGCCAGCAGGCTGACGACGAAGAGGTACGTCGGCACGATGAAGGCGATGCCCGACTCGCGCACGCCGCGGAGGTTGACGATCGTCAGGAGTGCCAGGATCGCCAGGCAAAGTACCAGCGTATAAGGCTGGAGCACCGGCAGCGCTGAGACCAGGGCTCCGACACCCGCCGAGATCCCCACGGCGACGACCAATACGTAGTCGAGCATGAGCGAGGCGGCGGCAAGCAAACCGAAAACCGTTCCCAGGTTCTCTTTGGCCACCGTATAAGAGCCGCCCCCGTGAGGGTACGCCGTGATCGTCTGCCGGTAGGAAAAATAGACGACCAGCAGAATGATGATGATCAGCGTGCTGATCGGCCCGATGTGGCCCAGGCCGGAGGCACCCAGCGGAATCAGCAGCGTCAGCGCGGCTTCCGGCCCGTAAGCGGCCGAACCCAGCGCGTCTAGGCCGAGCATCGGAATGCCCGCGAGAACCCCGACCCGCTGCTCACCCTCTTCGTAAGTCGCCAGGGGCCGGCCAAACAAGTAGTCGAGAATCGGCATGCTGAATCCTTGATGATTGAAATTCCGCCACGACGCTCGCCTACTTCCTCGCCTCGACGCTCTCCAGATCGCGGACGGTGATCAGCCGGGTGCCAAGGTCTTCCTTGAAGTGTGACTGGCCGCGGACGCCGACGCGCTGGGCCAAGAGCGGCGCGGGGTCCAGACCGGGCGGAATGTCGAGGTAAGCAATCGTCGAACCCTTGCGTCCAATCAGAGCGAAGACCCGGTGGCCGTCGACCGTGCGGGCCGACGGCTGGATGAATCCGACCGCGTCGTAGGCACGTGCGCGGGTTCGCTCAAGTTGCGCGAGGTCGCGCCGGACCGCGGCGACCTCGCTGTCGCGGCGATGGCTCCGGGCCAGGATCTCTTCGATCGTCCGGGCCGCTCGGGCCGCCCGCTCATGCTCGGTAACTCTGGCCAGGCGAGCGCGCAGGGTATCTTCCAGGTCAATCCGGTCGCCGACTTGCTTCAGAAGTGCCTGGTAGCCGGCCCGGACCGTCTCGAAGTGCCACTGTTCGATCGGCTGGCTGGCGACGATCGCCCTGTGCATGCCGCCTAAGCGATCGAGCTCCGCAGAGATCTCGGCAGGCCAAGCGGAAGACGGTCCGGAAGGTCGGTCCGCATCCCGCTGCCCTGACGGCGGCCGAGGCTCTTCGTACAAGGCAGGGATTTCCGCCGCCGTCGCGGTCGGAGGTGTCGAAGCGCCCAGCCGCACTCCCTCGGCATGAACATAAAGGACCGTATCGGGAGGGGGTACAATCGCCAGCCAGCGCGTCGCCCGGGCACCCTGACCCGGAAGCAGAGGCGGCCGGTCGACGATCTGGACCAGGGTTCCTGCCGGCACGGTACCGTGAGGAGGACCGGGAAGCCGTGCCTGAACGTTTCCCGACCGAATCATCGCGCCGGGGCTCTTGATCCAGGCACGCAGGGGTCTGCCACGGTCCCGATCGCGGCCATCCGGGTCTTGGCTTGCTTGGTTTCCGTCGTCGTTCTGGTCCTCGTCCTCGAACTCGAGCCGCGACTGCTCGATCCAGAAGATGGCCGTGGGCCCGGGCTCGATGGCCAACCAGCCGGTGCCGGGGATTCGATCCACGCGGACATGCAGCCGATCGCCCCGGTGAATCTTCCCCATGACGAAGGCTGCGTCGTCCGGCCGGTCGAACACGCGGAGTGACTCGGACTGGACCTCTGCCTCGATCGAGCAGGCCGGTTCTGGAACCGGATGAATCGTTCCGGGAGCGGTCGCCCGGCTCTTGGCTGCCGGCTTCGGCCCACTACGGGGCAGATCGCCCTCTCCGTCGAGGGGGATGAGAAGGACCAGCCAGGCGATTGGAAGCACGGGCACAAGCGTGGTCAACAGCGGATCCTTCGCGAATACCTCGAGACGACGCAAGCGGGAGACCGCCAAGGGGTTGATACTCCAGGTGCGGGACTGCGTCAAGACCAACCAGGTTCTCTGTAAGTAATCACAAGCGATTTGACAGGTCGAACTTGCGCCGCTTGTCGGAGAATCTCTGCGGACTCGGCTGGCCACTGGCACGACGAGGTGGGCTCTTTTCTTTTCGAGGACGTGATATTAGAATTTTAACCTTATTAACAACCCGGGAAGATCAGTCGAATGCCCCGCTGTCTTCACGAGAGTCGTGGGTCAGGTGGTGCTCGGGATCTGACGTTCCAGGCCTGGGAATGAAGACCTGAGTCCACCTGAGGAGTTCCGAAGGATGTATGCGATTTTTGAGGACGGAAGCCACCAGTTCAGGGTCCGCGAAGGGGATCACCTGCACGTCGATCACCGCGCGGGAAAAGCGGGCGACGAGGTCGTTTTTCCCTCGGTCTTGCTGATCGCCGGGGGGCCTTCCGGTCTGGCACTCGGAACTCCGGTGATCGACGGCGCCCAGGTGGTCGCGACCATCGTCAACCAGTTCCGCACTAAGAAGATCGTCATTCAGAAGTTCCGCCGGCGTAAGAACATGCGGCGGAAGAGGGGCCACAGGCAGCCGTACACGACGGTGCGCATCACCCAGGTGGTCCAACCTCACTGATTCCGCTTTATTAACACGCGCGGCTTTCTTTTTCGTCTTCGGCGGCTTTTTTCGCCAAAGATTTCTATGCATGGGCGATTTTTTGCTTCCATTCAGGTGGCAGGAGCTTACCGTGAGATGACGCGTGGTGGGCGGTTCGCGATAGGAACTTCAGTCCGGCCCCAGCGGCAAAACGAGCCGCCTGCGCGATGAGTCGAGCCGCTCTGCAGTAGACTCTTCCAGACGGCGTTAAAAGCATGGAGGCAATATATTTGAGCCGGCATCGCGTTTGCTCGCCTCAGGACGTGCAACTCGGGAAACGGGGACCGAGTTGGCAGGATGCGCCTGCGCCTCGACAAAGAAAATGGAGTACCGGTGTCATGACACGAGCGCCTCGTGTCGATTTTACTTGACGCAAATTCACCTCTGGACTTCTGGACACAAATCGGATATACCCGGTGCTGGTGTGCGCGAGCGTGCCAAACTGGGGTTCTCTGAGATGACAGGGAGCTTGGCACATGACAACGGTAGGCGAACGGGCTGGGTTGGGGACCGCCGCAGGACAGGTGGGAACCGAGCCGGATGGCTCCAGAGACCGGGGGCGGAAACGATCGGGGATGGAGGTTCCCCGGGTTTTCAGCACCGAGGGGCAGAGTCCGTTCGACCAGATTGACTGGGACCTTCGCACCGCGGAGATCAAGGACGAGCAGGGGCGGGTGATCTTTCAGCAAGCCGATTGTGAGATTCCCCGCGGCTGGAGCCAGCTTGCCACCAACGTGGTGGCCAGCAAGTACTTTTACGGCGATGTAGCCAGCGGCAATGGCAGCCCCGGCCAGGGGAAGCGGGAATACTCGGTGCGGCAGCTCATCGACCGGGTGACCCGCACGATCGCCGACTGGGGGCGAGATGATGGCTATTTCGCGACCGCCGAGGATGCCGGCCGGTTTTACGACGAGCTGACGGCTCTCTGCCTGCATCAGTATGGCTCATTCAATTCGCCCGTCTGGTTTAACGTGGGACTTTTTCACTGCTACGGCATCGCCGGACCGGCTAACAACTGGCGGTGGGACGAAGAGACCCGCGCCGTGGTCCGAACCACAAGCGCCTACCAGACGCCCCAAGCCTCGGCCTGCTTTATCCAGAGCGTCAGCGACGATATGGAAAGCATCATGCGGCTCGCGCACAGCGAAGCCATGCTCTTTAAATTCGGCTCCGGCACGGGGAGTGATCTGTCGACCCTTCGCTCTAGTCGCGAAAAGCTTTCCGGCGGTGGCAAGCCGTCCGGACCGGTCAGCTTCATGCGGGTCTACGACGCCATCGCCAGCGTGGTCAAGTCGGGCGGTAAGACACGGCGGGCGGCCAAGATGCAAACGCTCAAGTGCTGGCACCCGGACATCCTTGAGTTCATCGAGTGCAAGATCAACGAAGAGGCCAAGGCCCAGGCGCTCATTCGCGAGGGTTACGAGGCCAACTTCAACGGTGAGGCCTACAGCTCGGTGATGTTCCAGAACGCCAACCTCTCGGTCCGGTGCAGCGACGCCTTCCTCCGCGCTGCCGAGAACGACCAGGAGTGGACCACCCGGGCTGTCACCACCGGCCGTCCCATGCAGGCTTACAAGGCCAAGATGCTTCTGGACCGGATTGCCGAGGGAACCTGGCTCTGCGGCGACCCGGGCGTGCAGTACGAAGATACGATCCAGCGCTGGCACACCTGCCCCAACACCGCGCCGATCAATTCCTCGAACCCGTGCAGCGAGTACATGTTCATCGACGACTCGGCCTGCAACTTAGCGTCGCTGAACCTGATGAAGTTCCGCCGCGAGGACGGCAGCTTCGATGCCGGGCGGTTCCAGGCGGCGGTGCGGATCTTCATCACGGCCCAGGAAATCTTGGTGGACCATGCCAGCTATCCGACCGAGAAAATCACGCTTAACAGCCACCGGTTCCGTCCCCTGGGGCTGGGCTATGCCAACCTGGGCAGCCTGCTGATGGCCTCGGGCCTGCCTTATGATTCGAAGGCGGGGAGAGCCCTGGCCGCGGCGATCACGGCGATCATGCACGGCCAGGCGTACCTCAGCAGCGCCGCGCACGCCGCGCACGTCGGTCCGTTTGAAGGCTTTGCACTCAACCGCGAGCCGATGCTCAATGTCATGGAGATGCACCGCGCCGCGGCCGAGGCGATCGACGGCTCAGCGCCTGTCGAGCTGCGGACTGCGGCGAGCGCGGTCTGGGTGGACTGCTTGGAGGCGGGTAGGAAACACGGCTATCGCAACAGCCAGGTGACAGTGCTGGCCCCCACGGGGACCATCGCGTTCATGATGGATTGCGACACCACGGGCATCGAGCCGGACATCGCGCTGGTCAAGTACAAGCAACTGGCCGGCGGAGGCATGCTCAAGATCGTCAACCGGACCGTGCCGATGGCACTTGAAAAGCTCGGTTACGACGAGCCGACCATCCGGGGCATCCTTGATCACATCGACAGAAACGACACGATCGAGCAGGCGCCGGGCCTGAAAACCGAGCACCTGCCGGTCTTCGACTGCGCCTTCGCCCCGCCCCTGGGAGGACGCAGCATTCATTTCCGCGGCCACTTGAAGATGATGGCCGCTGTCGGGCCGTTCCTCTCCGGCGCCATCTCCAAGACGTGCAACGTGCCCAATGACGCCACGGTCGAGGACATCCGAGGCGCCTACCTTGAAGGCTGGAAACTGGGGCTCAAGGCCCTGGCCATTTACCGCGACGGCTCGAAGGGAAGCCAGCCGGTCTCCACCAAGTCCGAGTCCAAGACCGCACCCGCAAGCCAGGAGCCGGAGATTTCCCCGGCTCTACCACCGACCGCGGAAGTCGCGCCTGCACCGGCGTCTGCGTTTGCACCTGTACCCGTACCCGCGCCTCAGATTATCTACCAGCCTCGCCGCGAGCGCTTGCCGCATACCCGCAGGAGCCTGACCCACAAGTTCGACATTCAGGGGCACGAGGGCTACTGCAACGTTGGCTTCTATCCCGACGGGCGGCCCGGCGAGCTGTTCATCACCATGGCGAAGGAGGGCTCGACGATCGGCGGCCTGATGGACGTCCTAGGCACGGCGATCTCGATCGGTCTGCAATACGGTGTGCCTCTGGAAGTTTTCGTCAACAAGTTCGCCCACAGCCGGTTCGAGCCGGCCGGGTTCACCAAGAACCCCGATATCCCAATCGCCAAGAGCATTGCCGACTACATCTTCCGGTGGATGGGCATGGAGTTCATTCCCGGCTACCGCGAGGCCAACGCCCCCAGGCGGCCCGTTGTCGACGAGCCGGAAGCGATTTCCTCTGCGCCCATGCTGAAGGTCAACGGCCAGCGCACGGCGACCATTGCCGACCTTGAGCACGCCGAGGCCGTCATGGGCGCCAAGGTCCTTCAGCAAGCCTCCGCCTCGTCTTCACTTTCTGCTTCCGTCAGCCAGCCTCCAGCCGCCGAGCCAATCGTCGTCGACGGGCTAAGCGAGCAGGACCGCCAGTTCGCCCACTTCCAGAGCGACGCCCCCGCCTGCGACAATTGCGGGGCGCTGACCGTCCGCTGCGGCACCTGCTACCGGTGCTTCAACTGCGGCAACAGCATGGGCTGCTCGTAAGCAAGCCGGGCACCCATCGCTTCCGGAAAACCCGCTTGCTACCCGGGCTTCTCAGAATGGAGGCTCTGCTTCGCGGACCATCCGAATCGGTCCGGGAAGCGGAGCCTGCCATCGAGCCACAGATGGACAGGCCAGATGATGGCCACGGAGAAAACCCGAATTGAGCCAGTCGAGTAGCGGAGGGGCGGTGTAACCCGCCGCCCC
>JBKQMU010000084.1:0-3755 GCA_052146555.1 Isosphaeraceae bacterium
GCTGCTTTGGCTGGAGCGTGTGGCCGAAACGATGTATGGACTGGCCGACACAATAGCAACGGAAAGAGATATGCCAGAATTAGTTCCGTCTTAACTCACAGAACTTGCTCATTCGGGAAGTACTGAATCTGGAGCACGTTGACAGCTATGATGCCAAAGGCGAAATCGAGATAGCTCCAACTCGTTGGACCCCTTTGGACAGACGCATAAGCTCCCGTCTGCTTCGTGAACCACCCGTGCTCCCTGAGCTCCGCCCAGCAAAACGTGGCTCCAAGCAAGGCTTGGAAGATCCAAAGCAGCGTTGCATCACCGAGCACCGTTGACATCGACTGGACTCCCGAAAAACATCCCGCGATGGTGGCCTCATTATATGGGCGAGAAGAGTAGGGGGGTTTAGATCGGTACGTCGTGCGACGCCCCTTCCTGGAGGCTCCGCCGTCGCTTGTCGTAGATCTGCGTCGTGGTCACGTGCCTGTGGCCGAGCAGCTCCTTGACCTTGATGATGTCCACCCCGGCATCGAGGAGGAGCGTCGCCGTGGTCGCCCGGAGCGAGTGCGGCGTGTAGGCACAGCGCTTGACCTTCTTGATGGTGCCGTCCTCGTCCTTCACCTCTTCTTCCCGCAGCGACGCCGGGAGCCGGGCGAGGTAGCCCTGAACCAGATTATACATCGTGACCACGCCGATAGGCGAGCGCCCCAGCTTTTTGCTCCGCGAGTTGAGCCGGGCACGGAAGAGCGGCCCCTTCGAGAGCTCCGCCTTGGCGATGTACGCGGAAATCGCCTCCGCCGCCGCAAAGTGCAGCCCGATCCGCCGGTGCTTGTCGCCCTTCTCGTGGAGCGTGACGGTCGCCTCCTCGCCGTCCTGGTGGAAGTCTTTGACGCGAAGGCGGCACGCGGTGCCAATTCTCGCCCCGCTATAGAGGAAGAACTTGATGATGGCCCGGTCCCGGTAGTCGAACACCGTGTCGCCGGATGGGAGTCCCATGAGCTGCCGGGCACGCGTCGCCGAGAGGGCCTTCGTCTCGTCCCGTGGGTCCGACGAGCCTCGCGCAATGAACTGAGCGTGTGCCGGATTGGGGACGGTGATGGGCAGCCGAAACTCGGAGGCGACACCCTGGAGGTACTTGTAGAAGGAGCTCAGCGACGCGATCCGCCGGTTGATAGTCTTGGGGGCCTTGGCCCCGGCGAGCATCTGATCGCGGAACGCCAGCACGTCCGCAACCGAGACCGTGAAGAGCCGAGTCGATTCATCGGGCCAGCGGATGCCGAGGAAGCGGACGAAGTCCATGACGTCCTGGCGGTAGGCGCGCTGGGTGTGCTTCGAGGAGCGCCGAGTGACCCAGCGCTCGAAGATGTCGGCGACCGAACCGTAGAAGCTTCGGACCTGAGCCTCGACCGCCGCGGTGTGCCGACCGGCGAGAATTGGCGGCAGCTCGGCCCGCGCCTCGCTGACCGGCACCAGCTCCGTCTTCGTTTCGACCATAACCCCGTTCCTTTGTCGGCCCGACCTTCGGGGATCGATAGCACTCCCCTTCTCTTTTGGGCCGTCCTGACGACGGAAGATAACCGGTTTTATCTTCAACCGTCAAAAGATTATAAACGGGGCAGTGGACTCAGAAATCCATCCACCCCGAGCCGCTCGGCTTGGCGTCTGCACCGCGATCGTGCTATGACAACCCCATGAGAGCATTTGTCTGCGAAGTTGATCACGCCGGCCTGCGTGAGTTCCTGCCCGAGGAGGCAGTTATGCGGGGCGTGCCGTGTCCCCGGCTCCGGACCCCGCATCCGACAACGGTCGTTTGGGCCCTCCTTACCAAGCATGATGCCGAAGCTATCCGCATGGAGGTTGTCGCCAATCGCCCCAGAGATGCCTGCGGATTGCTCCTAAACCGGGCCGTCGAGCTTATCTCGCTTGCTGCCGCCGCTTCCCGCCCTGCTCAGCGACCAGCGAGCATCCCAGCGGCGCCCCCCGCTGGAGCCCCGGCTTCATGACCGAGACCCACGCTGTCTTCGAGAACGACATCTTGCACGACCACCATCACTTCCTCATGGTCCGATAATATGCACTTATGTTATGTCGAGTTCCATTCTGCAGCTCGTATTGCTCATGCGGTCGAATGGGTTGCCGAGGGACTTATGCTGCTCAGCGAGTCACCTTAGGTTGCGTCTTGCGCGCGTCGGTCCGACACACCGAAGCATCGAGGACGCGATTGGGCGCGTCGGTCGATGTGACCGAAGCGCGCCAGCAAGCGTCAAAGCACAGCAGCTGGCTCACGCTGGATTGTCCGTGGAAGCCGGCGAGCCGCCGCTCGCGTGGCCAGTCCGCTGCAGCGACTTGTTACCTCGCCTCTGGGCGTTTGCTCGTGTTCGACGGGCGAAGTTCCCCTCGCTTGCGGAGTCTTAGCAGTGTTCGCAATAGCTCTTCGGCGGCGACATTCCGTTTTGTGCGTTTCTTGAACTGCTTGGTCAGAGTTGAGACTTGCTTTGGCTGAAGCAGCAATTGGTCAACAGGTACTCCGATGCGATGATACTCCTCAATCAGCACAGCTTGATCGGCCTCAGACAGCAGCCCCGACGCCTTCTTGATTTCTTGAGCGATTTCCTCGATTCGCGAGGGCGGATAGATCATCATTCCCTGAATTACCGCTGGAAGCCGCACAGTTGCCGGGTTAGAGGCTACCACGTAGATGGGTTTATTCCAGGCTTTGGCAGCACCAAGCTCAAACGCAATCGAAGGACTTGGATCGGCTTCCGGGATGATGGCCACCAAAGCTTGGCTTTCCGACATCGCTTCCCAAATCATGTCTTCAAGAGACTGACCGCCGTGAATAACTTCCACGTCCGTGAAGACGCTCAAGTCATACGAACGCAGAACTCGAGCGATGTCTGCCAAGACCGCTGCGTCTCGGTCACTATACGAAATCAAAAAAACGTCAAAGGTAGACTTTCCTTTAGCCATTGTAGTTTTTCACCCGTCCCTTTACTTCTGCGAACAGGTTCGCAAAGTCGTTTATAGGTATGGCCTTTTTTGATTTGATCGTTCCGGGAATAGGATCGACGTCAACGTGACACAGGATTGGGGTGATACGGATAGCCTTGCTCCAACCCCATGCGGCCCCAAACTCAAGGAGTACCCAGGGCCGTTTGACCGAATCTGGCGTTAGCAAGACAACAAGCTCGCGTGAGCGTTTTATCTCCACACGAATTCGCTCCGGTATGTCGTCTCCACCATCGATATCGCGGTCATCCCGAAAGGTTGAGGCCCCGGCTTTCTCAAGCTTTTCGCACAATGTCACGGCAAGCCACTTATCGGCAGTAGCGTGGCTCACGAAAATCTGATAGTGCTTCGCGTTCTTGTTCTTGGCCATGAGACCCTGCGCGTCTGGTTGGACTATTGCAACTTACGCCTAAGCTTTAGCCGTTGGGGCCACTCGCTGAGATTTTGAATCCTGAAAAGCCACGCTGATCTCGGTCGGCTTCGGGCTCGGGTGATTGATCACGCGCGCTGGCATCTTATCGCCAGAGCTGGCACACTGTTGCTCGGCGGCAGGAATGCCTGCTTCGATGAACCACTTTATTACAGCCGTGCTGTTTGGCGCTGTCAATTGCCGAGCCGAGGTTTACGCGCGTCGGTCCGACACACCGACGCGTGCCACAGCCAGGGCGCGCAAGGAACCGACAGGGAGCACCCCCAAGCTGGCTCATGTCAGACAGCCAAGGACAATGGTGGTAAACCCGGGGTGAGGTTCCTCGCTC
>JBKQMU010000085.1:0-8573 GCA_052146555.1 Isosphaeraceae bacterium
GTCGCCCTGAAGCTCGATGTGGCCGTCCTTCAGCGTGCCGCCGGTGCCGCAGGCCGACTTGAGCCCGGCGGCCAGGGCGAGAAGGTCGTTGCCTTCCGGATCGAGCCCCGCGATCACGGTGACGACCTTGCCGCGCGGTCGCTTCTCCAGTCGCAGCCGCGCTGTCTGCGATTGCGGCGGCAGACGCTTGGGTTCAGTGCGCTGGGGCGGGCAGGCGCATTCCGTTTCCGGCTTGCCGCACCGCACGCAAGTCGGCGGTCGATCCCACGGTGTCCCCGCGAAGAGGCGCGTCACGAAAGAAAGCTCCGATGGACTTGAAACAGAGTCGATCAGCCAGTGTACCCAAAGCGCGATCGCCGCGGTCAGCCGGTCGGATACGAGTAGCGGGGGTGCAAGGCCAGGCCGAGATTCGCGCGCTTGCCGTAGACGAACTTGAGGTGGTGGTCAAGATGACCGGCGAAGTGGGCAAGCAGCTCCGCCAGCGTCATTCGCCCGCGCTCGGTGTGCTGGCCGGAACGGGCGAAATCGGCCTCCGAGCAGCCCCGAAGCACTCGCGACATCCACTGACGGTTCGCTGTGAACAGGTTGACGCCTTCTTCCACCGGCATCTCCCCGGAACGCAGCCGCTGGATCCAGAGGTTTTCGTCGAAGGCCAGGAGGGTCGGGTTCGGTTCGGCGATGATCCGCTTCATCCGGTCGCAGGCGACGGAATCGCTATCAACGAGGTGCGCGACCACCTCGGCGATGCTCCAGGCGCCCGGCCCCGGCCGGGCCTGCTTTTGCTCGCCAGAGAGTCCCTGGACCGCATACGCGAGGATGGCCCCGCCGGCGGCGTAGCGATCGATCAATGACTCGTGTGCGCTCATGAGCCGGTCTCCCACCAGGGTGTGGCGTGCTTCAAGGTTCGCCGTCTTCTTCGTACTTGCGCCAGATCGACAACTGCGGCTGCGGGTATTCAAGAAACCAGATTTCTTCCTCGACGCCAAGCTCCTCGGCGAAGCGATGCGCGACTAAGTGGTTGACCACCTCCATCGAGGCGGTCAGGAAATCGGTCTTACCATCGGTCGGATCGGCCGGATCGTGGAAGATGAAGCGAATGACCAGCACGCGCTCGTCGACCGGTCCGGCGGCTGAGACATATCGGCCATCCATCTCGTAGATCGAATAACCCCGGGACGCCTGGCAGAGCGATTTGACCCACGCTTCCTCATCGAAATCGGCCTCGCGTTTGCGCCTGGCGATCGATTTCTTGACGAACGGGACGGACCGGATGGCCCGCTCGTCGAAGAGGTCTTCGAGCACTTCCTGAACTTTGCCGAAATAGCCGAGCTTCTTGGGGAGGATCACCTCGTACATCCGAGCGGGCTTGGGCCCTTCCAGGCGGTAGCTGCTCATTGAGGATCTCCCTATCTCGACCTGTGCCGAAATGGGTCCTTTTCGGGACGGCTTCAGCGTAAGAGGCTCAGCCTCTAGCTCGTGAAATGAGCCTTGACCGCCTGGGCGACCTGGCGCGGGCCGGTTTGGTCCGGGCCAAAGTGGTTGAGGTTGGGAAACTGCTTGATTCGGACCCCCGGGAGTACATCCGACAGCTTCTCGACTGTCGCTGCAACCCAGGGAAGGTCGCTCTTCCCGCCGACTAGCACGAGGACGTCTGCGGATACCTCCCGGTAGTTTTCGTAGGTATTGTCCAACCGCGCAATCTCCTGATGCTCCCGCAGGTTGCTTTCGAGGAGATCCAGCTCTTGTCCAAGACCTTGCCGTTTCACCACAATCGGCATCAGTACCTTCAGTAGCCAGCGAGGCGTATTTTTCGCGCGAGCCGGGCCAGTGGCAGCGGCGAACTCAACGAACGCATCGGGTCGTTTGTCTTGAGCAAGGAGGCGCTCGCACTTGCTGGTCCAAGTCGTCGGTATAGAACCATTCACGGAGACACCCGGTTCGTAAACAGCGACTTTCTTCACGAACATATTGTTTCGCGCTGTCTCCAGCGCAATTAAACCGCCATAGCTGTGTCCACACAGGCAGGTTGCCAGCGTTTTCTTCTGCAGCGCGCACACATTCTCGCGTTCGATCGCAACGCAATACCCGGCATCTTGCGGGCTGCTTCGCCCTCGGCCCCGTCGCTCGATCGTGTGCACCGTGAAGCTTTCAGCAAGCACATTCGCGAATGTGTCGAAGTCAGCCGCGATCGACAGGCCTCCTGGTATGACGATTACGGGGGGACCGGACCCGACAGTTTGGTAACCAATCTTGGCGCCGTTCGCGGAAGCGAAGGCTTGGCTTCTTTCCATTCCCTACGGTACCTCAGAACCCGGCCGGACGATAAGGTAGGCTGGTGGCTGTGCTACGTCTCGCGCTAAGCGGCCCCTCTGCCCACTCACGGACGAGTGTGGAATATTCGCTTTTCCCAGTCGCACAAGGGGTACGTTACGCGATCGCAGAAAGGTTCCTTTGTGCGACGCGACGCGCTGGGTCCAGTATTCCCACTATTCGCTCCTTGCGACTGTCGAGGCCATCTTCAACCTGGGTACGCTCGGGCGGAACGACACCTCCGCCACCCCGATGTCGGACCTGTTCAGGGGCGGAATCTTTTAGGACTTCGCTTTCTTCGAAGGTTTCGACTTGCCAGAACTGTTGAGGGCGACCGCTTGGCGAACGAGCGCCTTGAAGGCGGACTCGTCAACTTCTTCTCCTTCGTGGATGTCGATCGCGCGGCGTGCGTTTCCGTCGAGACTCGAGTTGAAGAGACGGGCCGGATCCTTCAGAGACGCGCCCTTGGAGAAGGTAAGCTTCACGACATTCTTGTAGGATTCGCCAGTGCAGATGATGCCGTCGTGCGACCAAATCGGAGTGCCCATCCACTTCCACTCCTCGACGACGTCTGGGTCTGCTTCCTTGATGAGCTTGCGCATTCTGCTGAGGGTTTCCCCTCGCCAGTCCCCGAGTTCGGCGATTCTTTTCGAGATGAGCTCCGATGCCGACTGGCCTTGGCTCGCGCCCGACTTTTTCATGTTCTCAGCCTAGAAGTTCCAGATATATGCCGGCAGACTTCAATCTATCCGCGCCAATACCTGCTCCAGGACCGCAAAGAACTGCTGCCACCCGCCCTTGGCGCCCTGGTTGGCCTGCTGCTGATCCGGCCGGAAGCCCGACTGCTCCATGCGCAGGTGGGTCCCCGTGCTCGTAGGGGTGAGAGTCCAAGTGACGACACTCTCGAGACCATAGGCCACCCACGTGTAAGACAGCGTTCTGTTAGGCTCGACTGCCAGGACCTGACAGTCGACAACGCCCCAGTCTGCGCGAAGATTGAAACGGTGGTCCACGACAGGCTTGAAGTCGTTCTTCATGAGCCACTCCTCGATCAGGTGTGGTTGCGTGAGCGCGCGCCAGATCTTTTCCGACGGAAAAGGTACCTCCCGTTCGACAACGACGGAGAGCGTTTCGGTCGACGTTTCGTTCATTGGTCCATCCTTTTGAGTAGACCTTCGAGGTGGTCGAACCGGCTTTGCCAGAAGGTCGCCAAGAATTTCAGCCAATCGAATAATGGCGTTAATCCTTCCGGTATTGCGCGGTAATAGGTCTCCCGTCCGTCGCGACGGTCACGCACGAGACCCGCGAGTCTTAGACTGTTCAGATGTTTCGACACGGCAGGTTGCGAAACGCCGGAAGGGACAGTAAGAGCGTGGACAGTTAGTTCGCCTTCACGGCTCAATCGCTCGAAAAGTGCACGACGGGTCGGGTCGCCCAAGGTTTTGAGAATTGCAGTCGGCTCGGCGCGCATTTGATTTCTCGCTTTGCCGGTCACGTAAGCGACAAGTTGCGCTTGGACGCTGGTGCGGCAGTCATCGATATAGGACCTGGGGTAGCTGTTTCTGGCAAGCATAGACATACCATAACTGGATGGTTATAGGTTGTCAACCAGGCTTCCTGGCCGTCGCACATAGGGTCCTTTGAAGGACGACCGCGAGCGAACACGGGGAGTCCACAAGTCGACAGTGCTTGGCTTGTTCGTCATCCTCGATCTTGATATGCTCGACATAAGCAAATGGGTATCGCGCATGACGCTTACGACGAGCTCTACGTATACGCGTTGGGACGTGGTGGGTTCATTCTGCAGCACGTGGTAGATGCTTCTGCCGCGCAAGCCGCGACTGAGGACACCAACCCGATGAGCCTCATATTCGCCCTGGTCGGCCTCCTACTGCGCGTTGAGAAGCGATACCCCGGCAAGCACGTTCAGGAAGTGCACATGAAGCTTGCCAGGCAGAGGAAGCAGTGGCCGCGTATCCTGCTTCCAATGGACCGCGGAACTGTGGCTGCGGCTGACGTGTTGGCTGTCGCTGCAGGGCCTGATCGGGATCTTGCGATCGATATATGGTGCCAGTCCGTCTGGGCAGCATTTCGGGGCAACCACCAAGTTATCGGCGATCTGCTCACGGAGAACAAGATTATTTGATGGGTCTGGCGTGCCACAAAGGGTCGCTTCAGAAGTCGGGCTCGAGAGGTTCCCGCTCGGGTAGGAAGGGCGCCAGCGGGCAAGCCTGGCACTCCGGCGCTCTTGGCTTGCAAAATCGACGCCCGACTTCCGTCATCCCGTGCGCGACCGTCTCGATCTCCGTGGGGCTGTGCCCGAGCTGCCGGCTCAGAAGCTCGCGCGCCTCGTCATAGCTTGCCCAGGCGTCGATCCAACCATGCCGCACGAGGATGCGAAAAGTGCCGCGATCGACCGGATAAACCGCCAACCCAAGCGCCAGGAGGATGGCATCGGCACGGGCCGGTCCGATGCCGTTTTGAGCGGCCAGCTCCTCCCGCAGCCGGACTACCTCGGCGCCGGCGTGGCTGCCATCGTCGTCTCGGTCTTCAAACTCGACACAGGTGGGAAACTCGACGGTGAACCATCGGGCCAGCCGCTGGAGGACCGCGACTGCTTTCGTGGGTAGCCGAGCGCCCACCTCGTTCAGGGCGTCTGCGATCTCGAACAGCTCAGCCCCGGCGAGGACCTCAGGCCGGCCGAGCCCCGCTCGATCAAGCGCATTGACGATTGCGCTTGATCGACGTGGGTGGCCTAGGCCCGGACCGAGTACGCCGGCGGCGATCACGCGCTCGAACTTCGCAAGTCCCTCAAGCGCTGGCTTGGGGCGGCCGTAGTGCTGGGCCAGCACATTCTTGATCGCGGGAAATGACTCGGCAAAAGCGGCCATCTCGGTCTCGAACGGTCCCAAAAACCGGCGGGGAGAAGTGCCCCCCCCGCGCGAAGTTGCGCCGGACCGCGGTCGTGCCGGCTGGACTTTCCCTCGCACGACTCAACTCAGGATTGACTCGCCTTCGTCTGGGCGGCCGCGAGGGCGCGGGCGAGCTTGCTCTTGCGGCGGGCGGCCGTGTTGGGATGGAGCACGCGGCGGGCGCCTGCCTTGTCGATCTTGGCCGTGGCGGCTCGAAAATCGGCCTCGGCCTTTTCCGTGTTGTTCTCGCCGGCCGACTGGATGGCCTTTTTCATCGAGCTCTTGATGACCTTCTTGGTGATGCGATTGTGCCGCCGGCGCTTGGCGCTTTGGCGCAGCCGCTTGGCTGCCGAAGGGGAATTTGGCATGGCTCCTGTGTGTTCCAGCAAACGAGGGAAGGAAAGGAAACCGGCCCCCGCGTGGCGCGATCGGTCGAAAATACACATGCTCTCGAACGGATGAAACGGTCGGAACGCGCGGGACGGCCCCGGGGAAATCGCTTGAACGAAGCAAGCAATCTACCACAAGGTTCACGCTTAGATCAAGTTTCGAAGACGCTGGGCGACATCTTGATAGGTATAATCGTTAGCGGCGACTTCGTTATAGTGTTCCTCGGCGGCCTCGAGGTTGCCCAACGCTTCAGCTACCCGGCCCAGGCGGTAGTGCAGAGCGTTGAAATTGGTGATATCGTCGCTTTCAAGTCCTTTGAGCGCTTCGCGATAGGTTCGATCAGCGAGCTTCAGCGCGCCGTTGGCTTCGAAGCTCAAGCCGGTCTGATAGAGTGCCTGGACCCGCAAGGTTGCGCTACCGCGAGCCTGCTGGAACTCGGCGATGGCCTCGTCGTGAAGGCCGTTTCGCGCCAGGCAGAGGCCAAGTTGGAAGTGCAGGTTCATGTCTTCCGGACTGAGTGTCACGCGGCGGCGGAACTCCTTGATCTCATATTCGCTTAGCAGTTTGACGAGCTGTGCGAGTTTGGCCTGGGCGGCCTGGTCGTCGGGCTGATCTTTGCACCGCTGGGTCCATGATTCGATCGCCCGCTTCATCCGGCTGATCTGCATCTCGGCATGGGCCTGCTGGAGCGTCGGCTCCTTGGGGTTTGCCTTCAGTCCCTGGGCCAGAACCTTTTCGGCATGCTCGAGCTGGCTGCGGTTGCGATGGTGCTCGGCCAGGTTCAAATAAGGCCAGACCTGGTCGGGGTTTTCCTGGATTTCTTTCCGCATGCGCTCTTCGGGCGAGAGCTGTTCGAGCTTGAGCCGCTCGAGCTTTGCGTCTCGTTCGGCGGAAGCCTCGCCGGCCTCTTTCTTGTCGCGCATCTCGATCGCCTCGTCGAGCCCCGCGCGTTTGATCGTCGCGCTGGCCGAAAGCGCGTTGATCTGGCGGTTGGCGTTTTCGTCATTGGGATCGATCTTCTTGACTTTCTCCCAGCTTGCGATGGCCTTATGCCAATGCTCGTTACGCTCGTAGATGCGCGCGGCAAATCGAAAGAAATCGGCGTCCTTGGCCACCGAAAGCACCGACTCGACGATCCACTCGGCCATAACCAGGCAGCCGATTTGCTCGGCCGCCTCGGCCGCCTCACGCGCTGCGGCGATGTCCCAGGGATTGAGTGTGAAAGCCTCTTCGCAGATATCGAGCGCCTGGGTCAACTGGCCCTTCGATCGCGCTGAGCGCGCCCGCATCCGGATCGGCTGGTTCCGTGCCCCCACCAGCATGCCGACTTTCGACGGGTCATTGCTAAACTTCCGCCGCTGCACGCCGCGAAGCGCCTGCCGGTACGAGAGATTGTCCGGTATTAGCTTGCACGCTTGCCTGTACATATCGATCGCGTAATCGAGATTTCCCTTGAGCGCGGCGTCATTGCCATACTGAAAGAAGGTCTCGGCCTTCTGACGGTCCGCCTTGCCCGGCTCCGGTGGCATCGAGAGCGCTCCTACCCGGCGAGTGTCCGTTCACCGCGAAATTGACAGCGGGGTTCGATTCGTCGGTTCATTGTTTCATTCTAGTTCAAGATCGTGGGAGCCACCACAGCCTGAGCGGCGGAATGGCGCCAGGGAAATGACAATCGGCGCCGCGATTGCAAGACCCTGGTACACGAAAGAGAGTCAGGTACCGCGGCGTCAGAGGATAGACTCGTTTTCTTTTCTTCAACCAAGCGTGCACCATGCTGACCATCTTGCGCGATGCAGGGTTATCGCGGCTGCTCGAGAGCGAGGCGCTTGAGAAGCTGGCCGGCGGATTCCAGTTCACGGAAGGCCCGCTCTGGTGCCCTGACGGCTCGCTGCTCTTTCAGGACATCAAGGCCGAGCGAACGTATCGGCTGGGGCCGGGCAGCCGGCTTGAAACCTTGCGCGAGCACACTGGCGCGGCCAACGGCCAAACTTTCGCCAAGGACGGCCAGATCGTCTTTTGCGAGCAGAACGGCCGGCGGGTCTCACGCATGGACCCGGATGGTCAGAACGTGCAAACGGTCGTCGAGACCTGGTCGGGCCAGCGGCTCAACAGTCCCAACGACATCGTCGCCCGTTCCGATGGCTTGCTCTTCTTCACCGACCCCCCCTATGGTGTCGAGCCCCAGCACCGCGCTCTTCATTTTCAGGGCTTGTATGCGCTCGATCTGGCGGGAAGCGAGTCCCCCGCACTGCGGCTCTTGGCCGACGATTTCGAGAAGCCCAACGGCCTGGCCTTCGCGCCCAACGAGTGCATGCTTTACGTCTGCGACACGGCGCGGTACCACATCCGGGTCTTCGGGGTCGAGCGTTCCGGAGGTTTCTCCATTGCCTCGGGCCGGGTCTTTGCGCGGCTGGACCCGGGCCAGCCCGGCGGGCCCGATGGCATGAAGGTCGATCGCGCGGGCCGAGTTTACGTGGCCGTCGCGCTGGGCGTCTGGGTGTTCGAGCCCGACGGCACGCTTCTGGGCATCATCGAAACGCCCGCGCGGCCCTCGAACCTGGCCTGGTGCGACCCCGACGCTCGCGGCCTGGCGATCACGGCCGTCGACGCGGTCTACAAGGTCCGCTTGACCACCCCGGGCATCTTGCCTCCGTTCACGCGCTGACGCAGAGACCTGGAGTGTGCAACCTCAGGCCTTCTTAGGCTTGGACTCTGACCCCGCCGTCGCCTGGGTCGAAGGGCCCAAACCGGCCGGAGACACGCAGGTAGTCCATGTGGTTGCACGGTGCGGAGGGGTCAGAGACCTACGCCGAACCGGCAGCGGCTCAGCAGCACCGGGATAGGGGTAGGGAAGACCAAAGGTCTCCCCTCCCTCCGAACCGGACTGGCGGTTCTCCCGCATCCGGCTCTCTGTCAGATGGTGTTACCTCCGAGAGGATTGACGGGCCACAGCATGGGCCT
>JBKQMU010000086.1:0-14036 GCA_052146555.1 Isosphaeraceae bacterium
TTCATGCCGTCCCCTGACCATCCTGGGTGATCAGGAGGCCGGTATGTTCCTACGCCGCTACACCCGCACCAAAGACGGCAAGACCCATACCTACTATGCCCTGGTCGAGAGCGTGCGTACCGCGGCAGGGCCCCGACAGCAGCTCGTCGCCTGCCTCGGTGAGCTCAACCACGACCAGCAAGGTCGCTGGCAACGCACCGTCGTCATCGACAACCGCCAGGGTGATTCCCAGCAGCTCCGCCTCTTCCCTGACGATGATCAGGTCTCAGCACCCGATGATCCCGACGTCGTACGCATCCGCCTGGGCAAGGTCGGCTGGACCAATGGCCGGCGCTTCGGCGACGTCTGGCTGGCACTCTGGCTGTGGAAGTTCCTGGGGCTCGACCAGATCGTCGACCGTCACCTACCCCAGAGCAAGGAAGCGGTGCGGCCGGCCGACATCGTGGCCATTGAGGTCATCAATCGGCTCTGCGCACCCTGCAGCGAGTTCGCCCTTGCCGAGCACTGGTACGCCTCCACAGGCCTGGAGGAGCTGCTCGGTGTCCCCCGACAGCGCCGTGACCAAGGATCGGCTGTATCGGACGCTGGATCGCCTACTGGCCGCCCAGTCCACGATCGAGCAAGACCTGAAGGACCGGCTGGGGACCCTCTTCCAGCTCGATTACGACCTCTTGCTTTGCGACCTGACCAGCACCTACTTCGAGGGCTTGGCCGCCGACAACGAACTGGCCTGCCGGGGCTACTCGCGAGACCATCGCAGCGACTGCCGGAAGCTGGCCCTGTGCCGGGTCGCCCGTCCGGGCCCCGAGCAAGCCAAAACCCTGACCGTATTGAAGATTATCCTCCCCGAGCGCCTGACTCCCGATCGCGAAATGTAGTGAAGACCTGGAGCCCTCGCGTACGGATTTCCCTGGGAAACTAGGGTCGGGTCACTATTCAGGAAATCGCTGCATGACCTCTGGGTTTTCCAAGTCGATCACGGTGGCTCGCTCATCACGAAACCACTCAGGATGGCACGTGAGGATGATCACCTGGAGGGGACCAGCCGGCGGGTTCAACTTTGGGTCACCTTCGGCCGCCCGGCGGAGAATCACGCGCATCTTGTTGAGCCGTCCGACGTCGCAGTGCGTCAGGGGGTCATCCAGAACCGCGGTCCTCGGTTCATCGGCGCTTGTGAGAAGCGACCCGAGTGCGACACGCACCAGCATGCCAATTTGCTCCTGTGCGCCCGTTGATTCCTCATCGATTGAGAACTCAGCCGTCCCGTCCCGCCTCACAAGTTTGTCGGGAAGAAAAGAGTCGCTGAACCGCACCTCCTTGTAGTCTCCGATATCGAGTACGCGCATCCAATTTAAGACGCGATCATGGATCGGGCCCAGGAGCGTGCCAAGCTGTTTCTCGCGGCATTCCTCGAAGAGCTCGTACAAGCGATCAACGGCGTCTTTTTCAAGAGACTCCCTCTGTGTAAGGCGAGTAAGCTCGTCCACTCGGGCACCGAGTGACGCGCGCTCAGCGTGCAGGCCCTCCGAACCTTCAAGCCGTCCCTTGTTGCGGTTGTATCTTTCGTCGTTCTCGCGAATCTGCTTTTCGAGGGCCTTCACCGCCTCGTTGCACGTCGTGAGGCGTTCGTCAACCGTAGATTCCTCGATAGTCAGCTCCGAGCGATTCAGTTCATCTCCGGCCGTCGCCAAGGACCTCTGCGCTCGATCGACACGGCTGGCAATCTGTTCCTCGCTTGGAAGGCGACCGAGTTCCTCCTGGCGGCTATTGGCGGTGGCCTCGAATCCGGCCAGCCGCTCCTTCGCGCTCATGACATCAGCCCGACCATGCGTCAGCTTTGCTTCAAGGTTTTCGAGGTCTGCTTCGAGGCTCGCGATCTGGCCGTTGAGTTCGCCGATCCCGACGTTAAGATCCGTCCGCAGTTTCTCAAGCCCGTTGCGTTCGTCGGGCAGTGGGTTCTTCTCGTCGGAATCTGTGGCTGCGACGTCCTTGAGTTTCGTCTCCAGCTCAAGAACCTTTCTCTGGAGCGGATCAAGTCCCTCTGGGGCGAACTTCTTGAGTTCCTGCTCCTGGGTCTGAAGCTCGTTGCTCTTCAAATCATGCTCGGCGATTCGCCGCAACAATTGCTCGAAAGCATCGGGGTCATTGGCCGCGATTCCGGCCAATGCCAGGGCGGCCGAGTACGCCTCGTGGCACTGTCGCAAGTCGGCCTCGATCTGATCGAGGTCGCCGCTGCTTGTCCCGCGGCTCAGTTCCACGCGACCCCAGTCCGGTATGAGCAATTCCGCCTTGCGTCGCACCGGATAGGCAGGAGGGGTCGGTGAACTGGGCACCAACCGGATGGGCGCACCGTCCAGGGCAAGCTGAGCCGGGCGAGCTCCCTCCGCTGGCACAAGCCGGAGCATCATCGAGGCCGCGTCACAATCTGCCTGCAACTGGATGATCTTCTGCCGATTCGCCTTTAGCTCTTCCTCTTTCTTCTTGTCGGGTACGGGATTTTGAACCAGGTATGTCTTTATCGTGGCGACCGCTTGCGCAATTCCTTGGGCCCTCTGGAGGGCGTCTCGTGCAGCCGTCAGTTTTTCCAGGTTGTCCATCGCCCGCAGTTTCGCGGTGACACGGTTGGCCCGTTGCTGCAATGCTCGTTGCTGGTCGCGCCGTTGGGTTAGCGATGTCTTTTGCTGGGTCTGCTTTCGCTCTAGATCCGCTGCAACCTGCTCGCGGCTATCAACGCTCCGCTTCGCCGGGACCACGGCCTCCTGTGCCTCGGCCAGGCGCTGGGCCACTTCGGTTCGCTGCCGTTGCTCCTCCAACGCGGCTGCATTCTCCTTCTCGGCACTGGAAAATCGCTCCTCAGCCAACTTACGGGCCGCCCTGCGGGTCTGGCTTCGCTCACGTTCGTCCTGGCATTTCCGCATTTCGCTCGTTTGTTCACGCAGTTGGCGATCCAGGTCTAACCGTCGCTCTTCCAACTCACTGGTTTGGCGGAGTTGTGCTTCCAGTTCCTTGAACTTGCTCTCGCACGCCTCTAGGTCGGCTTGAGCGCTATTCAGCTTGTTTTGGTTTTGCGCGAGCCGGCATCCGTCCTTAATCGTGTGTTGCTTACCCGCTTTGCGCTGGCCACTGTGCCACTCGTTCCAGCGCTTCCTGACCCGTTCGATAAACCGGTCATCGAGCGGTGTTTGCAGCACTCCCAGGATGCCCCGCAGCTGTGCTTGGACATTGGCATCGAACTTCTTTGGATCGGGCAACTGGAATTCAGCCTGCGTGAGCCACAGAAGCTGGTGCAGCCCTTTTCCCGAGTCGTTGCCACCTGCCAAATCGCAGACCCTGCTGTGTGCCTCCGCCGCAGTGGCAGTCTCAACACGCCACGCCCCTGTCGAAGTCCGGCTGGCCAGTTCGCTTTTGTTACTTCCGAAGCACTTTTTGATGCGGTACGCCTTACCTCCGGCTATGAACGTGACGCTAACGGTAGGTTTCTCTCCGCTACCCTTCGGATAACGATTCTTCAATGCCGTACTGGTCGATGAGTTATCCATCAGGCAAGCCCGCAGGGCCTGGACCAGGCTGCTCTTGCCTGTGCGATTCGGCCCGTGCAGAACGATCACTCCCGTCGCCGGCAGGCCGGTTACCTTCAGCTTCTTGATGCAGGTCCAGTTTTCGATTTCAAAGCCTTCAATGATCACGAGGGCTGTTCCTCCCACGCGATCCGGTAGAGGAGTTTTAGCGCATGTTCGGCAGTTCGCTTGGTGACCGGGTCGGCTGAATGAATATCATCCTTCAGCCGCTCCAGAACCCGCTTCAACACCCCGGCACCAACCGCCTCGGCAAGTTGTTCTGCGTTTGGCTCGATTAGCACGCCGTCGGCATCCATACTCGAACCTGGATGATAGCGGTGCTGTACGATTTGCCGGAGTTCTTCAAGACGGGCATAGGCTTGTGGGTCCATCACCCCGGCCAAGGTCAATCGCAACAGGGTGAGCTCCGGGTTGTCGCGATGGGAATACTCCTTGATCAAGGAACCGAGCGACAAGCCGGTCACGTCCTGTTGCTCCGCTTTCCAGCGAAGGCGGCCAATGTGGACGGGCTCAATCCGGGGTGGGGCATTAGGTGCTTCGATTTCCACGAGTAAGGCGATTCCATCCCCGCTGTCCTGGAATCGCTCCGCATCACCGTCGGCTGAATACGACAACCAGCCTGTTGAAAGACTGGCGTTCCCTCCTGGGAAAGCCATCGGCTCATGTGTGCCGCAATACGCGGTCCTCTCAATCCCGTCCGACGATTTGTGCAACAGACGCTTGTGCCAGTGGCCGAGTGCGAGGTAATCAAGTCCGTAACGGTCGGCAGCGTCCGGACGAATGACATGGTCATCGTCAGGCAGGGGCATGATATTAAGGCTACCGTGCGCAAGTCCCAGGCGGATGGTTCGATCGCCCTCCGCCCGGGGGTGGTTTTCGATCCACGATGTTGGGTCGTCCATTGACCTGCGTTGCCGGAGTGGGCAGGGGAAAATCGTAACTGGCAGGTTCGGAACGGCGACAGGCTCGGGTTTTCGCAAGAAATGGACACGCAGATGCGGCTGCTCACGAAGCCACGGGTCCCGGTCCCAAACGCCGCCTGGAACAAGCGGATCGTGGTTACCGGGGATGATAAAAACGGGGCAAGAGCCGGACGAGCTTTCCAGGATCGGGAAGGCGCGAGCCGCATCTGAGCGTGACACGCTGTGATCATCGAAAACGTCGCCCGCGATGAGGATGAAGTCCGCTTGAAGTTCTGCCGCGCGTTCGCGGAGCCGCTGGAGCGCGATAAAGCGGGCCTCGCAAACCCGATTACAAGCATCAGCCTCAAACCGTGTGACTCTCAAGCCCAGATGCAGGTCCGCTGCATGGAGGAATCGAACCATAAGACCACCCTTCCCATGGGCATCTACCTGGCACTGCGCCGTTCTGCCTGCTTACCCACGTACCGGGGAATCTGACGGAATCGTCTCCACGGTCGCAGCGTCT
This sequence comes from Isosphaeraceae bacterium, assembly GCA_052146555.1. Taxonomy (GTDB): domain Bacteria; phylum Planctomycetota; class Planctomycetia; order Isosphaerales; family Isosphaeraceae; genus Aquisphaera. The sequence continues at coordinate 5,007 of JBKQMU010000086.1, forward strand.
CCCAGTATGCAAGTCCTGCGTGGATCAGCGGATCCTTGCCAAATGAGCGTAAACCCCAGTGAGGTTGGATCTTATCACCATATCTGAGTCGAGGCAACGGGGTGGCCGCGACTTAGCATGTGCACACGCGTGATGGTAGGGAAATCGAATGATCCGTTATCTTATTATTCTTCGCGAACGCAATGTCCCCATCTCTTGCACACAATCCAGTCAAGCACGGGTGGGAAAACATTGCATGTCCTTCCTTCTTTCCACAATCCAGTCAAGCACGGGTGGGAAAGCATTGCATGTCCTTCCTTCTTTCCTATAGCGAAAGGAGCAATCAGAAATGCCTAAAAATGAGCAAACTCTCCTGTCTAAAGTCAAAGAGATGCAGGATGGACTTGTCAGCCGCGCTACTGGAGGCGACTTCGCCGGAAGGGCATGATGTTTAGGCCGCTATCGAGCGACGATTGTATTGCAAGGCGATCTCGCGTGCATGCTCGTCAAACGAGGTAAAGTTCCGTGCCTGGACGAGTTCGGGGGCTGTGGGATCCGTGGTGCTTGCCAGGTCGAGCCAACGCCGCGCATCCTCAAGCCGCTCCTGGCGAAGCTGAACTAGACCCCGGTTGAATTGAACCAGGGCGAGGATGGAGGCTGGGATCCGGTCTCGGCTTGGCGCGTGGTCGAACCGATCCGCAAATTCAAGGATCTTTTGCGCGATCACCTGAAACGCCTCATCAGCAAGCTGATCCGCATGGGTCGCCAGAACGTGAATACACCCTGCCAGGACCTTGGCGTCGAGCGCTGGGTTCAATGCGAATTCCTCGACGGTCCGGATCGCTTTCGGAAGGTTCACCTCGCGGAGGATTTCGAGAAAAAGGAAGTCATGGTTGGGGCGGCCGGGTTCCAGCCGCCGCGCCTCCAAGATTTCGACGAGGGCCAGGTCGAGCTCTTGGAGCTGGAGCAGCATCGTCGCACGGCGAAACGAAAAATAGCCGGATGGGGTCCCGCTCAGAACAGCCGGAGGGGCAACCCGTTCACAAATCGTGAGCAAACGGAAGGCTCGCCACAAGTCGTCAAAGTCTAAGTCTGGCCGTTCGAGCAGAGGCCTCAGCTCTTGGTACACGACCTCGGCCTCGTACGGCTCGTCGAGATGAACGAGGGTCTTCCAATCCGGAATCGCGACGACCCCATCCTCGGGGCTGCTGTCGATCTTGCCGCCGACAATCAATTCGCCGTCGGTGAGCCAGGCCCAATCCCCGGGATGAAGCCCGCCGGCACGAAGATCGTCCCGCGATCCCTGACAGTTCAGGCGCACCTGACCCGTTTCCGTCATCGCGTTGAAGTCAGCAAAAACGGGAGTCATGAGCACCTCTCTGCCTTCGCCACCGGGTTTTCGCGATCCTCGAAAGACTGAGCAAGTTGCCGTGCTGCTTCAGGGGTCCAGTCCCTTGGCACAATGACTGTCGCGTGAAAACCCTTTCCCCTGGTGACCTCGATCTCGTACCCCAGTGCTCGGATCGCGGCAACTGTCGTGACGCCGATTCGATTGTTCCGGCACCAACTCGCGAGCACTTCGATCGTCTGATGGCTTATAGATTGTACCGAGAAGCCATAGACCCCGTCATGCTCGGCGCAACGTTCGTGGAGGGGCTTGGGGTCATCGAAAGGAGGCCGACCGCAGCGCACGACCCAAGCCTCGTCGGGGAGTCGGTCTCGCCCTGACATCAGTGACTCTCCCTCGCCATTCGCTACGCAACTGAGCATGTCACCGCGACCGGAACTGCAACGGGGACTGTAATACTCCGTCTTCGCAGATTCTCTTTCGCGCGCGATGATCACGCGACCGCCCGTGCTCGATCGGGCGATATTAGAGGCTGATGCTTCCGAAGGTACGGGGTCCGGACGAATCGGAGCCGATTGGCGGCATGTGACCTTTCGTCCCACTGCGTCAGCGCAACTGGAGCGGGTCGATTTCCAGCTTGCCGATGACGCGGGCCATGGGCAGGAACGCCTCGAACGGGGCGACGCCGTCGAGGCTGGTGTCGCCCAGCTTGACGTGCGTCGCATCGACCCTGGACTGGTCCCACGACGAGTCCAGGGCGACCCACCGCTGGTTCACGTAAACCTCGTGCCAGACGTGGTAACCGAACCCCTTGACCTTTTGCTTCTCGTTATCGACATAGAGCAGCCCGAATGCGACGCGGGAGGGAATTCCGACGGCCCGGCTCATGGCCGCGGCCAGGACGGCGTGCTCGGAGCAATCGCCGCTAAGGTTGCGCGCGACCTCGTTGGCCGGAGCGAAGGCGACTGCAAAATTCTTGTCGCGGATGTGCTCGAAAACCCAGTGCTCGATCTTGACGGCCTGGTCCCATGGATTTCGAGAGCCTGCGATCGCCCGCCGGGCGAGCGATCTGACCTCGTCGTCGTCGCTGGTCACCATGCCGTTGGAGCGGAGGAACTGACCGTCGACGGCGGCCGGGCCGGGCGTGCCGTCGGTCGGCCCCATGGCGCTGACGTCCAGAATCAGCGAGTTCTTGTCCGATCCGGGCTGGATTGTCTGCCGCGCGTCAACGGGAAAGACGGCGGCAGGATCACCGTCGGAGAGCGTCAGCCGGTATTGGACGTAAGTTCTCTGGCGGGGATCGGGGATGATTTTGTTGATGGCGATGATCGTGTTGCGAATTTCATCGAACCGCTCACTGCCCCGAGGCGCGGGGGACGTAGCCCCTTCCTTGGTCGTCCGGTACATCAGGATACCGCCCATCATGTCGGTCTCGACCTTGAGCACCTGCCCTCCCGAATCGGCCCACAAGAGGGCGTTCAGCACCGGCTGCGGCTTGCCATCGAGCATTGCGATCTGGTCGACCTTGCGGAGCGACCGCTTCGATCCATCTCCCAGGACCGTCTCGGCCAGCGGTCCGGCTTTGAAGGTGAAATCGACCACGCGGTTGAGGTCGGGGATGTACATTTTGATCGTGCGTGTTTCCCCCTCTTCCATGGGCTTGCGCGCCATGCTCTGTTCAGCGGCGTAAGGGCCGCGGACGTCCTTGCCCCAGGGAATAGTCGTCTCCTGGCGTTTGCCGGTGCCTTCGACTTCCATGATCAGGTTCATCTTGCCCTTGATCGCATCGCCGTAGACGCGAATCTCGTTCTCGCTGGCCAGAGTGCGGGTATCGAGCCGGAGCACTTCGCCGTCGGCCGTCTCGATGGTGCCGTACATCATCTTCATGGTCACGTTGTCGTCGAGACGGCGAAAACTGAAGACCTGATCGACGCGCACCCGGAACAGCTCCCTGCCTTTCTCGCTGACCTTCTCGATGAACGTGTGCACGTAGCCGATCTTGTTGCCCTTGAAGTAGATCGCGTCCCAAGATTCCTGGGCCGGCAGCGAGGGCGGTACCAGAAGCAACACGGCCCCGCTCAACAAGATGCTTGCCAGCCTGCTCTTGCGCTTTGCAAGTCCGTCTGTGCGCTCGCTACCGTCGAACATCCGGAGTCCCTTTCCAGATCCGAGGTCTGGGTCCGAGAAAAGAAAGGAAAGCCGAGGGGCGGCAAACCACCCCCTTGATCTGCTCACTATGCTCGAAAGTTTCGGCCCTCTCAAGTTCAACCGGCCGAGAGTGCCTGGGATTTCGTGCGGGACAAGCGTCCCGGCCGGCCCTCAGTCGGCACGCGGCAAAGCCAGCCGCACAAGCAGATCCTCGAGGACAACGCGAGGGTCCAAAAGCGTGCCGCCTTTGAGGTCCAGATCGGCCTTCAGGAGCATCGCGGGAAGATGATCGACGCGGGAGGGACCCAGGTGTGCATGCTGGCGTCGCGTCTTCTCGACCGCGAAGTCGCGAATCCCGGCGATCCGGCAGGCCTCGTCGAGCCCCAGGCCAGCCGCGCGCAGCCTGCCGGCGTGGTGGACGCGGAGCAGCGTAAAGGTAAACGCGGCCAGGATCTTGATCGGGTACTCGCCGGCAGCCAGCAAACTTTCAAGGTGCGCAAGTGCTGGGGCGGCCTGCCCGGCTGTCGCGGCGTCGAGCACCTTCCAGACTGTCTCGATCCGGCCCGCCTCGACCATCTTGGCAACATCGCCACGACGAATCCGCCCGGCCGTTCCGACGTAAACAGCCAACTTCTCGACCTCGGAAGCCAAAATCCCGGCCTCGTTGCCCACCAACTCGACCAAGAGCCGCGCGGCATCCGCCTCGAGCTGCGCATCCTGACGCGCTGCATGGTGGATCAGCCAGGGATGTAACTCTTTATCGGAAGGGTTGTTGCAATCAATCGCCAGACCCACCGAGGCGACTTGCTGGGCGAGAATGGTATTGGCCGGCCAGCTTTTGACCTGGAGCACCAGCACGCCTGAGGTGCCCGGGGAGCGCAGGTGTGACTCGAGTTCGCGGCGGTGCTTGGTCACGAAGGAATCGGCTTCCATGACAATCACGACCCGCTGGCGCGAAAAAAAAGGCAGCATCCGCAGCTCGTCGAGCACGTCGGCAAGGCTCGCTTTGTCGCCCTCGAACTGGGTTACGGCCAGCTCATCTCCGTCGCCGCCGAAGACCGCCCGGGCGATCGCGCTGGCCGCCTCGCGACGTAGGTAAAGATCCTCTCCATAAGTGACGTAAACCGGCCTCACCGGGTGGGCCAGCGGATCACGCAACCATTCTAGCGCACGCATGATCGAGCCTTGTTGGTTCTTCTGGAAGCCCCCTATCAATCTACCGCGAAGGCCAGATCCTGTCGTGGCTCAGCTTCAGGATCTACCTCATATATTCCGCTTCCGGTCTGTTTCTGAAATTTTTTGAAAGGTCCCGCTTGACACTTTGCCGAGGTCTTATACAGTTGATTGAAACAGTTGTTTGAAACGGTTGTTTGGACCGATTGCAAGGTGGCGTGGTGGCACAAGACCTGACCAAAGCGCGTCTTCTTGAAGCGGCCGGCGAGGAGTTCGCGGAAAAGGGTTACGAGCTGGCGCGAGTGCGGGCGATCTGTGATCGGGCCGGGGTAAACCTGGCGGCGATCAACTACCATTTCGGGGCCAAGGAGCAGCTCTATATGGAAGTGCTGCGGGAGGCTCACCGGTGTGGTCTTGAGCAGCAGGAAGAGTTGGTTGCGGCGGGTTTGAGTCCGGCCCAGCGGCTGCGCCTGTTCATCCGCCATTTCCTGGAGCGGGTGCTGGCGATGAACCGGCCGGAGGATTGGCAGCATCGCGTGATGCTCCGGGAGATGCTTGCCCCGACGTCGTTCTCGGAAGTGCTGGTGCGCGAGGGGATCCGGCCCCGCTTCGAGCGGCTCAAGAGCCTGATGCACGAGATCTGTCCCGAGGCTGACGATCGTCGGCTCAATGTGCTTGTCTTTAGTGTGATCGGCCAGTGCCTTCATTACAAGCTGGCCCGGCGGATCACCGAGCGACTGATCGGCGAGGAAGGCTATCAAGCGCTCGATCTGGACTATCTCAGCGACCATATCGCGTCGTTCTGTCTGGCCGCTCTGGGCATGGGGCCTACGCTGAACGAGGCTGGGGAAGCCTCGGCCCCGGAGCGGGTCCCTTTCGCGTGATCGTGGGGCATTCTTCATGTACTGGATCGCCTTGAAGATGCTGGTCGGCGATCGGGCCAAGTTTCTGGGCATCGTCCTGGGGCTGACCTTCGCGGCGGCCCTGATTACCCAGCAAGGCTCGATTTTCTGTGGATTGATGCTGCGCACTTGTGCGCAGATCACGGACATCACCGGCGCGGACCTGTGGGTGATGGACCCGAGCGTCCGCTTCGTGGACGACATCAAGCCGATGCTGGAGAGTAATCTCCAGCGGGTCCGGGGCGTAAAAGGCGTGAAATGGGCCGTGCCGCTGTATAAAGGGCTCGCACGGGCCAAGCTGACATTCAGCCCTACCGAGCTCAAAGAGAAGGTCTTTCCGGCCGACGAGTTTGAGCGCGACAGCAAGGCCAAGAAAGGGCCCGCGTCCAATCCGTTTACGAACGTGCTGGACCTGCTCGTTCCGGGCATCGATCACCCCGCTGCGCCGCCGGCGCGGTGGTACGATCCCGAAATCCTCAACGTGATCGAGCAGGTGATCTTGATCGGCGTGGACGACACGTCGATGGTCGGGGCGCCGCCGAGGGGACCGCTGGTCGGCCCTCCGCCTAAAGGGCAAGAACTAGGTCGCATGCTGGTCGGCGATCCCGCGGACTTGCGCCGGCCCGATTCGGTCATCCTCGATCGCGTGGGGCTCGCCAAGCTCTTCCCCGGCTGCAACCTCGATGGCCCGTTCGCCAAGCCGAAAGAAACGGATCAAGATTACATCGAGCGGCTCACCCGGTTCGTGAAGGCCGCGCCGGAGATCGAGATGAACGATCACCGGGCCATCATCGTGGGGGTTTGCGAGGCGACCCGGACGTTCCAGTCGAATCCGGTTGTCTACACACTCTACAGCCGGGCCAAGCAATTCATCCCGATGGAGCGGAGAATGCTCTCGTTCATCCTCGCCCAGACCGGCGACGACGAGCACGGCCGGAAGATCGCTCCGGAGACCGTGGCCGAGCGAATCCAGGCCCAGACCGGCTTAGGCGCGCGAACCAGCGACAAGTTCATGTACAAGACGATCAAGTACTACTTGATCTACACAGGGATCCCGATCAACTTCGGCATCACCGTGTTTCTCGGCTTCCTGGTGGGCACGGCGATCGCCGGCCAGACCTTCTATAACTTCACGATCGAGAACTTGAAGCAGTTCGGAGCGCTCAAGGCCATGGGCGCCTCCAACTCCCGGATCGTGGCGATGATCTTGCTCCAGGCGGCCGTGGTCGGAGTGCTGGGTTACGGCATCGGCGTGGGGCTCTCAACGTTTTTCGGCTTGAAGGTGACCAGGGGCTGGCAGGGCCAGCCGACGGAGCTGGCCTACTACACGCCCTGGGAATTGCTGCCTACCACTGCGGTGGCCATCATCTTGATCTGTGTGCTGGCCAGCCTGATCTCGGTACAGCGGGTCATCCGGCTCGAGCCGGCCATCGTTTTCCGAAGCTGAAGAGCGCGCGAACTCAGCGCGGCGGTTGATCTCCATTCGGTTCTTGACGAGCCTGGACGGCCATCGAAGGCTTTCCGGATAGTCTCATAGCGCGTCGTTTGATCCCCGTTCGGTTCTTGACGAGGTGGATGTCAATGTCTGCGTCACAATACGCGGTGCAAACCGAACCGGACTCCGGCTTGGACTCTGACTCTGTCGCGGTGCGGATTCGAGGGCTCTCCAAGCACTTCGGAATGGGCGACCAGCGCGTGCAGGCACTTGACAGCGTCGATCTGGACATCTACGCCGGTCAAATGTCGCTGATCGTGGGCCCTTCCGGCTGCGGCAAGACGACCTTGCTGTCGGTCATCGCGGGGATTCTCGACGCCGAGAGTGGAGAAGTCTCCATCTTTGGCAACGAGATTACGACGATGAGCGACCGCGCGAAGACCCGGTTCCGGGCCCGGCACATCGGTTTCGTCTTCCAACAGTACAACCTGCTGCCGGCGTTGACCGCGGCGGAGAATGCCGCGATTCCTCTGGTGATCGCCGGAGAGAGCAAATTTCAGGCGGTGCGGCGGGCGACCCAGGTGCTTCAGTCGATCGGCATGGGCAAGAAGGTAAAATCGCTGCCGGCACAGCTTTCCGGCGGTCAGATGCAGCGCGTGGCCATCGCCCGCGCCTTGGTTCACGATCCCAGTCTCCTCGTCTGCGACGAGCCGACCGCAGCGCTGGACCACGAGACGGGACTGACGGTCATGGAGCTTTTGCGCGAGTCGGCCGTCCGGCCGGACCGGGCCGTCGTCATCGTCACCCACGACAACCGCGTCTTCCAGTTCGGCGAACGGATTGCCCATATGGACGACGGACGGGTCGTCGAGATCGAACACCGCAAAACCGAGGCCGCGGCGTAATTTGCCCTACGGTCGAGCCAGTCATGAAGCGCAGGCCATTTCCACATTTTCATGGAATCAGGATCGTAACATGTTCACAAAATATATTTTGCCGCTGATTGCGGTCGTGGGCATTGCCGCGGGCATCGGTGCAGTCGTCGCCAAGAAGGAAACGCCGGTGGCCCGGCCGCTGGTTGACCCTCCGCAGCAGCCGGATAGGGTCACCAAGCCGATCTACGGATCCGGTCTGATCGAGGCCCAGCGCGAGAACATCCCGATCGGCACCACGGTTCCGGGGGTCGTCCTGGAAGTCTACGTGGATGGCCGACCGGGTTACAATCCGCCGCACAAACGGGTCGGCGCCCGCGTGGCGAAGGGGGAGCCGCTCTTCCGGATCGACGACCGCGACCTCGTGGCCGAGAAGAAGGTTCGGGAGTCGGCCCTGGTGGCAGCCGTGTGTCAGCTTCATCGTCTCGAAAAGATGCCCCGTGCCGAGGACGTGCCGCCGGCCGTAGCGGCGGTTGACGAATCACGGGCCCACCTCTTCGATAGCGAAGCGGCCTACAATCGCGACATGCAACTCTTCGCCAAGAAGATGCTGTCCGCTTCCGATTTTGACAAGGACCGCTTCACGCTCCAGGCGGCCAAGGCCACCCTGGCGCGGGCCGAGGCCGACCTAGCCAGGCTCAAGGCCGGGGCCTGGAAGGAAGATATCGACGTGCAGCGGGCCGCCGTCGAGCAGGCAAAGAGCCAAGTCGATAGTATCAACCTGCTCTTGGAGCGTCTGATCGTCCGGGCCCCGGTCGACGGTGAGATTCTCCAAGTCAACGTCCGTCCCGGCCAGATCGCCACGCTGACGTGGAAAGAACCGATGATCGTCCTGGGCGAGGTCAACCGGCTGCACGTGCGGGTGGACGTCGATGAGGTCGATCTGAACCGCTTCCGCGAGGGCTTGCCGGCGTTGGCCACCGTGCGAGGCCGCCAGGACCCTAAGTTCACGCTCGAGTACGTCCGCGTCGAACCGTACGTCATTCCCAAGAAGAGCCTCACTGGAGACACGTCCGAGCGAGTCGACACCCGCGCCCTTCAAGTCCTTTACGCCTTGCCCGATCCCACGCCCATCAAAGTCTACGTCGGTCAGCAGATGGATGTGTTCCTCGC
>JBKQMU010000087.1:0-8520 GCA_052146555.1 Isosphaeraceae bacterium
GCGAACAGCTGCGACCCGGCGGCGAACGCGCCGATCACCATGTAGGCGATCCATTTCTTGATCAAAGGCAGCTTGATGTTGACCGCGGTGCGCCATGCTCCTGCGCCGTCGAGCCTCGCGCTCTCGAGTACCTCCTCGGGAATTGTCGCGAGTGCGCCGTGCATGACGACGATCCAGCTCCCGGCACCGCTCCAGAACGCGATCAGTGCGAAGATCACCGGGAGGTGGGCTGGCGCGAGCGAGTCGCCGAGCGTGTGGTAGCCGAGCCAGCTCAACACGACGCCCCACGGACTCTTGCCCGGTTGCAGCATGAACAGCCAGAGCATCACGCTTGCCGAGCCGGCAAGCGCTGCCGGAAGGTACAGCACGAAGCGAAAAGCGGCGCCAACGCGCTCATTCAATGAATGCAGCATCAGCGACAGGCCGACGACGAAGACGACGAGCGCTGTGAGCCAGATCCCCAAGAATTTGATGATGTTCTCGAACGCCGGCACGAACTCGGAGTTGTGGGTGGCATCCACGAAGTTGCCGAGCCAAGTGAAGTGGTCAGTCAGCGACGTCAGCGCCAGATAGACCACGTAGCCCGCCGGATAAATTCCGATGGCCGCGAGCAGCACGACATACGGAGCGGCGAACAGGTAGCCCGTCTTGCGCGGTCGTATAGGTGACTTATGTTTCATCCCAGAGCCTGCAGGTCGACGTGCCCGGTGGCACATTTGGTCGTCAGACGTTCTATCAAAACTCTTGCAGCTGGTCGTCGACGGCGCTACCTCGTTCGACGATGGCTACTTGGGCACTCGCGCTCGGTGTCCCAGTAGCACGAATGACGCTCCGACCCGACTTCAGCGGGTGCGCGATGAAGTCGGGCCTGAACCACCAGCAGACCGCCTGATCTCAACAGCGGAAAAAGCAACAAGACCTGGAGCAGGTCACGGAGTCAACGGAACGTGCGGCTGACCCGGCCAAGCCGCGTGAAGTGCGGCACACCACTTTTCCTGATTCCGCCAACGACCAGAACGCGCAACAGCTACGGGTCGACCGAGCCGATCGTTTCGAACTCGCCAGAAAACCAGCGCAGGACTACAAACGCTACCGTGCCGCTCCTGGGCTCGGGTATCGGATGATCGCGACTCCTGCTGGGCCCAGCGTGATCCTCCGCTTCGTAGCTGTTCCTGTCAGCAACTCGAACCCGTCGTCCGGTACCTCGATCTCTCGGTGCTCGTCGGAGAAGTTGATGAGAAAGTCGTACCTCCGGTCCGTTCCCACCCTCGCGACCCGCTCAACGCCTGTTCCTGAACATTTCATTGCCGCATCCAACCGGAGAGCGGGCACTAAGCCGTACAGACGCGTCAAAGCGTCATGGTCAATCCGGCACCCTACGTAATACGCACGTCCTCTGCCATAGCTCGTCTCGAACACGGCCGGCTTTTCGGCAAACGGTCCCTTCGTGTATCGCGCGAGCACGTGCCCATCACGCTCGACCGCGACGTCAGCCCAAAGGGTCCCCTTGCCTTGCTTGCCATCCTCCCATTGCATCTCCACTGTTTTGCCGGCGGGGAGTGGGGCCACGTCCAAGACGTCGCAGCCGAGGAGCGGCCGCAGCGGCCCACCATACGGACCGAGATAAACCGAGTCGTGCTCGTCGACGATCCCCGACCAAAAGGAGACAACAGCAGTGCCGCCCGCCTCGACGTAGGAGAGCAGATTTGCACCCTGTTGCTCGCTCATGAGGTAGAGGCTTGGCACGATGACGGCTGCGTAACCGTCGAGCGGTTCGTCAGGGTGGCAGAAATCGACAGTCACTCCGCCCTCGTACAACGGACGGTAGAGCCACATCAGCTGGTCGGCGATGGTGAGATAACTGGACGGCTGGGAAGGAGCCTCAAGCGCCCACCAGTTGGGCCAAGAAAACAGGAACGCGACGTTGGAATCTACCGGAGCGTCTTCAAAGTTCTCGAGTGCCGACAGCTCCTTGCCCAAGGCCGCCACGTCGGCCCAAACGGGCGACCCTACCCCCGAGTGGGGGACCATGGCTGAATGGAACTTTTCGGCCCCGGCTCGCGAAGCCCTCCATTGAAAGAACATCACGCCCCTTGCACCTCGGGCTATCGCCTGGTAATTCATCGCGCGCATGTGGCCAGGACCTTTGGCTACGTTCGGGTGATGCCAGGTGACCCGCGATGGCGTCTCTTCCATGACCATCCATGGGACCTTCTTGTTAAGCCCTCGCACAAGGTCGTAATGCATCGCGCTCTGTAGCGGCCAGTCTGGGTCGGCTGCGATCGGGTAGTTGTCCGTGGATACGATGTCCACTTGAGGAGCCCACCCGAAGTAGTCAATAGGTTTGAAAAAGCCCATGAAGTTGGTCGTCAAAGGCACGTCCGGCCGCGCTTCCTTGAGAATCTCCCGCTCCATGAGGAACTCCTCGAGAAAGGCGTCACTGCTGAACCGCTTGTAATCAAGATCGAGTGAGGGGTTGACGAAGGCTCCCGTCAAGCGTGGCGGCACGACTTGGTCGAAGTCCGTGTAGGTTTGACTCCAAAAGGAAGTGCCCCACGCTTCATTGAGCGTGTCAAGCGACCCGTATCGTTGCTGGAGCCAGTGCCGAAAAGCCTGTGCATGGTTGTCGCAGTAGCAGTAGGGCACATGGCACGCATACTCGTTATGGACGTGCCACATCTTGACCGCCTCGTGACCGCCGACCTCACTCACGAGCCTCGTCACTATCGCGCGAGCCTTCTCTCGGTAGACGGGGCTGCAAATACAAATGGTCTGTCGGCTGCCGTGGCTGTAGCGGGCACCTCTCGCATCGACCGGGAGCACGTCAGGGTACCGAACTGACAGCCAGGCAGGAGGAGCTGCCGTTGGGGTAGCTAGATCCACGCCGATACCGGCTGCAGCGAGCTGGTCGAGCAGATCGTGGAGCCAGCCGAAGGAGAACGAACCTTCGTAAGGTTCCAACTGGGCCCAGGAGAAGACGCCGACAGTGACAAGGTTGACGTCCGCTTCGCGCATGAGTGCGACGTCCTCTTCCCAGACAGCCCGAGGCCATTGCTCGGCGTTGTAGTCGCCGCCATAGTGCAGGTGGTTACCCATTAATTGGTGCTCCTATATAGAGGCGGTTTGCAGGTCAGTGCTACTCAGCACCTTGCGCTCACTCACCGGCTATAGCCCCAAATGTCAGTCCCCGAGCCACGTACCTCTGCAGGAACGGGAATAGAACAAGCATCGGCAGAACGGAGATGAGCGAGCCGAGGATCAAGTTGGAGTAGAGGGGCTGTCCTGCCCCGACTTCGTTGAGTGTGGCCGCCCAAGCCGAGAGCCCCACCGTAAGGGGGAAGCGGGTCTCCGTGCCAAGCAGCACAAGGGGAAGGAAGTAATTGTTCCAAGTCGCGATGAACGCAAGTAGGAAGAGAGTCGCCATCCCCGGCAGCAAGATGGGCCGACCGATCTTCCAGAGCGCTTTGAACTCACCAGCGCCGTCAATGCGGGCTGACTCGATAAGGGCATCCGGGACCGCCTCAGCGGCATAAATCGACATGAAGTAGACGCCGAATGGGTAGACGATCAGCGGGAGGATCACCCCTTGGTAGGAGTCGGTAAGTCCCATGAAGTGCTCTAGGAGGAACAGCGGAACAACCAGGGCGGTCGCGGGCACCATGAGTGAGCCCACCACCAAGCCGAGTGCCGCCCGCCGGCCACCGAACTCGTACTTGGCTAAGCCATAGCCGGCCATCGTTGACACCACTGTCGCCAGCGTGGCCGTCACCGAAGAGTAGATGAACGAGTTCAAGAGCCACCACTTGTAATCGCCGCTTTCGTAGCTGAACAGCGAAGAGAAGTTGGCGGGCCAAGACGGGTGCGAAGGCAGCAGGAACGTATTCGTCGAGAACAATTGGCTGGTGTTCTTGGAGGAAGCGACGATCAGCCAGTAGATCGGAATGAGCACGCACGCGGCAGCGACCAGCAGGACGGCCGTGGTGGCTGTCGTCTTGGCCCGCACGGCCGTGCGTGGCCCGAGGACCTTGCCAAGCAAGGAGCGCGCGGACCAGGCGGCTGCGGTCATCTGGCTGCCCTGGTCACGGCGAAGGGGTTCATGCGCCTCCTCACGATTCCGTAAAAGGCGACCGTGGCGACGATCGTGATGAGGGCAAGCACCACCGACTGCGCAGCAGCCGTTTGCTCGTTACCAAAGGAGAACGCGGTGTTGTAAATGATCTGGTTCGGTGTCAGGGAGTTGCCGATCTCGGCAACCTCGTTCAGGATCACCGGCTCGTTGAACAGCTGAAGCGTCCCGATGATGGAGAGGATGGTGATGAAAATAAGCGTGCGCCGAACCATTGGGAGCTTGATGCGGGCGGCTATGGCGAGCTCTGAGGCCCCGTCCACCTTGGCCGCTTCAATCACTTGGCGGGGCACGCTCGTCAAGCTCGTAAGGAGGATCGTCATGTTATAGCCGGCCCACTCCCAGGTCACGATCAGCATGATCGCGTAGAGGGAAAGGCGGTAGTCGAGTGGCTGTATCGAACCGCTGGTGATTCCGAGCAAGTGGGGGACCTTGAGTAAGACATCCAGATCTGGCTCCAGAAGGAAGCCCCACATGAGGGCCGCGATGACCCCGGGTATCGCGTAAGGCAAGAAATAAATAAGGGAAAAGATTCTCCGGCCCCTGCAATAGGGGCCGTCGAGCAAGAGCGCCAGGCCGATGGCAAGCCCGATCATTACCGTGACTTGGATGATGCCGAAGTAGCCCATACGGACGACAGCGCTCCAGTAATAACCGTTGGAGATTGTCGCCCGGTAGTTGAGAAGGCCAGCGTACCCGCCGGTACGTGGTGAGCGGAGGCTGAGGACAACCGCATAGATGAGCGGGCCAGCAAAGAAAACAGCGAACAGACCGAAGAAGGGACCAGTCATGGCCAGCCCCGAGCGGTTCTGCCTGCGACGGAATCGCCGAAGCCCCCGGGTCGCGTGACCTGCCGGTGAAATAGGAGCTAGCGGTGCGGCACGTTTCTTAGCGTGCCGCACCGCCAACTCCTCCTTGTTCCTTCTTGACGCGCTCTGTCGACTTTGCGAGCGCCATCAAACCAAAAAGTAGCGTCAATCGTTTGGCACCTGCGACGTTAGCTTTCGACCGTGTACCCGATAGACCGAGCGTAGTTAACGAGATCAGACTCTATGTTATTAAGGGCCTGATTAAAGCTCTCCGTACGGGCAACCGCCTTGGTCATTTCGGTGCCGAAGAAGTTGTACAGCTCGGTGTCCCACGGACCGAACTCGAAGTTCTCCACCACCTGCGACGCGTAAGTGTTGAATTGCGCGTTGACTTGGCCGGTGAAGGACGCGATCGGCGCACTGAACTGCGCAACGCTGGCCCTCGTGAGAGAAGCCGGGAAAAGACCGCGTCCACCGCTGGTCGTTGGTTTCTCGTCAGTTGTCATGCCGCCAGAGGAGGTGTTGATGTAAGCGGCGAACTCCACGGCCGCCTTGACATCCTGGGCCGGGCAATCTGTCGTCACCGCGTTCGTGGAGCCGCCCCAGCTCCCGTTCGCGGTGGCTCCCGCCGTCCACTGGGGCATCTCAGTCACAGCCCACTGCTGGGTGGAACCCGTGGTCTGGAAGCCGGCGATGAGGTACGAAGGACCCCACGCCGTGCCAACCATCGAAGCATAGGTGTCGTCGGCGACATTCTTTGCGTAGGGCGCGGTGAAGTCGGTGTCAACGAGCAGGTCTCCGTTGAGGGCCAAGTCTCCGAAGAAATTCGTGACCTTCTTCTCGATCGGCCCGTTCACGGTGATCTTCCACGTGCCGTTCGGCTCTAGAACAAAGGGCCGGGCACCTGCCTGCCACCACAGTGCCTCCAAGCGGTGTTCGTCAGTGGGAGAGAAGAAGTCGAGGTACATCTTGGGGTTGGCCTTGTGGAGCGCCGCAGCGTCCGAGGCGTACTGGGCCCAGGTGGTCGGCACAGGCAGGTTGTACTGCTTGTACACGGCCGGCTGGTACAGGAAACCGGTAGGTCCGATGTCCTCCGGAATCGCGTAAACCCCTTTGCCCTGAGAGACTTGCTCCCATACCCAGGACGGGAAGTCCTTCTTGTACGCGTCGGCGTATTTAGCGATGTTGAGCAGATCGTGGCCGGCAATGTACTGCGGCAGTTCTGAGTACTCCACCTGAGACACACACGGGGCTGTGCCACCGGCCAATGCGGTCGTCAACTTCGCATAAAATCCCGCGCCGCTCACACCGAGGTCAGGCGGTGTTGGGATAATGATGTTTGGGTGTGTTTTCTCGAAGTTCGCGATCACGTTCTTCGGGTTGGCAGTCCAAGTCCACCAACTGATCGTGACCTTCTTGGCCTTGGGCGGTGTGCTCGCTGACGCGGCAGCGAGCGAACTGCCCATGGCTAGGACGGCGAGCGCTGCTACGGCAAGAGCGCCCACGCGTCGCGGTCTCATTCTCATCCTCTGGTCCTTTCTGTTTGGTATCTCTACCCGTCACCTAGCGCGGTTAACCGTTGTCTCGCGTGGCTACGGGGCCGGTTGAGTTCAGCCAAAGCGGGCCTAATGCCCCGCGGATCCCCCTTCAGCCTCGGACCACGAGATCGATCTCGGGAACACACTACAACTGTGTGAGATCGATCTCAAGTGGCTCCAACCCCAAACCAGCCCGCTGCAATCCCCCGCCGCAGCGTCCCGGGCCGCCTCAACCCTGCCGGGTCTGCTGCAACCTCCGTCGACACCGGTTCATGATCTTTTCGGCAGGTTGACGTATCCGCTCAGCAGGAGCGAGCTCGAACCCGACGGGGGTCAACCTGCCGAGGGCGCTGCCTGCGCCGGCGGTCCTAACGCCGATCCAGAAGACGATCGCGTCGGTGAGCTCGGAGCGCGTCGTTCCGTTCCTGCGGTCGCGGATGTCCTTCTGCGAGAGGACGCAGAAGGACTCGATTGCCGTGTTGTTGCTGGCCGGGGAGACGCGCCCCATCGAGCCGGTCAGCTCCTTTGCTTTCTGTACGGCAAGAAAGGCCCGTGCGCGAGGAAATCTCCCAGCGCTCTCAGCTCAGGAGGGTCGCTCCGACGATCCGGAGGTCCGCGACGGCCTCGGCGAGGCCCGGATGACCGCGACGGGCGACCGTGACAACGTCGGGATTGAACTCCGCACGCAACTCTTCGGCAGGGTGTCCTCCTTCCAGCGAGGGCTTGCCTCACCTTACGGATGACAGCTAAACGTGCAGCAGTCCCGTAGTAATCTCAGAGCCTTATGGCCGTCTCTTTAGGTACCGCGGTGGGCCAGCCGAAGATCGCCCTCCCCGACGGCAAAGCTAAACGACGCCCCAACATTATGGATGTAGCTCGTCTGGCCGGCGTGTCGCGAGCGACGGTGTCACGAGTCATCAACGGTGGCATCGGCGTGAGCGAGGCGAAGGTGGAAAGGGTGCTCGAGGCTGTCAGTGTTCTTGGCTTCTCGGTGAACCAAACGGCGCGTCACCTGCGAAAGGGCCACACGGGTTCAGTCGCATATGTGATCTCAGAAAAACATGAGCAATTGTTCGAAGATCCCAACTTTGGAATCCGCGTCAAGACCTTCACCCAGCAGCTTGAGAAACACGGCCTTCACCTTCTGGTCAGCGTTGCCGAGGACCACCAAGAGGAAGCCTTCCTTGGGAACTACTTGACGGCTGGACATGTCGACGGCGTCCTGCTCGCGATGGTGAGTAGCGGCGACCCTATGCTGGCTGGGCTTCTCCAAGCGGCGGTACCTCTTGTCGTGCTGGGCCGTCCCCCGGATGCGCTCAGAGACTCCGTCGACTGGGCTGCGATGGACGATGAGGGCGTCGCGTACGAAGCGACCTCTTTCCTTTTGGCTCGTGGGCGTCGGAAAATTGGCACCATAACTGGCCCTCTCGACAGCACGTCGGGGCAGGACCGCCTCCAGGGCTATAGAAAGGCTCTTGGCCGTTCTTACCGGAAAACCTTGGTAGAAGAGGGCGACTGGTCCCTTGAGAGTGGTCGGCTCGGGGCTGACGCATTGCTGGAGCGACACGGAGATCTTGATGGGTTGTTCGTCGCTTCAGACCTTATGGCGGCAGGAGCAATAAAGGCACTGAGGCGGGCACGTCGGCGCGTGCCCCGAGACGTGGCGGTCATCGGTGTTGACGATTCTGCTGCGGCACTCACCACGGATCCGTCGCTGACCACAATGCGAAACCCTTTTGAGGAAACAGCGGAAGAAGCTGTCCGCCTGCTCTACGACCGCATGTCAGGCCACTCTTCGGAACCTCAGCACGTTGTGCTCCCTTCGCAGCTTGTACGAAGAGGCTCGGCCTAAAGAAGGTGCACTGCGTTGCCCTGTTGCGCGACAGGGCGTTACCGAGACCAGGACTTACTTGATCCTGAGAGCGAAATCAACCGGTGAGCGCAACGGGTCCTGTGAGATGAGCGAAAGCCGATCACAGGAGGACACCGGTGCAAGGACGACATGGCCATCTCAGCGCGGAACAGAAGCAGCTCGCGTTCCGCCTCC
>JBKQMU010000088.1:0-10107 GCA_052146555.1 Isosphaeraceae bacterium
GAGGCACTGAACCGACGCAAGGTTATGAGGAAAGCACGATCAAAGAAGAAAAGGCCGATTCTTCTGGCCGAGCTTGAAAGACGCTATCGCGAAACACCGAACTTCTAGCTCGCTGTCGGGTCATTGATAAGATAGAGTTAATCAACCCCGCTCTACTGTTTCAGCATTGTTCAGCCCGGGAGGCAAACGGAACCTGCCATGGTCGTGACCCTCTTTACAGATAAGCGGATGACCGAGCATCGCGTTC
Source organism: Isosphaeraceae bacterium (assembly GCA_052146555.1). Taxonomy (GTDB): domain Bacteria; phylum Planctomycetota; class Planctomycetia; order Isosphaerales; family Isosphaeraceae; genus Aquisphaera. The sequence continues at coordinate 248 of JBKQMU010000088.1, forward strand.
CCGAGCGGCACCCGGAGCGTCCCGAGCGGCTACAGGCGATTCTCCGTCATCTCGAACGAACCGGTTATCTCGAAAGCTGTCCCTCCGGACTTGTGCGAGAAGCAACCCGGGACGAGCTGCTGCGGGTCCACAGCCACGCCTATATCGACGAGATGGAGCAACTCGAGGCGCGCGGCGGCGGAGCCATGGATGCCGACACCTGGGTTTACTCTCAATCGACGTTGGCAGCGCGGCTGGCGGCCGGAGCGTGCATCGAGGCCGTTCGCGATGTCATGGCCGGACCCGACCGTCGCGCCCTCTGCGTAGTCCGGCCCCCGGGTCATCATGCTCGCCCCTCCGACGCCATGGGCTTCTGCCTCTTCTCCAATGTCGCGCTTGCCGCCAAGGAAGCCATCGAGCAGCTTCAAATCGGCCGCGTGCTGATCGTCGATTTCGACGTCCATCACGGCAATGGCACCCAAGAGATCTTCTACGAGAACGAGCAAGTCGGGTTCCTCTCGATTCACCGCTACCCGTTCTATCCGGGCACCGGCAACAGGGACGAAACCGGCACCGGCGCCGGGCTGGGATGCACGCTCAATATCCCCCTGCCCCACGGCACGCACCCGGTCAGGTTTCAGTCGGCCTTTCGATCCGGCCTGCATAAGCTGGCCGACCGAATCAAGCCAGAACTCGTTCTGGTGAGTGCTGGGTTCGATGCCCACGCCGAGGACCCGGTGGGCGATCTGGGACTGGAGATCGAGGACTTCGAGATCCTGACCAAGGAGATCGTCGCGATCGCTCAGACTCATGCCCAGGGACGCATCGTCAGCGTGCTCGAAGGGGGATACAACACCTCGGTTCTCGCTGGCTGTGTCACCGTGCACCTGGACGCTATGGGCTCTGAGCGAGGAAAGGTTTGACCTCGCTCGCAACCGGCATGCTGCCGATTCTTCCGAGACCTGAATTGAGTGACCCCGACGGGATTCGAACCCGTGTTGCATGCGTGAAAGGCATGTGTCCTGAACCAGGCTAGACGACGGGGCCATCTGGCGCTGCCGAACTGAGATCGTAATCGCATCCACTTGCCCTGGTCAAGGGATCGGAGCGCAGGATCGAGATTGCCGGAGGGGCTCAATAAGAGGGAGAGAGGTAGACGGTTGAAAGCGGGGGACGAAGTCGTTAAGGTATCGCGAAAACGTACTCGCTCGTTGTAGGTCGTTGTGTGAGGCTTCTGAAATGCTCGAGATTCTCTTGCTGACCGGCGACGCCGGGGAAGCTCAAGAGATCTACTACCCCAAGTACCGGCTAGAGGAGGAGGGCTGGCGGGTCCGTATCGCCGCTCCCCAAATGAGAGCGTTTCGGTCTGTCGTCCACGATTTTGAGCCCGGCTTCGACACCTATTCCGAGAAGCTTGGCTATCTGGTACAAGCTGACCTGGGGCTCGAGCAAGTTCGAGCCGAAGCGTACCACGGCTTGGTGCTTCCCGGCGGCCGCGCGCCTGAGTACCTCAGGAACCGGGCGGCCGCGGTGGCGATCGTGCGGCACTTCGTCGAGTCCGGCAAGCCGATCGCCGCCAACTGCCACGGTCCCCTGCTGCTGCTGGCCGCTAGCTCGATCAAAGGGCGCACGATGACCTGCTACCCGGACCTCGAGCTGGATATCCTTGCCGCCGGAGGCGAATTCATCAACCGCGAGGTGGTCGTCGACGGACCCCTCGTCACCGCCAGGGGATGGCCGGATAACGGTCCCTGGATGAGGGAGTTCGTCACGCTGCTGAAACGTACCTATCCGACCGCGACCCAGGCACAATAATCAATCTAGCTGTCCGCAACTGCCCGAGGCTTCAAAGGACCGAACGCTCATCCAGCATGAAGACCAACCAAAGCGACCTCCTGAGTATCATCGATCTCCCGGAGGAAGACCGGTTGATTTAGACATCCGGTGCAGGAACCTTGGGTCCCGCATCGCGAGAGCGGGCCTGGTTCTGAATCGCTTCGTAGACCTCGCGGCGATGCACAGTGACATCCTTGGGGGCCTCGATGCCAAGACGGACCTTGTCACCCCGGATCTCGATTACGGTCACCGTGATGCTATCGTTGATTATGATGCTCTCGTTCTTCTTGCGGGAGAGAACCAGCATCGCCGCTCCTCTCTGATGCACATCGCGTCCGGCGCAGACCGTCAGAAGGTATGAGCTGAACACGTTGACAGTGAAGCGCGGGGTTCGGACACGGATATCGTGACATCGAGTGCCCCGCTTTCAATCAACTGTACAAGACGAACGAGCGCGGTCAAGGGGACCAGCGATTTTTCACTAGAGTCCGCTGCTTCCGGCATTGCCACAAAGCCACGAGCCCGCGCCTTCAGGACCCCTGCATATCAGCCTTAAGTCCCTTCTTGATCAGGGCTTCCGTGATCAGGGGTCGACAAGTATCGGCGATAGAGGTGACCTAAGCCCAGGTCGAAGATCTCGGCCTCGACGTCCTCGTTATTCGGCGGGTGGATGGTTTCTCTCAACTCTTGGACGAGCAAGTCGATGAACTTGGCACGAGCCCGCTGTAGGTTCTTGCGAAATGCTTCGGGAGTCATGGGAGCGCCGGTGCTTAAGGCCAGCCGCTCGGCGATCTCGTCGATCGACGCCTTGGGATGATCACGCCTGAGCTGAAGGACGCTGGCATAGCGGTTCTTGGGGGTCGCGGCCTGGTAGGTCTCCAGCCTCGACCAAACGCGGCTGAGAACGGCGTCACGCCAGACGCGGTCGAAGTCTTCATCGGGGGTCGCTGCATCCAAGAGATCACCGGGAGGGAGAGGCTGAAGCTTGCGCGAGCGGAAATGGTCAATCATCAACCTGTGCAAAACCGTCCGCAAATAGTCGCGGAATCGTCCCTTACTCCTGTCTGCCCCGGCGAGCTTGCCGGTTAAGAGCTTGGTCCAGAATTCTTGCAAGACCTCGTCGGCCAGGTTGCGGTCGCGAACCTTCAAGTAAATGTATCGGGTGACGGCGTCGTGGTAGCGTCCCACGAGCTCGCTCATGGCTTTCTGGCTTTCTGGCCCGGGGGAATGAGCGCTGGAGATGGTTGTCCAGTTCGTGGGTATCTGGGTTAACCTCTCTTCTGCCATCTCACAGGTCCGTTGAAGGCCGTCTGGTTCGGGACGCGAATTTTTCAAACGCTCGTCGGCGAGTCCATTCGCAGACCGAGGCTGTCGCGCCGCAACGGTTTCACGTGGAACTCGACTCAAGGGGAGCCAAACGGTGGCCGAACCCTCGCTCCTTCCCGGCTTGCAGCTTCTACCCCAATTCTACCTTTTTGAGCAACTCCGGGACTATGGCCCAGTCAACGATAGGACATCCCAGTATTCAGGTCGGCTAAACCCAGGTTGCTCCACTGGAATATCAACCTGGAGGAATTCATGAGATTACGCCCGGCAGGACTCGAACCTGCGACCGACGGTTTAGAAAACCGTTGCTCTATCCGCCTGAGCTACGGGCGCTTCGGACACGCCAGCGGACGCGGGAACCGGCCGGCAACGCAAGCCCCCTACCTTGGGCTTCGAGTGCGCCCGGCAGGATTCGAACCTGCGACCTGCGGTTTAGGAAACCGCCGCTCTATCCTCCTGAGCTACGAGCGCGGACCGTAGGAATTGCGATTCTCGTTGATCTTGCAGTAGGCTGTCAACTGCACGCTTCTGGGTGGACCCTTGAGCTCGAGTCAACCTCCGGGCAAGCAACCGAAAGCGGTCGAATCCCGCAGGTAGATCGAAATCGCCAAGCCCGCGCGCTTACCCTGAAAATGAGGCTCCACATTCGCTCCGAGGAGCAGCTCAATCTAGGATAAATGCTGCCATGCATGATGATGAGCCAGCTAACACTGGGATCATGCTGCCTCGTTATGGCAGCTACCAGGTATTACATCCACTGGGTTCGGGGGGAATGAGCTCTGTCTTCAAGGCCGTCCACGTCGAGACCGGTCACAAGGTGGCGCTTAAGGTGTTGCCGTTGATTAAAGCTGGAAACCCGATCGGGATTAAGCGGTTCCTGCGCGAAGCGTGCAGTGCCGAGGCGCTCCAGGACCCCAATATCGTGTCGATCTACGACCGCGGGGTCGACAAGGGCCGTCACTATCTGGTCCTCGAGTACGTTGATGGAGCCGACCTTCACGAGTATGTCCAGTCGCACGGTCCGTTGTCCGTGGCCGAGGCGATTCGGGTAGTTCGCCACGTCGCTCTGGGTCTAGCACACGCGGCGTCACGCGGGCTCGTTCATCGCGACATCAAGCCGTCAAACATCCTCCGGAGCCATACCGGCGAGATCAAGATCGCCGACCTGGGGCTAGCGCTTCGCGCGGAATTCGAAGACGAGCGCATTACTCGTGAAGGGACGACAGTCGGCACAATCGATTATATGGCACCCGAGCAGGCACGCGACAGCCGCGCGGCCAGTCACCAAAGCGATCTCTACTCGCTGGGCTGCACGTTTTATTTTCTGCTAACGGGCATTCCGCCGTATCCAGGAGGAGACATCATCGACAAGCTGACACGGCACGCCCGCTCAGCGCCGCGGAATGTGCGCGACCTCCGCCCGGACGTTCCGGAAGCTCTGTCTCGAGTGATGTTGCGGATGATGGCAAAAGAGCCCAAAGATCGCTTCGCCACGTTCGATGAGCTGATCGCTGCGCTGGATGAGATTGTGCTGGCACCGGGGCAAGACACATCTCCCCCATTCGCCTTAGTCCCTCCGAGCTCATCAGATCCCGACAAGGCACCCCTCCCGCCGTCCCCGTCGAAGACTCAGACAGCGGACGAGTACCCGGTGGTTCGCCCGCCGTCATCGAATCCGGAGCTCTCGCTGGCCAGCCTGTCGGCCGAGGTGATGCAGGAGCTCGCGCCCGGGCCACCCGCCAGGCCTGCCGTCCAACCCCCACCGGCCGTCCTTCCCCGTCTCCGCCCTTCGCCCGGGCACGCGCGGCGGGAAAGGGGTGGCAGGGCTGCGAATCGAGCGCCGAGAGAAGACCATGCGCTCTCGACCACGGGGTGGGTGGTTCTGAGTGTGGCGCTGGGTCTGGCTTTCGTTGGCTCATGGCTCGTGATAGATCGGTTGGTAAGGACCTCCCCGACCGAAGCGGGCCGAATGGCCCCTTCACCGAAGCTCATGGGCCACCTCGCGGCGGCGCCGGCAATTGCGGAGGCTGATCGCCCCACGCCGCGTTTGATTCCCAAGGGCTCGGGTGCTGGTGATCTCTCGGTAGTACCCGGCCGGCAAGCCAGCAGCAAGCCATCCCCGGCGCCTACGCGGCCGGAAGCGCTGCCCGCTGTTGCTGTCGAGTCCGAGGACGCGAACCCGCCGGCCCAGGCTCCCGCCTACTCCGAGGAAACAATCAGGCACTACCTGCCGTCCTGGGCCACTGCGCCTGCACCGGAGCGGGTGGAAGGCCCCTTGTTTCGGATTCGCCGCGTCGCTGCCTCGCATGAGCCGGGGCGTGCGCCGAGCTTGCGTATGGCCCTCGACGAGACCAAGGGGCCCGTCGAGATTGATGAGCTTGGCCCGCTTGTCCTCTCCGACTTCCGAATTGCGGGTGAGTCGCGGTTGGTTCGCGCCCGGCCAGGGCTTCGGACGATCCTTCGGATCGATCGCTTGATCGGGGATCTGTCCCACGAGTCACCCGGCGTCATCGTGCTGGAGGGTAAGAGCCTCATCCTCGACGCTCTGGATTTGGTCGTGAATATGCGCGAATTGCCCGCCGCGCAGGGGGCTCTCGTGAACCTGCGCGAATTGCCCGCCGCGCAGGGGGCGCTCTTCTACTGCAAGGGCGCAAACCTGACGGTGCGCAACTGTACAATCACCCTGGTTAATCCCACGGCCAAGCCGTTTGTCCTGGTTCACGCTGAAGGGACGGCGGGGCGGGGCTCACGGATTCTCTTCGAGAAGACGTTCGTTCGCGGGGCCATGGACTCGGCGTTTGACTTGGCCGGCGGCGCCGTCGATATCGTCACGCGCGAGACGATCATTGTGGGCAGCCAGGGCCCGCTCGTGCGCCAGCTTCACTCAGATCACCGAGGTGAACAGCAACTGGCATCCGTCGGCAATGTCTTCGCCTGCCGCGGGCCTGCGCTGCAGCTACGTCATCTCGCTGACGGCGAGGGCCCCGCTCCTCCCGAGCCCCATGCCGCCCCCCTCTCGGTCCGGGCATTTGATACGATCTTCGGCCGGTTCAAAGGAGCTGGAATCACCAGCCTGATCTCCTCGAACGATTCCGCAGCCAAGGCCCGAAGCGAGCTAGATTGGCAGGGAGAGCACAATCTCTTCTGCGGATGGAAGGGCTTTTTCGCGCAGGGCGCTGAGCTGACGCTGTCGGTCCCCAACCTGGCGTCCTTTCGTTCCACGTGGAAACTGACCGATCAGAAAAGCACTGAGATTCAGGCGCCCTGGCCACAGCCGCCGAGTCTCGGGAATTTCCTGCCAGACTACCTGACGCCCTTTGTCCCCGGCCACGAGAAGACACTGAGCCGCTCAGCCGTGCCTTCGCCGTTCCTCGAGGCCAAGACGATCGGTTCGTTCACGCCGCCCGAAGTTCCCGTCCCCAGGTTCTTGTCTGAGCTCAGAGGGCGCGCCACTTCGATCTCCGCCATCGTTCCCTATCGCGGGCATCAAGCCCCAATTCCACGTGAGATATGGGAGGTTCCAGCCGCGAGGACGAGGGCCGCAGAGGCGAACCCGGCTGTCGCCGAGTTCTTGTTCGACGCCTCCGGGGCGCGATTCCGGGGCGACATGGGCGCCTTTCTGCAGGAGACGCTGGCCGAGAAGCCAGTAGGCCAGCAGGTCCTCAAACACATGCGGGTACGGGTTTCGGGGTCAGGGTCGCACCTCTTTTCACCGGTTCGGCTTCCCGACGACCTGGTCCTGGAAATTCTCGTCGAAGCGCAGCAGCCGGCGGGCAATGAGTCGGAAGGAATCACCTGGTCACCCGTGCCCGAAGCCAAAGGCCGCGCCTTGATCGAGCTACATGGCGGTGCGCTTCTACTCTCAGGGGTCCGGCTGCGTAGCGACCAGAGCGCGACCATCGAATCGCTGATACACGTCGAAGGTGCCGATCTGGTCTTGTATCGCTGTCAGCTCGCCGCGCCTGGCGCCTCTGATGCCAGCACTCCCCGGCTCGTCTCGTTCTCGGCCGTATCGACCCATCCGCGTGGGCGTGCCGCGGAATCGAGTCTCTTCGCAACCGAGCCAGACCGACCTGTTTGCTTGATCATCGAGTGCACGCTGGTGACGACCGCAGGGGCGATCCGATCCGAGCTGGGGCGAGGACTGATCGCGCTCGAACAAACGGCCGTGGCGGCGGGAACCGACGCGCTGGAGCTCTTGCCAGCGCGCGTTGCCCGAGCCCGGTTCGAAGCCGATCTGGTACTCGACCATTGCACGCTTGCATCCGAGGCGAACATCGTTCGCATTGGGCCCTGGCCTGACCGCAGCCCCGGACCCCAGCGCCCCTGGCTGGTCACCTCCAGAAACTCGGCGTTTCTGGGCACCTATGATCGCCGCGTCTCGGACACGGTCCTGCTTCGCGCTGATGAGGAAGCCATGGCGCAGGGCGCCGTCTTCTGGCAGGGAGCCGGCGATGCGGTCGAGGTCGAGGCCTTCACAGCCGCCGTGGGCGAACCGATTGTCGGCCGCAACCGCGATGTGGTCCGCCAGTGGGTGAACTTCTGGGGCGGCAATCATCAGCGTGGAGTTACCGGGCCTCGCGCGGCAACCAACCAGTCAAGCGTCCGGCTCCTGGATCGACCCCGGCCCGGCCAGGTTGTCCCCTCTGACTTGATCCTCGACCCTGGGTATCATCCGGGCCGGCGCCAGCTCGATGTGGGAGCCGATCTGACTCGGCAGGGGATCAATCGGCGGCCCGCTCCCAGTGGCCGCAGACGGTAGGTATGGGAGGCAGGAAGGCAGGGGGCGATAGGCAGCGAGCAGTGGTTGGCAAGCCCCGGCTTCGGGTGCCAGGATTGCGTTTTCGCAAGCGTGTCCGCAGGAAACAGGTGAAAGCAGATGCGTCACGCTCACGCAGTCGTAAGCGGCACCCGGAAGGCACGTGTAACGACTCGACGGAAGAAGACTCAACACGCGGCTCGCCGATCACACGAGCCTTATGCCCGCCTCCCACGAACTACCTGCTGCCCCCTATTTACCCTTACGTCCCCAGGCACAATAATGTCGAGTGAGATCCACAGGTCCGGACGAGAAGGAGCTTGGGCAGGTGAAGATGCTGCGTCGGCTGCTTGGGATAGCGGCTATGGCCATGCTGTGTTTTGGCACGTCGGCGTGGGCCCAGCGCGGTGGACCTCACGCTCACGGGACGTGGTATCATGCGAATCAAGGTCTGGGCCGGAATATCGTTCCGAGCACGATGGGGGGTGCTGGGTTTGGGTTCTTCTATCCGTATTATGTCATGGGCACGCCCGGCGGCGTCATCCCGTTTGCGCCCGGGCCCGTGGGCTTCGGGCCTGCCTGGGGTGGGGGAGGGCTCGCCTTTGGACCCACTGCGCCTGGTCCGGTTGCCCCGCCACCCCCGCCCGGCTGGCTCGCTCCCGCGCGCGTTGATCAGGTCGGAAAGAAGCCCACGCGCAAGGACGCGGCCCGGTCCGGACAGCTCGTCGTGCTGGGCGATCGGCTGTTCCGGGGTAATAATACCAAGCGTGCCGAGGAGCGCTACCTTCAGGCGGCTCGGCTGGACCCGAGCTCAGCCTCGCCACTAATTCACCTGACGCAGATCGCTCTGGTCCGCGACCAGTACACTGAGGCGGCCATCCGCTTACGCGAGGCCGAGACGGCTCAGCCCGGCTGGCTTGTCACGGCTCCCGACGTCCAGTCGCTCTATGCCGAGCCCGAGGACTTCGCCCGCCGCCTCTCCCGTCTCGAGTCTCACCTTCAGGTGCATCCCGATGATCGGGACGCCTGGCTGGTGCTGGGGGCCGAGTGGTATCTCTCGGGCCGATCCGCCCGCGCGGCCGATGTCTTCCAGCGCCTCAACGATCCAGCTCGCCGACCTGACATCGCACTGGCTGCCTTCCTCGAGGCGACAACTCAGAAACATCCTCGAGGCGACCAGTCAGAAAGAAGTGAAGCCGGGCCCGACCGCGCGCACGGACTCAGCAAAGAAGGGCCTTGAGCCCTAGCCACAGCCTTTGACCGCTCGATGGCCACCCTCGCCTCTTCGCTAGCATGGGGCCGGTCAGCTTGGACCCCGAGCGATCGGGCTTCGGGGAGTCATTGAGATGAAACCTTCATGAACCAGATCTCGGGCATTGTGCCGCGGCCTGCCAGACAGATCTCGACTGTCCGCGCCATCGCGATACGATCGCCAAGCGTGTCAACACACTGCTCTCGTTGACTGACCGGGCGGTTCTGGGCGACGAGCCGTTTTTCGACGTCAAGCTCGTCGTCATTCCAGAGTTCGCCCACGCGGCCCCGATTTACGAGACCGTCGTCGAGCTGGCCGACAAGCTGGCTGTTCCCATCCCCAACGAGCACACCGACCGATACGTCAAGAAGGCCAGGGAGCGCGGCGTTTACATCCAGGCCGGCACATTCCTGGAGTGCGACCCGCGCTGGCCCTCAGTCGTCTTCAATACCACCTGCCTGATCGGCCCGGAGGGTTTGCTGGGCCGCTATCGCAAGGACAATCCCTGGCTTCCGTGGGAGCTTCACGCCAAACCACATGATCTACCCGGCTACGACGAGCCGCTCTTTCCGGGCTTCGAGATCTAGACCTGAAGCAAGCGTGACGAGAGGCGACTTGGGACCTTACCCTTTGTTTTAAAGGCTTTCGGCGAGGGCACTTGGAAAGGCATTGTCGTTTTCGAGTGAGCGCTTCTCCGAATTCCATCAT
>JBKQMU010000089.1:0-29231 GCA_052146555.1 Isosphaeraceae bacterium
AGATGATGGAATTCGGAGAAGCGCTCACTCGAAAACGACAATGCCTTTCCAAGTGCCCTCGCCGAAAGCCTTTAAAACAAAGGGTAAGGTCCCAAGTCGCCTCTCGTCACGCTTGCTTCAGGACTAGACAAGCAATGGAAGGCACTGGCTCAGCAAAGATCCCAGGCTGGCCCCGAAAAGGAGGAGACCGAACAGCAGAAGCAGGCAAATAAGGCCTCGATGCGCAAGAATATAGAGAATTCATACCCATTTTCACACGATGAACGTTTTATAGAGATAACTTATCCAGTGGACAGAAGCTTTAAGGTAGAACGATTCGAGCATGCTTTCAACAGACCTGAGGTCGAACACGTACAACCGAGTGGCTTTGAGGTCAAGATCAAGAGAGGCGATGGAAAGGTCGAAATGTCGCTAGGACCACACTCAAGTACCGCAATTAGAATCGGTGTGTCCCCTCACTCCGCGGACATATCCTCCGACATCTTTGCAAGGCTGAGCGCGTGGGTTGAGGCGAAACGACAACCATCTTGGCAGCTATTCTGGAAAAATTTCGCAGGAGTACAATGGATGTTATTTTATACTGCGTTGTTCGTCCTGTTGCCTATATTAGGCCTATCCACCACCTCAGGCAGGAACAAAGCAAGGGCCGAAGCTCGGCAGTTGCTACAAGAAGGAATGACAAAGGAAGACGATCATAAAGCCATCGAACTCTTGCTATCCATCGAGGCCGACTACGTCAAACCCAGCGAGGGACATAATTCCATCGCCCTTCCGCCCCGCCCGTTTGTGGTCTGCGTTTTGCTCTTATTCCTGGTCTCCGTGGCGCTGTCGTTTCCGGCCAAGACTACTATCGGCATCGGTAGGGGCAAACGCATACTAGCAGCGCGCAGGACATGGCTCAAAGCCCTAAACTTCGTCTTTGTTTTATTCATATTCCTTGCTGTTGGTGGCTCTTTTCTCGCGTCTACCATTTACGACTACATTACGAAATAGGGTGGAGCTAAGGGGTCATTACAATCGTGTTTGGCACGAGCTGCACGCCGAAGCGCAAGTTAGCAGAGCCAATGTCTCGGAGATTTGGAAAGGGACATTCTCGATCGGAAAGGGAAAGTCTTAACTGCTGCCGAGAGGCGCAGGGGTCAGGATGAGTTATTAGTTCATGCGTCCGCTTGCGACAGCTATTCACCTGGGGAAACACCCTCAACCTCATCCACTGCTGGCGTGCGGCCAACTGGCTTGGGCGGTTCATTTCGAGCGTCGCAACGGTGGCTCTGCCGACGGCAGTCAATCCGACAATCGCTCCGGATTCGGGATCAACGCGAAAATGATCCTCCCAATGATCCCGACGGGGGTGGAAGAGCCGAACGATCTCACCCGCCTGCTCGTCGAGGCCCTCAATCTGGTCGGACTTGTGAAGATTGCAAGACCGGCAAGACAAGGCCCAGTTGGAGGCGTCGTCGCCGCCTTTTTTCTATCGCGGAACAATAGGCTCTACCTCGAAGGCGAGGTTGAAGATTGCTTCGGGAGCACGGCAGTACTCGCAACGATGGCCCGCTCGGCTGACTACGAGGGGATAACGTGGGTTCATGATCCGTCCCCCCGAGTTCCAGGCCAAAGGCTGGCAGATCGGCAGCGGGCCGACCGAGGCGACCTGCAAGACACTAACGGCCCGGCTGAAGGGCTCGGGGATGCGCTGGGACGCCGACAACGCCGAGGCGTTGATGGCCCTGGAAGCCCTCAGCCAGAGCGGCCAGTGGGACCAGTACTGGAAGTCTCAGCTACGACGAGCAAGTTGAGGCCAGGTAGTTCTGCCAGACCCCCGATGCACTTGCGGGTAAAATTGTGTTGCCACGATTGCGTTGCATCGATAGTATCCATAGTAACCAGCTCAACGTAAAATCCCATCTTGGCCCACTGCGTCGGCTCTACTCCCATAGGTGGTCGAGTAGCCCAGGGGAATTTCACCCCCAGGCTCTCACGCAACCAGCGGGATTACACTTTATTGACAAGGAGACTCGTTGTGGAAGCCCTCGTATATCAAGGCCACGGCAAGAAAGCCGTTGAGGATCGCCCGATGCCGGAGGTTAAGGCGTACACTGACGCCATCGTCAAAGTGTTGAAAACCACCATCTGCGGCACCGATTTGCATATCCTCAAAGGGGACGTGCCGACCTGCGAGCCAGGGCGCATCCTCGGCCATGAAGGCGTCGGCATGGTGGAAACAATTGGCGCGGGCGTGACGACGGTCAAGCCGGGCGATCATGTGCTGATTTCCTGCATCACCTCCTGCGGCAAATGCGACTATTGCCGCAAGGGCATGTATTCGCACTGCAGTACCGGCGGCTGGATACTCGGCCACCGCATCGACGGTACGCAGGCCGAATATGTGCGCATCCCGCACGCCGATACCAGCCTGTACCGCGTGCCTCCCGGCACCGATGAGGAGGCGCTGGTGATGCTGTCCGATATTCTGCCGACCGGCTTTGAGTGCGGCGTGCTGAATGGCAAGATCAGGCCGGGCGATACGGTTGCCATCGTCGGTTCCGGCCCCGTCGGACTGGCCGCGCTGCTGACGGCCCAATTCTATTCGCCCGCCGAGATCATCATGGTCGACACGGATGACAACCGCCTGGAGGTCGCCAAGCGCCTGGGTGCCACCGCCGCCGTGAGCAACCGCGACGGCAAAGCGGTGGATAAGGTGATGCAGATGACCGGCGGCATCGGCGTCGATTGCGCCATCGAAGCGGTGGGCGTGCCAGCCACCTTCCTCGTATGTGAGGATATCGTCGCGCCGGGTGGCACCATCGCCAATATAGGCGTGCATGGCGTCAAGGTCGATCTGCATCTGGAGCGTTTGTGGGCTCACAATGTCACCATCACCACGCGGTTGGTCGATACCGTCACCACGCCGATGCTGCTGAAAACCGTACAATCCAGAAAGATCGACCCGAAGCAATTGATCACGCACCGCTTCACGCTCGATCAAATCCTTGACGCCTACGATACGTTCGGCAAAGCGGCACACACTAAGGCGTTAAAAGTGATTATCAATGCAGCCTGACGGAGTAACCGAATGCTGCCGGGTGGTCCCACCGCAGAGGGAATTTTCTGGGGATTGGAGTCTTGATTCCGGATGCTCGGGGTCAGACCGAGTTCTTTGTTCATTGACCGATCCCAGCATTCGGGTCTCTGAAAAGCTTTTATAAAAAGACATACGGCCTGTGAGTGGAAGAAGCTCTGCCGGCCTTTGGTCTCGTGCCGCAGCCGTTTACCCGGCTTTCTGAGCGTTCACCCATTTTGCGGTGGCCGCGATGATGTTCCGGCCAGCTCAGCTGAACGGGACGTCGCCGCAACGACTGCGTCGATCAAGGCGCCCCGGACCCCACCCCGCTCCAGGGCATGCAGGCCGGCGATGGTCGTCCCGCCGGGACTGGCTACTTGATCCTTGAGCACGCCGGGGTGCAGGCCGGTCTCCAGGACCATCCGCGCCGCTCCGAGTACTGTCTGCGCCGCAAGCGTCATCGCGATGTCGCGCGGCAGGCCCATCCGGACGCCTCCGTCCGAGAGGGCCTCGATGACCAGATAGATAAAGGCCGGACCGCTGCCCGATAGCCCGGTGACGGCGTCCATCAGCCGCTCGGGAACCTGCACCACGCGGCCCACCGAGCCCAGAAATGTCCGCACCAGCGCTTCATCGTCGGCAAGGCCTCCCGGGCCCGGGGCAAAGGCGGATGCGCCCTCACCCAGGAGGGCCGGCGTATTGGGCATGACCCGCACGAGCCGGCGATCCGCGCCCAGACCAGCGACGAGGGCTGAGATCGGCACTCCGGCCGCAATCGAAATAACGAGCTGCCCGGCGCTCAACTGCGGTTTCAGCTCGTATAAGACCTCGGGCATCGACTGGGGCTTGACGGCCAGAACGAGCACATCGCTGTGCTCGACGACCGGGCCGTTGGCCTCGAAGACCGTGATCCCAGTCGCGGCGGCCAGTGCTTCGCGGACGGGCTTGATGGGGTCGCTGGCCACGATCGCCTCGGGCAAGGCCAGGCGGGCATCCAGCATGCCCCGCACCAGCGCAGTGGCCATCTTCCCGCAGCCGATGAAACCCCACCTGCGTGCCGTCGTTTTCCCGCGTGCCTGTCCTTGACTGTCTTGTCCCTGACTGTCTTGTCCCTGACTGTCTACGTGCGCTGCGGCCTGTGAACTGGTCATGATCGGATCCCGATCTCCGGCAAGAAGCGTAAAATCCAAGGCCCACCTCGCCTTCCGCGGCATCCGCCGCCAAGGCCGAGTGCAGGATAGGCTCTACCGGGCTCTCCTTTCAAGTTGTGGCCAGTCAGCAAGTGCAGGCGGGGCCTGTCCGCTAGGGCAGAATGCCCCAGGCACCCAGAGATGTGATTATGGCTCGAATAAGGCAACTGAGTTCCACGCGGCGCCTTGCTCTTCGCGGCGGCAGGGGACAGTCCGAGCGGCCCGAGAGTGATTTAGAGCAAACGAGCACATCAGCCGCCGGCCCGCTCGCTCAGCTTGCGCACGGCACCGGAGCCGTCGCAGGCGGGACCTCGCTCAAAAGCGCGGCGGCGACCGCCCGGTTGCGGCCCTGGGCGACGGCCTTCGTCAAGGCATGGTCGGCCGCGTCCAAAAGTGCATAGAAGTTGTCGGCGCAGGAGGGATATTCGGCGGTGCCAATCGAGACGGTCAGCGCCGGCAGTTCCGGCAGCACGTTTGAGTTCGTCTCGATGGTCCGGCAGATCTTCTGGCCGATCCGCACGGCATCGGCGATCCTGGCGCGCGGCAGGACCACGACGATCCGGTCGTCATCAAGCCGGGCCACAATGTCCGTCTCGCGAATCATCCCGGCGATATGGACGCCCACGTTGTGAACAGCTTGATGGGCACGGTGCTTGCCCAAGAGCTCGTGGATGCCGCTGAGCCGGTCGAGCGACACGCAAAGCAGCGAAATGGGCTCGTTGTGGCGCCGGGCCTGCCCCACCGCGAACGGCAATACAGCGTTGAGAAACGTCGCGTCCTGAATCGGCACGCGCAGCGATTGATTGCCCCAGGCGGTTGACGAGTGGCTGTCCCGGTCGGCTGACGCGTCCAAACCAAGAGCCGACTGATTCGCGTCGATCAAGCTATCCTCTTGAGCCTTTAAAGTCGTTCGTGCGGCCGACGCGGCAGGGCGATCATGCTGGCAGAGGGCTAAGGCCGCCAGGGTGCAGAGCGTTCTGAGACGCTCCAGTGTTGTGGGCGAGATGGCGACCAAACCGTCTTTGGGAAGCTGTACCAGCAGCCGGCCGTAGCTTCTCATGCCGGCACTCAGCTCCAGCACCAGCCGTCCTTCCCCCGCCGCGGGAGTTGGATCTGATGGCTTGGCCCATCGCACTGCACTTGACCCAGTCATCGTGGCTACCGACTGGAGCAGTGACTTTTCGATGGTCTCGAAGTCGTCGACCTGCGCCACCAACTTGCCCAGGTCATGCATGAGCTGCTCGTGGGCGGAAACCTTGCCGGAGAGTCCTTTGAAGCGAGCGGCTCGCTTTTTAGCCCAGTGCGCAGCGCGCTGTTTCCAGCGTGCCAGGCCGCAAGTCCGGGACCTCACGATGCTACGCGTCTCCAGGGCCCGGCCCGGCTCTTGCGCCCTCTCGCTCGACGCTGCCTCCATCTCATCGAGTCGCCAGTTTCGCTCGGACATTGTGCTCTCGTTCATGGCTGTTAGGCAGGTTCCGAAGAGCCTCGGGATCTCGGCCTCGGCGAGAACCGGGCAGCCTCGACCAGGTGGCCGATCCCGACCTGCTTAATTTCCTGATTAGTCAAGTTAGGCAACCCTGCCCGTACGAACACGGCAGCGAGCGGACGTCACTCGGCGGGTCTGAGCCCTGTCGCCACGGCGGGCGAGGCGACACAGCAATTCTTGCGCCAATTCGATAAAATGTTTGTCGGCGCAAGATGAAGTTTGTCAGTCTTGACGATTGGACGGCCGGGCTGCGGGTGTGGAAGACCAAGCGCGGGCACCATGCGGGCCATGAGAAGGCTGCAATCCGCCGGTGGGGGCACATAGCCCGGTTGTACCAGAGAGCAGATCGACGATGAACCCGTGTCGGCTGCCATTCCGATAGAAGCCTAGGCCACGACGCAGGCGGTGTGGGATTCGCTCTTGCCAGGATTCCGGAAAACCGGCAGGATGCGCGGCCGCCTGAGGCGGTCGGCCAATACAGGGATGGGACCTTCGACCATGGGAAAAGCGCGGACAACGGCTGCGGCGGTTTCCCTGGTGGGGCTTGCCGCGATAGGAATCGGACAGGCCGGCTGCTCGTCACAGGGCGGGTTCTTCTCGCCTCACGTGGCGCGCGTGTTCGCCCCCCGGCCGGTCGCCGAGAACCCACTCGTGGTTCCCAATGCGGATTTCGAGGCGGTTTGGAACAAGACGGTTGCGGTGGTCGATCGGTACTTCGTCATCGCCTCGGAGAACCGGCTCTCGCGGACGATCACCACCCAGCCCAAGATCAGCGCGACGCTCCTTGAGCCTTGGAGTCCTGATTCAGTCAGCGTGAGCGACCGAGTCGAATCGACCCTTCAAACCATTCGCCGCTTTGCCATCATCAAGGTCGAGCCAGCACCTTCGGGAGGCTATCTCGTAAAGGTGGAGGTGAGGAAAGAACTGGAAGACTTGGTCAAACCGGACCGGCAGGCGGCTGGGCGCGCTGTTTTTAACAATGATTTCCCTGTCAATCGGGTACGTGAGATTGTCGGTCCCGTCCCCGCACCTCTGGGATGGATTCCGCGAGGACGGGACCCGAATCTGGAGCAAGCCATCCTGGCCGGCATCCGAGACTCCTTGTTTCTCTAGTGGGCAAGCCGCGATCAGCAGGCTCCTTTGGGGGCCGTCGGTCAAGTGCTCGTGAGTCCGTGAGTGGGCCGGGCAAGCTTCATCCGTGGATCCGGCGGCTGGTGACACGACTGGCCAGATCGGCGCAGACTCTGAGCATAAGCTCCGAAGAGGAGCCCGCTTTTGAGCTCGCGACTTCCATGGCCTCACGCAGACGCGTGTTGATCCAGGAATACAGCAATGCGCGTCCCTGACCGAGGACTGACTGATCAGGGTCGCCAGCGTGGCGTCGATCGTTCAACAATCGCCGAGCGCGATCAGTTGGCGTTGAACGTCCAGTAGGCTCCTGCGGCCGCGATCCCGATCCAGCTAATGGTCGGGTCGAGTAAAGCCGCGCGATGAGCTGGTGAGGCCATCCACATCGCACCGGGGAATCCGGCCCCCATGGCCGAGTTCTGTCGCCGTGCAGACCCCATCACGAAGTGGCCCAGCCCGTTGGCCATCTGCTGGTTGTTGTTCATCGCGGCCCAGTTCGAGAGGTTGGCATCGTAGCCCACCGCCCCTAGTCCGTAGGAAGCCCGGGTCGCATTTAACCAAGAGAGAAATCCATAGGGGTCGGTTCCCCCATATTCAGCCGCAGGGGCTGCTTGCACGGGCTGCGTGGGGGCAGCTTCCGCCACGGGCACCGTGTACGACGTTGGTACCACCTGTGCTCCATCCATAGTCGTCTGTGGAGCTTGCGCCGCTTGATAATACTGCGAAGCTTGCGCCGCTTGATAATACTGCCGAGCTTGCGCTGTCTGATAGTACTGCTGAGCTTGCGCTGTCTGGTAGTACTGCGGAGCTTGCGCCGCTTGGTAGCGCTGCGAAGCATAGGAGGCCTGGCAATACCCTGAGGTACACGTAGCCGTGGGCTGGGTGTAGGAATACGCAGGCTGACTGGCCCCCGTCGCGGGGTAGTAATACTGCTGAGCCTGTACTCGCGACGAGACAGCGACGATCGTCGCCAGACCCATCAAGCAGCGAGCAACGTTGCTCGCATGAAGAAAATGAACCGTTTGCAATGGACCGACTCCCAAAGAGTGACACGAGCCGATGCCGCAACACGCGACACCCGCACACGCCAGAGAGACACCCGAATCCGGGAATAAAGCAGCCGGGTCTCCCAATGGCACCCGCGTGCAGTGCTAAAATGGGATGTCCTTCCACAAAACGCAACCCTTTTCAGGGATGTTGAAAAAAAACAACGCAGCGAAGAATGACATTGCATGTAATAATTCGCGTATGTTCACCTACTCTCGTCCGTCTTCGAGCCACCTGAGTCATGTCAAAAGGGCAGAGACGCAACTTGAATAGGAGTCTAGAAAAGCGACATTCAATGCACTCTATCAAGAGGGAACACCGGGGCAGTCAGGCTGGCCAGTTCTTCCCACGTTAGCACATCGAAAGGGATATAGTGGGCAGAGGCTCGACTCATCCCGAATCAAGGTGAGATCTCCCGAACCGTGCCGCAGGAAATGGGAACGGAGTTAATCAGGTTAAGCCCGCGTCGTCAGGCGGGGTCAAGAGCCCCGCCGTCTGAGTCTCTCGAGCGCGAAAACTTCGACATCGACGCCGGCGGCGAAGTGAGCCAGCGGAGGTGTGTCGGGACGAAGGATGCCGGCGGCGGCCAGCATCGTCTCGTCGACGGTTAGCGCCTGGGCCGGCTGGAGAGGGTAGGGTGAGTGGTAGACTTGGCCGCGGTAAAGGAAGCCCTGCCCGGTGGCATAAAGAAGGTAGCGCTCGGTCAGGAAGTGCTCGAGGGTGTCGGGATAAGCTGGCTGGACCTTTCCGGTGACCCGCCCGCGGATCAAGTAGGACGCCCGGGCTAGTTGAGGCCGCAGGCGCATGCCGGCATAGAGGATTTCTCCGGTCGGTTCATCGAGCCCCGACCGCTCGCGTTCGAGAAACATTCGCGCGTGGTGGTAAGGCAGGTGGAAAAGCGCACGGGCCAGCCCGACCGCAATCGGGTTAGCGGCGTCGAGGCTGAAGAACCAGACGCCCGGGTCGCGACCGCCTGCGTGAACATACGTTCGGACATTCGTCTCGTGGAAGTTGGAAAGCCCGCGCACAGGCGGCAAGCCGACGGGGCGAACGCCGGACATCGTGAATGGCACCAGCCCCACATAGGCCGTTCCCTCGAAGAGGTCGAGATCGAGCTCCGACGGAACGAGCGGCCGGAGCAGCTCCGGAGCGACCCTCCAGTGCAAGAACAGGAGATTCCGCCAGCTCTGCCGCATCACAGCCGGACGGTCAGGCCGACGCGTGGGCGCGAGACGGTCGATCGCGACCGGCTTCTTTGCTTGAGTCATGACGATCTGGCATGATTCGTACGCGCCGTTATCCATTAGCCAAACGATATCCAGTATCTTCGGATTCGTGCTCGCGCTCATTCCACCTCTCAGGCTAGCAGAACTGACCCGACGATTCGCTCTTTGCATGCGATCGAGCTGTCGCGTTCCGACATCCACGAAAGGTGCTCCGCCGAACCTGACTCACCTGGCATGTGCGGCGTGGTTGGCTTCCCGGGGGCTCAGAGCTCGACATGATTGGGCCGCTTGGCGAACCACGGATAGATGGCCGGAAGCACAAGCGAGGTGAGCATTGTCGAGGTGATGAGGCCGCCGATGACGACGGTGGCCAGCGGCCGCTGGATCTCGGCGCCGGGGGTGGTGGCCAGGGCCATGGGAATGAATCCGAGGCCGGCGACCAGGGCGGTCATGAGAATGGGCCGGAGCCGGACGATGGCGGCTTCACGCGCGGCGTCGTGCGGCTCGGCGCCATCCACACGCAGGTGCTCGACAGCGCTGACCCAGACCAAGCCGTTGAGCACGGCCACGCCGAAAAGCGCGATGAAGCCGACGGCCGCGGAGATTGAAAACGGCAGCCCGCGCAGAACCAGGGCGAAGACGCCGCCGGTGGCCGCCATGGGCACGGCCAGGTAGATGAGGAACGCCAGCCGCATCGAGTGAAATGTGCTATAGAGCAAGAGGAATATCAGGATCATGGCCACCGGCACGACGATCGCCAGCCGCCGCGAGGCCGTCTGGAGGTGCTCAAACTGGCCTCCCCAGCGGAATATGTAGCCAGGCGGTGGCTTGACCTGGGAATCAATGGCCCTCTGCGCTTCGGAGACAAACCCGGCGATATCCCGCCCCCGCACGTTGACGCCCACATAGACGCGGTGCTGGACGTTCTCGCGCTCGACCTCGCTGGGGCCCTCCTCCAGCGTGATATCGGCCAGGTCTTTGAGCGCGATCGGCCGTCCCTTGGTATCGACGATCCGGATCGAGCCGAGCTTCTGGTCGTCCGCGCGCCACGACTCGGGAAGGCGAACTTGCAGCCGGAACCGCTCTTGCCCCTCGAAGACGGTGCCCACGGTAGTGCCGCCCAGGGCGGCAACGGCATCCAGAACGTCGGATGCCTTGATGCCGTACTGCGCAAGCTGGCTGCGGCGGACGTTGATCCGCAGCATGGGCAACGTCCCCGCGGAAGGCACCTTGATGTCGTGGGCGCCGGGGACGTGCTCAAGGACGCGCTGAACATCCAGCGCCATTTGCCGCAGCACTTCTAGCTCGGGCCCGGAGATCAAGACGGCGACGTCGCTCTTGACGCCGGCGACCAGCTCGTTGACGCGCATCTCGATCGGCTGGCTGAAGCCGAACTTCACGCCTGGTACGTTCTCGGAGAGCAGCTTG
The DNA here is from genome assembly GCA_052146555.1 of Isosphaeraceae bacterium. Classification (GTDB taxonomy): domain Bacteria; phylum Planctomycetota; class Planctomycetia; order Isosphaerales; family Isosphaeraceae; genus Aquisphaera. Next base: position 10,567 of record JBKQMU010000089.1, read on the forward strand.
TCCATCTCTTCGACGAGCGCATCGCGCGACAGTCCCGGGCGCCACTTCGCCTGCGGCCAGAGCATGGTCCAGACGTCGGTCTGATGCACGCCCATCACGTCGTTGGCGATCTCGGGACGGCCGGTCTTGCAATAGACCATGCGTACTTCGGGAAGCGTCATGAGGAGCTTCTCGATCTGTGTCGAAGCCGGTACCGCGCCCTCCAGCGCGGCGGAGGGAATGCGCACGGCCTCGATCAAGAGATCCCCTTCGTTGAGCCGCGGCATGAACTCAGCCCCCATGTTCCAGGCGATCGGCAGGCTAACGGCCACCAGTCCAGCGGCCAAGAGGAGCACCGAGATCGGGTGGCCGATGAACGCATCGAGGACCGGCATGTAGAGCCGCTTGATCCCGCGGATCAGCCAGAGCTCTTTTTCCTGGGCCCGGTCGCGCAGACCGAGTGAGGCCAACACCGGCATGAGCGATAGCGAGAGCACAAGCGAGCCGGCCAGGGCGAAGATCACCGTCAGCGCCATGGGTCGGAACAGCTTTCCCTCGCTTCCCTGAAGCGCCAAGATGGGCAGGTAGACAATGGCGATGATCAGCTCGCCGAACATGGTCGGCTTGCGGACCTCAATGGCCGCGTCACGCACGATCTCGAGCTTGGACCTTGTCCCTCCCTCGTGGGCCAGCCGCCGCACGCAGTTCTCGACCATGATCACGCTGGAATCGACGATCAGGCCGAAGTCGATTGCACCCAAGCTCATCAGGCTGGCTGAAAGTCCGGTGGCCAGCATGATGTTGGCCGCGAAGAGCATGGAGAGTGGGATCGCCAGGGCGACGATCAGGCCGCCCCGCAAGTTTCCAAGGAGGGCCAATAGCACGAAGATCACCAGCAGGCCGCCGGCGACCAGGTTGTGCAGCACGGTGCTTAGCGTCTGGTCGATCAAGTACGTACGGTCGTAGAGCGGCTCGATGGTGACGCCCGGCGGCAGGCTCTTCTGGATCTCGGCGATCGCGGCCTTGACGTCGGTGACGACTTTCCGGCCGTTCTGGCCGATGAGCATCATCACGAGCCCCGTGACGATCTCGCCCTGGCCGTCACGGGTGGCTAGCCCGGCGCGGATCATCGGCGCGGGGTGTACTTTCGCCACCCGGCCGATCGTCACCGGTACACCGTCGCGCTCGTCGATCACGATGGCCGAGATATCCTCGACCGACCGCGCCTGGCTGATGCCCCGGATGTACCGCGCTTCGCCCTCGTGGATGAGGTAGCCGCCTCCCACGTTGGCGTTGTTGTTCTTGAGTGCGTTGAAGACGTCGGTCATGGAGAGCCGGAAGGTTCCCAGCTTGTCGGGGTCGACCTCGACCTGGTATGTCTTTAGCTCGCCGCCATGCGCGTTGATCTCGGTCACGCCGGGCACCGTGCGAAGCTGGTAGGCGATGGACCAGTCGAGCAAGGTACGTAGCTCCATGGCAGAAACGCCCGAACCCGGGGCGGCCTTCACCTGAAACTGGAAGACCTCGCCCAAGGCCGTGGCGATCGGTCCCAAGGTCGGCGTGCCATAACCTGAAGGAATGGCCTCAGCGGCACGCGGCAGACGCTCGCCAACGAGCTGCCTGGCCCGGTAGATATCGGTTCCTTCCTGGAAGACGATCGTGACGACCGAGATTCCGAACTTGGAGATCGAGCGGGTTTGTTCCACGTTCGGCAGGCCGCTCATCGCCCCCTCGACAGCAAACGACAGGAGTGAATCAACCTCCAGCGGCGAGAGCGCCGGCGCCTCGGTAATCACCTGCACTTGAACGTTGGTCAAGTCGGGCACCGCGTCGATCGGTAGATTTAGCGCCGAGTAAACGCCCAGCCCGGCGACAAATGCCGTCGTCATCAACACCAGGAACCGATTATTCAGTGACCATTCGATGATGGCGTTGAGCATGGACGATTCTTCGATCTTTCTGCGAAGCTCCGTTTCAGTCTTCCTCGGTCTGGTTCTGAAGGATGAGCTCCGACTTGAGCAGGTAGGCGCCGCTGGCGACGACCACATCGCCCTCCTTGAGGCCCGACTCGACCACCACGCGGTCGCCCGTCTCGCGCCCCATCGTAATTGGCCGAAACGTGAAGGCATGATGGTCGGCTGCGCCTGCTGCGCTCGGTTTCTGAGGCACGAAGACGCCGCTTTTGCCCTCGATCTCGACCACGCCGCTGTGCGGCACGGTGAGGACCCGCTCCGAGGTTGGGCTATCCAGGAGAATGCGCACGAACATCCCCGGTTTGAGCAGTCCGTCGCGGTTGTCAGTCTCCGCCATGAGGGGGACGGTGCGGGTCTGCGCATCGACGAGTGCCCCGATCGACAGCAGCTTCGCCGGGAAGATGCGCGCGCCGTACGAAGTTGACGTCATTCGGATCGAACCGCCTCGGATGCGGGGAACGCTGGCCACGTCGGATTCGCCGATGTTGGCCGTGACCCAGACAGTGTTCAGGTCGGCCACCGTGAAGAGTACGTCGCTTGAGTCTGCTTTTTGGCTGGGGACCGCGTCCCTCCTGAGGACCGTCCCGTCAAATGGAGCACTGATGAAATACATAGTGACGTCTTCATCGACGGCCAGCGTGTTGGCTCGATCGCAATGCTCGAGCAGATCACGGATGTTTTCCGAGACGCCCAGGATGCGCAGTCGCTGGGCCGCGTCGATGACGTCCGATTCGGCCCGCCGCACGCGCTGATCGGCCAGGCGCTTCTCCTGGGCCGCGTCGAACGCGTCCGTCTCGATCGCGGCGTAGAGCTTGGCTTCTAGTCCCTCGCGGGTGTGCCGGGCCACCACGGCCGGATGCTCACCAATGACCTCCTGGCTGCGCAATCCGGCGGTCTTGGCCTCCTCATGAGCGGCGATGTCGAACTCGGCATAGGCCTGCAAGAGTGAGCCGCGGTACGCGCCCAGCGGTTTGTCCGCGAACTCCTTGCCGATCACGCTAGGGTCGGTCCCTTTGCGGATCTCGGGGATCAAAAGCGCGACTGTGGCGGCAACCTGGGATTTCCAGTCGGCTTCCACCCGCGCGGTGAAGAGCTCGCGCTGCCTGGCGCGGAGGTTCAACCGCGCTGTGCCGACGTCGGGGCTGTCGATCGTGACCAGCCGATCGCCACGCTTCACCGCCTGCCCCAGGACCACGTGGACCTCGCGAATGACACCGGCGGCCGGCGCCCGGATATCAATCTGTCGGTCGGCGTTGACGTCGATCTTGCCGGGAACCCCCAGCTCGGTCGGCAACTCATCGAACCGAGCCGGCGCCGTCGTGATCTTCGAGGCCGCGAACTTCGACTCGCTCAAGACAACTGTCGTTGCCCGGTTCGCGGCCTGTGCCGCCACCTGGCCTGCAACTGCAGCTTTGGATTGTGGTGCACTCTGCTGGACCGTCGCGGCGACCTCGGCATTTCGCCGCCGGCCGAGGATGTCAGTAGCCACGTACACGCTCAGCAAGGCCAGGCTCAAGATCATTGCGAGCCAGGGGAACACCCGCAGAACACGGGAACGAAGACCGGAACGTCCGACCAATGCAACAGACATGAGTCAAGCCTCCAGGCGTTCATGCGGTCATGAGGTCTTCGCGGGGTCACGCGCGGCGAGGACGGAACTATGGGATCTCGACGGACGAGACGGCGCCACTTTTGTTTCTGCTTGACCTGGGGAGATTCGCGCGACTAAGAGCAGACGGCGCCCGATGACCGCTCAGCAGTTCCGCTGCTGGAAGAGACCCAGGAGCCCGGCGCGCAGTGTTCCCCCGGAGCATGATCGCGAGCCTGAAGTTAGCACGACGGACGGGGTCGAACATGCCGCCAGGCTGGCGCTCGCTGCCACGTATAAGGCCAAGGCACTCGAGGGAGGGTCGAGGAAAGACCGCCCCATAGGGACAGGGCGAACCGCCGGTGTTCCCGACCAGTCGAACGCAAGATAGTCCGCGAAAAAGGCGTGAAGCCGTGGAGAGGATACAGGATGGGGCCAGCCTAGGCCGGTGTCGGAACGTTCGCCGGAGCTTTCCGCCCGCGGTAAGACCCAGTGCCAGTGCAGGACGGCCACGTCCTTTTCGCCCCCGGCAAGTGGGTGCCAGCGCAGCAGGTGATCGTGGTGCGGACAGATCTCGCCGGCTCCATCGTGGTGCCGGATGTTGTGATAATCGGCCTGAGGAAGCGGAACGCCGAAGAGGCCGAGGATCAGCATCGCGATCCCCAGAACCTGAGTTCCCGATCTTCTCAACGGCCGCCGAAAGGTCACGTCCGGGCCTCTTGCGAATAGCAGACCGGCAGAAAGTTGGCTAAACTATTATGGTTTTGGAGGCACTGAAAATCAAGCTGGCGCACTTGCGCCACGACACTCGGGGCCCTCGAGGAAAACCGGTTTTGAACAGCCCGATGATCGCTGTGGCGCGCTCTCTTTTGGTGACGGATTTCGATGGCACGATGACCCGTCACGACTTCTACCGTTTGGCGACCCAATACTTGTTGCCCCCCGATCTGCCCGATTACTGGGGGCAGTTCCGCGCAGGCAAGCTGACGCACTTCGAGGCGCTTCAAGCGATCTTCGCCTCGATCCGCGTCGACCGCGCAGCCGTCCTTGCCGTTGTCGATCAAATGGAGCTCGATCCGGATCTCCCCGCGGCTCTCGACCGGCTGAAGCAGGCGGGGTGGGACGTGGTCGTGACCTCGGCCGGGTGCGACTGGTACATCCAGATCTTGCTGGCGAAGCCGGGCGTCACATTGCCCGTCTGGTCGAACCCGGGCCGCTTCGAAGAGGGCCGCGGACTTCTCATGGAACTGCCCAAAGACAGCCCCTTCTTCTCTCCGAGCTTGGGCGTCGACAAGGCCGGAATCGTTCGCGATGCCACGAATTCGGGGCGCCGGGTCGCATTCGCCGGCGACGGCTTCCCCGACATCGATGCTGCCCGGCTGGTTCCTGCCGAGCTTCGCTTTGCCCGAGCCGATCTGGTCGCGGCCTTGAGCCAGGAGGGGCTGGCATTTCATCGGTTTGACCGCTGGGTGGAGATCGCCGCGGTCCTCGCCGATCGGTTCCCGGCCACCCCTGGCGTGCGCCCCGCCGCGCAGGCAGCGAGCGAGAAGCGGTCATGAACCTGGCCACCAACGTCTCGATTCCCTCGCTCGTGCGAGTCAAGTCGGGGCCATCGATCGGCTGGGCATCTACCTGAAACGGTCAGAGCATACTCCCGTATTTGTTCTGGCCAGCGAAGGACTGGTTCCGGACTACCTGGACCGCGTCGCGCGCAGCCTCGCGGAAAACGGCATCGCCTGTGCCCGGACCCTCGCCGTCGAGGACGCCAGCTTCGAGCACGCGACCCGGCTTTTCACCGAGTTGCCCCGCAAGATCAAGGCCGTCGTGGGCTTAGGCGGCGGCAAGGCGCTCGACGTGGCCAAATATGTGGCGTTCCTGGCCCGCCTGCCCTATTACGCCACTCCGACCTCGCTTTCCAACGACGGCTTCTCGAGCCCGCAATCGAGCCTGACCGTCGGTGGCCGCAGGCGCTCGCTGGCCGCCGCGCTGCCCTATGCGGTGGTGCTCGATCTCGACGTCTGCAAGGACGCACCGCGGCCGCTCTGGCTTTCAGGCGTGGGCGATCTGGTCTCGAAGCTAACGGCGACGTTCGACTGGAAACTGGCCTTTCACTGCCGCGGTGAACCGGTCAACGATTTCGCGGCACTTCTCTCCGACGCCACCGTTTACCAGTATCTGGCCCAGCCCTCGTTCGACCTCGACGGCGCGCGGCTTCTCGGTACGGCGCTCCTGCTCAATGGTGTCGCCATGGAGATCTGCGGCTCGTCCCGCCCCGCCAGCGGCAGCGAGCACTTGATCTCGCACGCCCTGGACTCCATCTCAAAACGCCCACGCTTGCACGGGCTTCAAGTCGGCCTGGCCACGTACGCAGTATTCAATCCTTGCGCCTTCGCTCTCCTGCCGACGCTTGCACGGGCTTCAAGTCGGCCTGGCCACGTACGTCGTCAGCCGGGTCCAGAAAAACCAGAGCGAGCGGATTGCCCACCTGTTCGACGAGACGGGCTTCTGGGATCAGATCAAGTCCGACCCGTTCTCTCTGGCCGAGTGGAAAGCCGCGCTGCAGCTCGCGCCTTCCATCAAGGACGACTTTTATACCATCCTCTCGCAGGAAGGCGCCATCGCGAAGGCAGAAACCATTCTGGAAACCGACCCCCGCCTCGCGGGCTGCTTCGGGGGTTGATTGGGGCGGGCTCAACCCCGCAAGGGCCGTCGCATTCGCTCCGCTACAGCAACCTCTGCGCGCACGCGTGCACCGTTTTGTCATTCCTCCCAAGCCAGCCTTGACTCTAGTGGCGATATTCTCTATCTCTGCCGATCTTAGAGACAGCTCATTCGGTCGAGGTCAAAATCAGGAAGAGGCGTGGGGTCATGCCGGGCTCGCCATGGAAGGCCGAGAAGGGGCTTGTAATTGCCCTGGTGGCAGGGATGGTGGCTCTGGCGATACTGCCTTGCCGCTTCCAGGCGCGGGCGGGTGAAGATAACGCCGCCAGGCCTCATGCTTCCGACAACGCCTGCGGCAACGCCGATCCGGAATACCCTCACCGGCGCGTCATGCGGTATGAGCTGGGCGAAGGTCCGCGGTCGTACTGGCTCTTCGAGCCGGCCGAGCCCAAACCCAAACGCGCGGCTGTGGTCGTGTTCCTGCATGGCTGGTTCGCGGTCAATCCAGCCTTCTATGGAGCGTGGATCGATCACCTGGTCCGGTCAGGCCGGACCGTCGTCTTCCCGCGCTACCAGAACGACGTGGGTACCTTGCCCAGGGAATTTCTGCCCAACGCGACCGCCGCGATCCGCGATTCACTCGTGGTCCTGGACACCGGCGCCAAGCATGTTCGGCCCGATCTCCAGCGATTCGCACTGATTGGCCACTCAGCGGGCGGGAACCTCGCCGCCCAGATCGCCGCGGTCTCCTCCGATCCCCATTCCGGGCTGCCGCAGCCTCGCCTCGTGATGGCTTTCATGCCCGGCGAAGTCTTTCCCTCCAGAGAACCCAGGCTCGATCGCATTCCAGCGTCGACCCTCCTGCTGGTAGGCGTCGGTGATGACGACCTCCTGGTGGGCGACCTGCGCGGGCGGCAGATCTTCACCCTGGCCAGCGCCATCCCCCGATCGAGAAAGCGCTACATGCTGTTTCGATCCGATCGCCACGGATATCCGCCGATCGTCGCCGAGCACACTGCTCCGACCGGCGCCAACCGCCGGCTCGATACCGGCGAAGGCATCTTTCGGACCTTCCAGATGAGCCTGGGCGAAGTCAACGCCATGGACCGCGCTGGCTTCTGGCGGATTGGCGACGCTGCGCTCGAGACAGCCTTCGCCGGACGAACCTTCGACGAGGCCATCCGCGACGAAGCACGCTTCACCCACCTCGGCTACTGGAGCGACGGCCGCAAAGTCGTCCCTCCTCTCATCAGCGACAATATCCTCACCATCCCCCGCGTCAACCTTCCCAACGGCATCCGCATGATCCCCTGGGATCCGAACCTCCTGGGCGACGACGCGGCCCGCATCGAAAAACCAACCCGGGTCCGCTGAGGCCGGAAAGTCGCTGAATTCCAGGAAGACAGCGATCAGTGGCCGGTTCACCCGATCCGCCGGATCGCACCAATTGCGCCTTCTCCGCGGGATCCACATCATGAAACGAACTGCTCCACGCTAACGGCTGCGCAACCAATCCCAGCGGCGAAAAAACGCTATTCGACGCAACCCGCCTGCATGGCCACGTGGTTTCGTTCCTCATACTAGAGCGGTCGAGGTTCGACTCATACCCGGCGCGCCGCGATCCGATACGAAAGAGGAATAGCAATTCATCGCCAGGAGGGCTCCCTTGGACCATGGCAAGCAGAGACGACAACCAGGCAACTTCCCAGAGGCTCTCCTCCTCCAGGCCTGTTTTCCAGCCTGCCTCCGCCCTTGCGGAGACGCCCGGCCGCCGGAAGTTGATCGAGTCTGCATCGGCCGACGAAATCGAAACCCTGCGCCGGCAGGTCATCGCACTTCAGCGCATCAGCAGCCTGGGAGTTCTGGCCGGCGGTGTCTTCCATGAGCTGAATAACACGCTGACGCCCATCATCAACTATGCCAAGCTTGGCCTGCGCAATGAAGATCCGGCGTATCGCGAGCGCGCCCTGGCGAAGATTTTCGATGCCGGCAAACGCGCCGCGGCCATCACCGGAGGGATGCTCAGCCTGTCGCGTCCGGGCCGCGATCCCAGCCACCGAGCTGTTGTCGATTTGAACCGGCTCGTCGAGGAAGTCGTTCTGCTGGTGAACAAGGACCTGGCCCGCAACAAGGTCCGGCTCGAGGTGCAACTTCTGGGTCGTCCGTTCGCCCGCGTGAACCCGGCCCAGATCCAGCAGGTGCTGATCAATCTTCTCATCAATGCGCGCCAGGCGATGCCCGAGGGGGGCGTCGTGCGGCTGCGGCTCAAGCCCGATCCAACCGGCCGTCTGGCCGAGCTGAGCGTGATCGATCACGGCGTGGGCATCCCGCCGGAAAACCTCAGGCGCATCTTTGAACCCTTCTTCTCCACCAAGGCCGGTCCGGACGCTTCGGGCCTGGGAGGCACGGGCCTGGGACTGTCCGTCTGCCGCGACATCGTCGAGGCCCACCACGGCCGCCTGCGGGCCGAGAGCCGCGTGGGCCAGGGCTCGGCCTTCACGCTCGTCTTACCCGCCTGCCCTCCACCTGCCGAATCCTCCGCCCGGCCGGGCGCGGCGTGAACCCGAGCTTCGTACTGAAGCGCACGCCCTACGAGGTGCCTTTGGCCCTGATGGGATCGTGTTGGATCGTTTTCCGACGTTCCAGCGCTCAGCAACGGTCGCTATCGCGTGCGGACGTGAACAATCCCACCGAAACCCTGGCCGGCGAAACTTTCGTCTGAAGTGGGACATTTGGGGACATCGCCGGGTTCTTGACCCACTCCAGGTGTCGAATCTGTCGGCCCAGCGAGCAGGTCGAACTCCCGAGACGCTGTTCTGGTCGAGCGGAGCAAGCGCATTCCCGCTACTGGCATTCTACGACATGACGATCGGTTTGATCAGAACCGCCGCCGACATCGACCTGGAAACGGAAGCGAGGACACAACGACAATTGACGCAACCCGACGAGCAGCGAGCTGCGTCGCTGTTCCGTCCCCAGGGAGAGACCACGAAATGTCCCCTTCAAGCTCTTACTCATTTTATCATCTGGTTATTGACCATCGCCCCCGTTTCATGTCACGGCTGTTTTGAGGAAGGCGCATTCCGCACTGACGGCCTCGGCGAGAAGAGAGAAGTCTCGTATGGTCAAGCCCCGCCTCCTTTTCTCGAACAGCGCGACAATTTCGTCGCTTCACGAACCGCTTCGATAACAGGGGTTGGCCCAGATTATTTACCGTGTATAAATTACACCCGCTGATGAGCAACATTTCTCATGACACACGCCGACGACAGTCCTTCCCAATTCCCGTTTCCATTTGCATGTTCTCGGCCCAGCCAGTTCCTTCAAGTTTGAGCAGATGAATTTTTCCTTCCTATTGTCTGCAACTCTAAGAGGACTGGAAAAGATAGGCAGGCGATTGAGGGAGCCCATCTCATTGCCAAACCACCCATTTCCCCAGCTTCCTGCACATTCCATCCCTCAACTATGTAACCCCATTTCTTATTCATTTTTACATGCCGTTCCTATCACTAAATTTTCATTAAGCATTTTACATCTTCTTGCCCTTGATTCTGATGATGGACGTGGATACCATTCCTTTCGGTTCGAGTGATCGGACCCGTCGTGGATCTGACCCCGTCGCGAAAAAAAAAAGGAGTTTCACTAATCATGTTTCCACTCATGGATATTTTTCAGCATTTAACCCAGGATTCTCCCAGTGGGGAGAGTCACTTGTTCGCGTCGCTTCCCGAACAACTCTTGAACCGTTTCGAGGTGACTCAGGTGACTCGGCAGGGGAATTCCTTGGTCCTGCAATGTCAACCCGCGGAAAACGAGAACGATTCCGAGACTCCTTCCTCCCGGGATGAGTCCGACCATGTGTTCTACACGGACGATAGGGCTGAGCCCATGTCTCGTCATGATCCTCGACGGTTCTACGAGGATCTGCGTTAACGTCCACGACCCTCTTATGGCCGCCTCCTTCAGGGGTGGGCCGTGGTCGAACTTTACACCATAGGGCCAGATCACCTCTGGGGGGAGAAATCCCCCCAGAGCTGTTTCAGGGCCTGATGCGCGAACTCACCACATCTTGCTCATCGTCTTACGATTTCACCCGCCGCGTTGGCGTCGATACAGGTCTTGAGCGACCTGCCACGTTTCCCACCTGCGGTCCATGAGACAGCGATCCCTTCCCTTCTTAGGGTCTTCTGGGCTTGCGAGTTCCGTGCCCGCAAAGGTGACGTTGCTGCTTGCCGCGGATGACTGGGCAATCTAGAGAGTTTCTCTGCCTCGCCTGGGCCACAGAGACCGCAGCACACCTGGGTCTGGAATTCAGCATCCGACCGCGGGGGCGGATACCCCGCCGCGCGACCCAGCGCCTGCCCCAGCGGACGACCTAGACCACTCGTCCCACGGCGAGTAATAGGAACGTCCCCTTTGCCCTCCCTTTGCCTTCCCCGGACCTGACCCCGCGACCGCCCTTTTCATGGGACAAGGCGAATCCAAGGGCCAAATGGGAAGGTCCTTGCGAGCACCGGCTGGGTATGCCCTCCAGCTCCTGCCCCCCCTGGATGATGGTGATGATGACTGTGGTGATAAGTCGTGGGGACGTTACTGGGAACCGGTGCCCCCAAGGCTTTCAGAGTCTCCTTGTAGTAGTGGACCCGCAGATCCCAATGCGTTCTCTGAGCGGTGACGGCCCCGTTCACGCGGTAGACGGTATCGGCGAACCCAGCCGCACCGAGATCTGCGTATTGATTCAAATTCCGTGATGTCCAGAACCAGCCCCCGGAGCGCATCGCCAGCGATGTATTCGTCTCCAGGAGCCCGGGGTGGTTGATCAGATCGACACCCAGCGCCCGGCCAACCGCCTCGTAATTATGTCGGCCCGTGATCTGGATAACGCCCCTCCCTTTGTAGCGTACCCCGTCGCCGGGGTGAGTATTGCCGAGCTCCTTGCGCCACTCGTATTCATGCCCGCTCGCATACTCGCGGAATGTCTTGAAATGATCCGACTCCACGATGATGTTGCCGAGGAAGGCAGCGATCCGATTAGGCGTCTTTATATCAAATTCCCTCATAGAATCATTGAGGGGTCCAACGATCTGATTCAGACGTTGTTCACTCGTAGTCGGTACGATCTGACGCAGCTGTCCCACGGTCAAGTTGATCGACATTGTTGTTCTCCCGTCCTTGGAATTTGTCAAAGGGGGTCAGGAACCAATTCGGCCCATTCCTGACGACCGAGGAGAAAAGCCCCAGTCGCGGATGCGACGGCGCATGAAAAAACCCCAAACTGTGCGCTGCGTCGTGTCGCTCGCGTCGCACAGCAGGGGCCGTCATAGCCTGGGTAGTTCCGCCCGCCATGAGCGGACAGTCAATCCTAATTAAGAGCAATCCCAGAGAAGGTGTCAAGACAAACGTTTCAGAAATTTACGAAAAAAAGACGTCTGGCCCCTGGGAGGGATTGGCGGGATGGATTCCGGAGAGCTGCGGTCTGGTCATCGGCGGGGTCGGGAGACCCGCGCCGAACAAGCACGCGTCAACCGCTCTTCTTCTCTGGTCACTCATCCCTGACCACTGACGACTGACCGCTGGCAACTTTGCTCCCGCGCACAATTCGGGTAGGAATGCGACGTAATAATCTCTGCGCCGGTGCCTGGCTCCTCGAAGCCCCGTGAATTGGGGAGTTCATGGGGAAACCCGGTGCGGGGATCGCTTCTTCCCTCCCGATGGAGACAAGTGGCGAGAGATGTGGGCAGAGGGGCCGGCAGGATGCGACCGAGCGACAGTCCTGATTGGCACCTGGGTGGCCTTCCCTCGGTGGCTCCGAGACCTTGCCGCCACCGAGGCTGTCGACCCCGGATCGGTGAGGCCGAACAAGCCGGGAATGACATGAACCTGACCCTGATTGGCCTGGCCAGGACCCGTTAAATTGAGCTGATTGTTGAGAGACTTCACATCCACGAAGAATCCCCCAATCAGGTTGGGGAGGGTTGGATGCCCAGTGGCATCCGTGCCGATTTTGTTGCCTTGGATCACGTTCCTAGTGGTGAGCTGGCCGAAGAGCTGGATGCCGATGCCAGTGCGTGTGCGTGGAGGGCCGGGGGTGCCGTTTGCGGAGATTAAGTTGCCAATGATCGTGTTGCTAGCCGCGTTGTTGATAAAGACGCCGTCTTTCTTATTCGGGATCGCCGTAGTGCCGTCTAAGTTCGTGCCAATCTTGTTGCTCTGGACGAGATTGCCGCTGGCCGGCCCGCCCGCCACCCCGGCGATCTCGACTCCTATCAACTGGTTGCCCGAAACAACATTGCCCTGCACGGTGTTCCCCGAAGACTGGTTGATCAGCACTCCGATGATCGAGTTGCCCAGGGCTGCAGTATCCGCGGCGTTGGTGCCGATAAGATTGCCCTGAACGTTGTTGCCCAAGGTGTCGGTACCGAAGATGTAAACCCCCACGCCCCCCTGGGTGGTGGGATCGGCGACAGGAATCGTGCCGTTGCCGGAGATCACGTTGCGATCGCTTTCCATCGGTCCGCCGATCGTGTTGTTGCTGCAACCGTCGCCGAGGAAGATGCCATGCAATGAGTTGCCCAGCGCCTTGTTGCCGCTCGCATCCGTGCCGATCATGTTGTCGGCGATGGTATTCTTAGTATCGTTTGTTACTAGGTTGATCCCGGCGGCATCCTGGATCCCGCCGGCAGCCTGATTGATCCCATTGGCCGAGATTATGTTGCCGCTGATGGTGTTGTTCGAGGCAGTGTTCAGGTTGATGCCATCGAGCGAGTTGCCCAGGGAAGCGCCGCTGAGGCTCAGGCCGATCGTGTTGTTACCAATCAGGTTGTTGGATGCGGACTGCCCGCTGATGCCATCGCCGCCGTTGCCAGAGATCAGATTGCCTTGCCCGGGGCCCGTTCCGCCAATGGTGTTGTTGACCGCGTTCCGGAGACCGATGCCTCCGGAAACGTTGGGCAAAGACGTCTCACCTCTGGAATCGGTACCGATGCGGTTGCCCTGGATGAGGTTCCGCGTGGCACCCAAAGATTCGCCGGCTAAGGCGTCCGTGACAAGCGCGATGCCAAAACCTTGGTTCGGCCCGACGCCGTTGCCCGAGATGAGATTGTCAAGGATCGAGTTGCCCGTCGAATCTTGGAGCGTGATGCCGGAAAGACCGTTTCCCTGAGCAGCGCTACCCGCCACGTTCGTACCGATCATGTTACCTTGCACCAGGTTTCCACCGACCTGAATGAAGATTCCCTCGGCGGTGTTGCCAGAGATCAGGTTGCCGGCCCCGGCTCCGGTTCCGCCGATGGTGTTGTTCGTGCCACCGACTCCGATGCCGGCAGCTTGGTTCCCCAGGCCAGGTGTCCCGGCAGCGTCGGCGCCGATCTCGTTGTCAGCAACGAGATTGCCATCGGATTTCAAGGCGATTCCATCGTTCTGGAAGCGATCGATCAGGAAGCCCTCGATGGTGCTGGATCCGGCATCGACTTCAAATCCCGAGGCTCCGGCGCCGGCGTTAACTCCGTTGATCTCGATCACCGGAATAGCCGTTTGCGGATTGAAGCCTGGCTGACTAGTGGCGTCGATCATCACCGGCTCGGTGATCGGCGGCAGAGGTGAGGTCGGGCTGATCGTGTGCACCCCCGAGCCTGGGATCTGGAACAATACTCGTGAGTCCGTCACGTCGGCCCGGCCCTGGAACGAGTTGACATAATCAACGGCCGCCCGGAGCGACCCGGCGCCGGAGTCGTTTGTGTTCGTGACGATGTAAGACGGGTGTACGATAATCAAGGTCGTCGGGTCTGGACCCTGGTCGGTGAAGTTAGGGTCGGCCACGTACGTGGCCTGAATCGTCCTGGCTCCCTCGCGGATCTGCGACGTCGTGAAGCTGAACTGGCCCGGTACTGTCTCGGATTGGGCTGCCGTTCCCAGGATAATCGGTGACGCTGGGTCGGTGACGTCGACGAACTGAACTTGGCCCGAAAGGGCAGTGCCGGCGGGAATTGGCCCTACGTTGGCGACAAACGTTACAGGGTCTCCGGCCCATACTTCTTTTGGCGTCGCGCTCGCGATACTCACCGTCACGGGAGCGGGTATCACATCGACGGTCGGAGAGTCAGTTCCGCTGACGTAGAGTGACGCTTGGCCCGGTTCGTATTGGAACAGGATAGTGTGATTACCCGCACCGAGGGAAGACAGCGGTACGCTGATCGTCGTGGACAGGGTCGTGCCCGACTGTTCGTTCAAAGGATAAACTCCGAGGTCGTTTCCCTCGCTGAAAACGTGGATGCTACCGGTCGGGGCGAACGTCGTGACCGGCTCATTCGAGGCAGGTGCCACCGTGACATCGTAAGTTTGGCTGGCCCCATATGTCGTCGTCGTCGTGGCGGGGGTTGCCGTGACTTGGACATTACCCAAGGCTTGCAGCGTCACGGCCTGATTGCTGTACAGGACCCGATACGATTGCCCCCCTTGATCCGATTCAACTGTGTAGTTATTCGCGGCTGTGGCGTTGAGGAACTGGCCGGTAATCTGGGAAGCACTGAGGATGTTAAACAGAGTGGATACCGCAGGCTTATATAATGTACCGAGTGAAGTGTTATTCTGGACGACATTGAGGTTGGCCCCGCTTATGTCAACATTTCCGGACGCGTTGACCCAACCGTAAGTGTTATCGGAAACATTATCAGCCGGGGTGTTGCCGGCTTGGGCTTCGACGAAATTCGAATTGGTATTCGTGACACCGTTAAAACTCAGCGACCCATTGACGCGCAGTTGAAATAGACGGGACGGCGCTGCAGTGAAGGACGGGGAAAATAAGATGCCGCCCTGATTGACCGTCACACTGTTGACGGTACCGCTGCCACCGAGCGCGCCACCCGATGATATGGTGAGAGTCGGATTCGTGAGCGAGCCAGTCTTCGGGTTGCCGTTCAAGTCAGCGGACAGGGGTTGCAAGTCCATTCCGGAGCTCACTGTCGAGCCAACGAGGCTGAACGGCGACAGCACCTGGAGGATGCCGAAGTCATTCCCAGGTGAGTTGATCTGGACCGAGTCGTGGGCAGGTGTCGATCCCTCGATAGAGATCTCACTAAACGCCGAAGTCGCGTTTACCACAACGGTGCTTGTGCCGTTGCCGCTGGAAACGGGCACGTTCGCGGTGGCGGTAATGATCTGAGGGTAGACGACCGAAAACGTATACTGGTGATTCACGTCGTCATAAGCGATTGTAAGGTTCGTCGTAACCGAAGGGCCCAGCTCTGTGAATGACAGTACTTTGGTGCTGGTGCCGTTGAGACTCCCAATGTCCAATGTTGCGAGCAACTCCCTGTCTTCCAGGATCTCAAAACCATGCCACGAATTCCTACGCACCCGGGTGCAGCGCGGCGACGAATGCTCGCGAGAGGGAATGCTCTTGCGGACCAAGTTCACTAATCTCATCGTGGTAAACTCCCGATGCGGACAGATTGGGATGGGAATTGGACGGACTGTGAGCCCGGTTCACGCAACTGCTACGCCATTCATTCCCCACGTTTATTCCGAAGTCAAATCTATTAGTCGATTTCGGAAAACAATCTCCATCCGATAACTAAGGCCATCATTCCTCCGATGAAACCACCGGCAAGCTCTGAAACGCATTCTCTTGATGGAATGGCGGCGCGGCACAGTTGGCACTGGTCACGGAGCGCGAGCCAGGAGAGAAGCGGAATCTGATCGCGCCAGGCGAGTCGGGCGTTTCAAGCGGGGCAGAATGAAGGTAGGTCTGAAGGCGTCGTGGCCGTGTCGAACACGGAACAGTACGAGCGAGTCCCAACTCGGTACGGCTGCGCCGAGAGAGAAGCCCCAGCCGAACGCGAGCGCTGTGGCGGGCAGCCGCAAAGCCAGGCCAAGTGCCAGGCCCGCAACGATGCACAGGTTGTAAGCCAGTGCGAACCCTCACCGGTCCGTCCAGCGGCGGCGTATCAAGGTGCTCTCGCTCCAAGGGCTCGGGAGTCTTCAGAACAACTTGTCTCCCGAGGCCGACCCCGTGCTGAGCCGGGCATCGAGGGCATCGATCCGGGCCAGAGCGTGGTGGTAGATCTTCGCCTCCAGGAGCGTTGAAGAAGCGGTAGTCGGTCGACCGGCGGGCCCGCAAGCGGGCGACGACCCGCAGGTAATGGGTGCATGAACGCCGGAGGTCGTCACGGGCGTCCAGGACGCGGGCCTCGCGCAGCTCGGCGATGGCGATGCCGCTGAAGATGGCGCTCTCCCGCACCTGCGACAGGCCGATGAAGGCCAGCGGACCGCAAAAGTCGAGTCCGCGGGTGAATCCTGGCAGCTCGGCAAAGCCCACATAACGGCCGGAGTGCGGATCGACGAAGCCGACGCCACCCGTGCCCGATTCCAGCACCCAGAGCCGCCCAGCATACCAGCGCGGTGAGTGCGGCATCGACAGGCCGCGCAGCACGACCTCGTTGGTCGTCACCTCGAGGAGGATGCCGCCGTCCTTCTTGTTGGGCCGCCAGCCAGCCGGCTGATCGCTTTCCGCTAGGGCGGTGACGTAGCGCACATGGCCGTCACGCAGGCCCAGGCCGTTGAGATGGCAGCGGTCCTCGGGCGCCAGGGCCGAGACGAACGGTGGCCGCCAGCGCGGCACGAAATTATGGATCGCGCTGCGGGTGCACAGGCACGAGAATCGCGTGTTGACAAACCAGAGTTCGTCACCGACCCAGGCCATCTCGTGGATCTGGACGTCGCCCGTGACATGGCTCGAGCGCGGCAGATAGCAGGCATCGTGTCGGCCGGTCGGCTCCAGCTTGGGGATGACGGCCGGGACGTTGTGGAACTCCCAGATTTCCAGGAGCGTCCCCACTGCCAGTCGATCGCCGGCGACCGCCAGCCCCATCGGTTTGCTGAGGTTGCGGAAGTGGGTGTTGACGTGGTCCTGGTCAGCCCGCAGCACGACCAGCTTGCCGGCCTGGTAGGTGGTCACCAGCAGCGAGATGCTAAGCTGATCGAGGAGGGCGGGGAAGTTGGTGGTGTGGACGCTGCGGAGCGGAGGCGCCGCGCTCGTCTCAGCGGCAGCCGGTGGCCCGGTGGTTCTATCGCTGCGTTCCGCGGGGTAGGCCGATGCCTCGGCGCCCCCGGGGCAGGCGACCTGGCGGGAGAGCGACATCACCCCTCTCCTGTTCCAGGACCTGATGACTTCTCCGTCCTACGCTGTCGGCTCCTTGGCGCCCGGTTGACGATCTTGGGTCGCCGCGCACTGATGCATTTACGCTGGGTCAGCGGGGATTTGTCGGTTGCAACTCCGTTCATAAGTCAGCCTCTCCGGCCTTGCGGCCGAAAACGCCTCGAAGGCGGACTAGATTGCTTTGAGGTGGTCTTTCGATCCGACCCGATCGAAGGCCGACATCGAAAAACCCATCGCGTTGGCCACTGAGGCAAACTTGATCGAAAACGCAGATTTGGCTGCCTATATACACTTGTTGCAACCTCGTTAAGACGATAACCCCGGGAATCGGAAAGTCAAATAGGATCCGCTGGAGAGCGCCGGCATTGCGCGTTTTCCCGGCATGGTTCAAAAGAGCGGCGTCCTGAATGTGATGGAGAACTCCTGGGCGGGAGGAAAGGTGTCCGCAGTTCGGCATTCTTCACCTCGAAAGGGTGAACCGACGCCCAAAGCCCCCCGAAAGCCCCCCTGGCACCGGAGGCCCCTGCCGGAATGGCGAACGCATCGACGGGGATGCAACGAAGCGTGTCCCGTGGTATCCTACAGGGCAACTGTGGGTGCACCTGTGAACACCTGGCAATCGCCCAGAGGGTCTCCCGGATGTTCCCAATTGTAAGGGCACCGGAGGCAGGCCGAGGAGGAAGACCGAAGAGGAGACCTGGCAGCGGTGAAATAGAAACGATGCTTTCCAAGTTCTCGGCGGTCCGCTTCGCTTACCTGTTGGCCGACTGAGGACCGATGAACGACGAGGCCACCACCATGGGCCGCCTGATTTCGGGATTCATCCTCGGCGTGATCGCCTCGGTAGTCCTCGGGGGGTTCGTCGGCCTGATCTTCTGGGCCTTAGACACCGCCTCCCTGCCCGATTGGCTACTTGCCGGCACCCTCTTCGGTCTGGTTGTCGGCGGTGTCGGGGCCATCACCGGCACGGTGGCACGGGGGCTGGCACCCAATCTCGAGTCGCGTTTCGTCGGCATTTTGCTTGCCACCGCCGCGCTGTTCGGGGCTGTCCCGGGCGTCCTCCTGGGTCTGGGCTTCAATCGCGGAATCACCGAACCGATCATCTACGGTGCCTGCGGCGCGATCGGGGCAACGGTCGCTGCTTTCGTCGTTTGGCGAACGACCGGGTCGGGCGAAAGAGCACCCCCACCCCAAAGCCTGAACTAAAGAGCCCCTTGCCGCTGGCTGAGGGCGGTTCTATGCGGATACCTCGGTTGACATTGCTGCAAACCATGATCCTCTTGGCCATCCTCGGTCTCTTGCGTTCGTT
>JBKQMU010000090.1:0-13444 GCA_052146555.1 Isosphaeraceae bacterium
GATCTTTCGACGCCCGCTGTCCCGTATCACCCCGGAGGATTCGACCGCTGCATCTGCTCGTTGCTTCACGGCCGATGGCAGGCTTCAACAAATCAGGAAGGTTGGCCATCCTCATAAATGTAACGAGGCCGAAGGGTTCGCTTGCGCTACGGCTGACGTCTTCGCGTTCCCGGGCTCCGACGAACGGGTTACCCCGGCCGCCGCCGGGTCGGCTTCATGGTGAACGAGCAAGTGCCATGGTCAGTACCTTTCAACTGACGAGATCAACCAAGCTTCGCCTGACGCACCTGATGGACACAGATGAAGAATGAGAGCTTCTGTAGCTTGACGTGTGTTAAGCGGGCTTGGCAGGGCCAATTGACCGAATGGTATCGATCCGCGGGCATCCGCGTTCGTCCCCGGCTCCGTACGCGTATCTCTGGAAAAACAGGTGTGGGAGCGTCTTCTCGCGGCCAGCAATGATGTTTCAACACCCGACTCCTGGGTGACGACCCGGTGTTGGAGAAAATCCTGAAGCCCAGAAATGATGCTCCTACATATCATTTCCAAAGGAGATTCGCCCATGGCTGCTCATCTCTCGAAACAAAAGCGAACTTGGTTCCGAGTCGAATCGCTGGAAACGCGGGCGCTCCTGTCGGCCGGTGCTCTGAAAGCTCCGATCGGGTTTGCCGCCCCGGCGTCTGCGGCGCCACTCTCGATCACCGCGGAAATTTCCCCCAAGTCCGACCCGGATGGCAATGGCGTCGTCTTGACGCCGCTAGTGACCATCGTGGGGCGGACAGCCCCCGGTGTCCAGGTCCGACTGACACAGGCCTCCGGAGGCAAAAGCCGAAGGATCACCAAAGCCAATCCCCAGGGGAATTATCACTTCACCGTTGCCCTTTCCAAGGGAACGGCAAGCTTCCAGGTCCAGTGCTCGGATAAGGCCGGGCAGACAGCGACGACCGACGTCAAGGTGACCCGTGGCGATGTCCTGATCGCCTGGAACGTGGCGACCCTAAATGCCATCCGGACTGGGAATAGCAATCCACCGATGGCAGCCCGGAACCTGGCGATGGTCCAACTGGCGGTCTACGACGCAGTCAACTCGATCGACCCGCGGTCTGAGCCGTACGACGGCATCCAGGTCCGGGCACCCCGAAACACGTCAACGGTGGCGGCCGTGGCGGCCGTGGCGGGCGCAGCGGATGAGGTCCTCACCGACCTCTATCCCAAGCAGTCAGCGACGTTCGCGGCGACCCTCAAAGAGTCGCTGGCCATGGTCCCAGGTAAACTGGCCCAAACCTATGGAGAGATCGTGGGCCGCCGGGTTGGCGATGCCATCCTGGCTCTACGGGCCAACGATGGCGCCAATACGTTCGTGAATGCACCCCCCGCGACGCAGCCGGGCATGTGGTCATCCACGCCGCCCTCCTATGGCCTTCCGGTCGGGCTCAACTTTGCGTTCGTGACCCCATTCGCCATGACGAGCCCGTCGCAGTTCCGGCCTGGCCCCCCGCCAGCGCTTAATAGCGCTACGTATGCGGCCGCGTACAATCAGGTGATGGCATACGGCAGCATCGACAGCACCGTCCGGACAGCCGACGAGACGGCCTTTGCTCGATTTTGGGCCGACCAGTCCGGAGTTACTTTCACTCCACCGGGGCACTGGAATCAGATCGCGGAGGAGGCGGCGATGTCGCAGCGGCTGTCGCTGCCCGCCGAGGCCAAGCTCTTCGCCATGCTTGACATCGCGCTGGCCGACGCCGGGATCTCCTGCTGGAATACCAAGAATTACTACGATTTCTGGCGTCCGGTGACCGCGATCCGCGATGGCAATAGTGACGGCAACCCGCTGACCTCAGGCGACCCCACCTGGACGCCGCTGTGGGTGACGCCCGAGTTCGCGTCGTATACCTCAGGGCATGCGAACTTCAGCGGCGCGGCCGCGACGGTCTTGGACTCGGTCTTTGGAACAAATTTCACCTTCACCGACCCGGGCGACCCGACCGAGGACTTGCCACCGCGTCACTTCAGCAGCTTCGATCAGGCCGCCGCCGAGGCCGCGGCCAGCCGCATGTACGGCGGGATCCATTTCTCGTTCGACAACGCGACTGGGTTGATCGAGGGCAAAGACGTGGCGCAGTACGCCCTCGCGCACGAACTGCTGCCACTACGCGCGGGCCGGAGCTGATGGTTCTGCGTGCGACGATTCTCACTCGGCCATCGCCCAGAGGCGTACACGCCTGTGCATTCGCCCGGCGCGGCCGATTACTGCGCAAGAGGAAGTCGATCCGGGAGGGGCCGGAGATCCCTCACAATCTCCTCCGGCTGCGTCGCGTCCCGACCGAAAAAGGCCAGCAGATGCCGGAGGTTTCGTCATTGATCCGTGGCAAACGCAAGGCAAAGTGCATTATAACAAGAATCGGTCCCGGAATTGCTGCGTGAAGAGCTGGACTTTTGTGCCTCGCGCTGCGGCTGGAAGCGCCCCAGTGACGCAACGTGGACCCGGCCTTGATTTGACAGGATTTCCCGTGCCTGACGCTCTGACCCTTTTCTTTGACGTGGGGGGCGTGCTTCTGTCCAATGCATGGGACATGCCAGCGCGGAACTGCGCGATCGAGGCCTTTGGCCTGGACGGACTGGATTTTCATACCCGGCACAGCATGGTGAAGACGGCGTTCGAGACCGGCCGCCTGAGCCTGGACGCCTACATCGAGAAGACGGTTTTTTACACTGGGCGATCGTTCTCGCGGGACGATTTCAAGCAGTTCATATTCGATCAATCGAAAGTGCTGGGAGGTACGCTGGACTGGGTCCAGTCGCTGGCGGCAACCGGCCGCTTTCGACTGCTGACGCTCAACAACGAATCACGCGAGCTGCACGAATACCGGGTGCGGACCTTCGGGCTCTGCTCGGTCTTCCAAGCGTTCCTCACATCGTGCTATCTCGGCCAGGTGAAACCCGATGAGGACATTTATCTAAATGCGATGGGAATCACCGGCTGCCGGGCCGCACGAGGTATCTTTATTGACGATCGCCCCGTCAACGTGGAAACCGCGCTGAAGCTGGGACTGCGGGCGATCCGGTTCCTGGATCTCGACCAGCTTCGCACTGAGCTTGCCGATGCCGGGGTCGCGCCGGCATGATCTTCACCCTGGATCGCACGAACTGTCACTCGCCGCGGCCCAAGCCGGCTTGCCAGCCGCGACATTCTCGAACCACGGAGTCCAGAGACTCATGAGTTCCGACCGCAACGTCAAGCAGCCCGTGACATCGGCAAAGAACCCCATGGAGGTTCTTTGCATCAACACGATCCGGACGCTGTCGATGGACGCCGTCCAGCAGGCGAACTCAGGGCATCCGGGAACGCCCATGGCTCTGGCTCCCGTGGCCTACTGCCTCTGGCAGAACCATCTGCGGTATGATCCCGCGGACCCCGTCTGGCCCAACCGCGACCGGTTCGTGCTCTCGGCCGGTCATGCGTCGATGCTCCTCTACAGCCTGCTTCACTTGGCTGGCGTCAAGGCGTATAGCAGAGAGAACGAGCCTTTGGGCACGCCGGCTGTCTCGTTGGAAGATATCAAGAAGTTTCGTCAGTTGCACAGCAAGTGCCCCGGCCATCCCGAATATCGCCTGACCTCCGGCGTCGAGACCACTACCGGCCCGCTGGGGCAGGGCGTCGCCAACTCGGTCGGCATGGCCATGGCGGGGCGATGGCTGACCTCTCGCTACGGCAAGCCAGGTTTTGAGGACTTGTTTGATTTCAATGTGTACGCGATATGCAGCGACGGCGACATGATGGAGGGCATCTCGCACGAGGCGGGCTCATTGGCGGGCCATCTGAAGCTTGGAAACCTGTGCTGGATCTACGACAACAACCGGATCACAATCGAGGGCAATACCTCGCTTGCCTTCAGCGAAGACGTGGCCGAGCGATTCATGGCCTATGGCTGGCACGTGGCCCGAGTGAGCGACGCCAACGACCTGGAGCTGCTGGAGCGCGCCTTCGCGCTGTCTCTCGAAACCGACGACCGGCCCACCCTGATCATCGTCGACAGCCACATCGCCTGGGGCGCTCCCCACAAGCAGGACACCCATGGCGCCCACGGTGAGCCCTTGGGCGAAGACGAGGTCCGGCTCACCAAGCGGTTCTACGGCTGGCCCGAAGACGCTAAATTCATGGTGCCCGACGGCGTCTACGACCACTTTCAGCAGGGCATCGGCCGCCGCGGCAACGAGCTCCGCACCGCCTGGGTAGCCAAGCTGGAGGAGTACAAGGCGAAAAATCCCGAGCAGGGTCGCGAGCTCGACCTGATGAACCGTGGTGAGCTTCCCGAAGGTTGGGACAAGGGTCTGCCGACGTATAAAGCCGATCCCAAGGGTGTCGCCACGCGGAATTCCTCGGGTGAAGTCTTAAATGCGATCGCCAAGAATGTCCCCTGGCTGCTCGGAGGCTCGGCCGACCTCGCTCCCTCCACCAAGACCCTGCTGGGCTTCGAGGGCGCTGGGAACTTTGAGGCCGGCAGCCACGGTGGCCGGAACCTTCACTTTGGGATTCGCGAGCATGCGATGGGGGCGATCCTCAATGGCCTCGCGACCGTGAACCTCCGTCCTTACGGGGCGTCGTTCCTGATCTTCAGCGATTACGTCCGGCCGCCGATACGCTTAGCCTCGCTCATGGAACTGCCCGTCATCTACGTTTTCACGCACGATTCGATCGGCGTCGGTGAGGACGGGCCGACCCATCAGCCGATCGAGCAGCTTCCCTCGCTGCGGGCGATACCCGGACTTCTGGTGATGCGCCCCTGCGACGCCAACGAGGTCGTCGAAGCCTGGAAGGTGATCATGACATCACATGACAAGCCTGCGTTGCTCGTGCTGACGCGTCAGAACATCCCGACCCTGGACCGCACCAAGTATGCCTCCGCCGCGGGCGTTGCCCGGGGCGCCTACATTTTGGCGGACGCGGCCGACGGCCAGCCGGAAGTTATCCTCATGGGAAGCGGCAGCGAGATTTCGCTGTGCGTGGGGGCTTTCGAGAAGCTGTCGCAGGAAGGCATCAAGGCGCGCGTCGTGAGCATGCCGTGCTGGCATATCTTCGACGACCAGGAACCCGCGTACCGGGACTACGTCTTGCCGCCCTCCGTCAAGTCGCGCGTCTCCGTCGAGCAGGCCTCGACCTTCGGCTGGAACAAGTTCGTGGGCGATCACGGCACGAGCATCGGCATGCGCACCTTTGGCGCCTCGGCCCCGCTCAAAGACCTGCTGAAAGAGTTTGGCTTCACGGTCGAAAAGGTGGCTGAGGCCGCGCGGCAGCAATTGAAGAATCGCGTACAATCCTGAAGGAAGAGTTCGCCGACCGAATCGGTCCTTCAGAGGCCACTACCATGGCAGTCTCAACTCCTCGATCCAAACCCTCCGAGCCGACAGAGGCACAAGCCATCAGCGCAGTGCCTCTGCTGGAGAACGGCCAACGCTTGACCCGTGAGGAGTTCGAGCGTCGCTACGACGCCATGCCAGACCTCAAGAAAGCGGAGCTGATCGAAGGAGTCGTCTACGTGCCCTCGCCAGTCAACCACCGATCACACGGCCGGCCGCACGCCCATCTGACATGCTGGCTTGGCGTGTACGTAGGAAGCACCGCTGGCGTCGATGTCGGCGACAATAGCTCGGTTCGCCTGGACCTAAAGAATATGCCTCAGCCCGATTGCTCGCTCTTCATCCAGCCGGAACACGGAGGTCGGGCGCGGATCGGCGAAGAGGGATACATCGAAGGCGCGCCCTAGCTGGCCGTTGAAGTTGCCTCCACGAGCGCTAGCTACGACTTGGGCGTCAAGAAAGAGGCTTACCTCCGGCACGGTGTCCTCGAATACATCGTCTGGCAGGTGCTGGAGAGAAAGCTCGACTGGTTCGTAAGCGAGGAGGGACATTTCAAAGCCCTCGCACCAGGCGACGACGGAATCTTGCGCAGCCTTGTCTTTCCCGGCCTCTGGCTCGATCCAGGCGCGTTGCTCCGCGGCGACTTAAGCGCGTTGATTGCCACTGTCCAAAGAGGACTGGATAGCCCCGCAAACACAGGATTCCTGGCTCGGCTCAAGCAGGCGCGCGCTTCCTGAGCCTTCCGGCTCGGCTCAGGTTGGACGATGTCTCAATTCGGGCCGGCGGGAGAGGCGTCCGGAGCGACGGGTTCGCCTTCATCCATGCTCGGCTGGCTGCGGCCGCGAGCTGGGCGCCTGGACTTCGTGCTGGCTCGGGGCTGACGCGTGCCCGGCCGCCTGGCCTTGGACGTGGCCTTGCTTGCCGATCCGCTGTCATCGGGGTCGGCGGCGGTGGTGCCGTCGGATTCGGTCGTCTCCAGTCTCTTGAGCCTCAGCGTGCGACCCTCCGGGCTGTACTCGACCTTGAAGTGTTTGAAGAAGCTCTGGCCTAAGAGCGGGTCGATGTCCCCCTTTTCTTCCGGCATCACGGCGCACTCGACGTTGGCGACCGTGAACTTGCTCACCCGTACCGAGGGGATGGTCATCTGCTTCGCCTTGATCGTCGTTCCATCGGCGGTCTTCAGCTCGATCGTCTGGTCGCCTGGCCGGACCTTGAGACCGATCTTCTTGGCCAGCACGGAGGAGATCGTCGTCAGCCCCGCACCGGTGTCGAAGACCATCTTGGCCGGCACCTTGCCCAGCGTGGCGTAGACGTGATCGACGCCGTTCTGGCGATGAAGCTCGATCGATTCACTCTTGACGGCGGCTTCGGACTTCTCGAGCTTCTTGATGGCGTCATTCAGGGCCTTCGACGGCCCCAGCTTGTGCTTGTTCTTCGTGGTGGCCGAGAGAGCCTCGAGTGCCTTCTGCACGTCGGCGTTCTTGGCCAGCGAGGCATACTTCGCCAGGACGTTGTCGACCGACTTGCGAAGCTCGATGACCGAGTCCATGTATTTCTCGCGGCTCTGAGCCGCCTCGCCATCGATCTGCGATTTCTGGTCCCGGTCTTTACTCTGCTCCCGCAGCCTATTCAGCTCATTGTTCACCTGGTTGAGCTGAGCGGCCAACATGTTGTGTTCCCGGGCGAGTTGATCTCTCTGGATCTGGACGTAATAGTTTCCTCCCTGCGGCACCAGGTCATAGAGCTGCTGATCGAGCTCCCTGATCCGCTGAGCGAACATGTCGCTTTGCATCCGCAGTTGTTCGATCGTTTCGTTCCGCTCCTGCCGGTTGTACTCGAGCTGGTGCCGCTGCATGAGCCCGGATTCGGCCTGATGGTAGAGATCTCTGGCTTCGCGGAGGTTCTTGAGCACCGTGGTCTCATCCCCCAAGACCCAGGTCGTGCCCGATCGCTTCAGTTCATGGCTGGCAAGCACGTCCCCGGGCCGGCCCGGGCCGGGCGCGCGATCCTGGGCCAGGGCCGTCGCAGCCCCCAAAAGAGCGAGCAGACCAAGGCGAAACGTGGATCTGCAAGCGACAGGCGCAGCCATAAAGGAGGGCTCCCGGAATAGCTCGACAGCGCGGACCATGCAGAGATGACCGCACGACCGCATGTCCTTGCATGATCTCATTATGGAAAGCGAGTCGGGCTCAATACAGAGGATGTTCCGAGGCACCGAGAGCGAAATCGCGGCGAGGCTGGCCGAGGGGGGCGCGTCAGTGTCTCTGTCCGGTACCCCCTTTGTCGCGACGGGCGATGGAATTCGGAGCGGTCGCGGGCCGGCCGTGAACCGGGGTGGTACCGTGAATCGGGGCAGCAGGCGCCGAGGCCGTGCCGGGAGCACGGTCCTCCCCCTCGCCGCAGATCCGGGTGACGACGTAGGTCCCGCTCTTGGGATTGCGCTCGATATCGACCAAAGCCAGGTTGTCGGCATCTTCCATCAGGTGTGTGAAGCTGCGGTAACCGTAGTAGCTTTCGTCGAACGAGGGTTTCTTCCGCTTCATCGTGTCCTTGATCATCGACGCGTAAAGCACTTCGTGGTTCTCGCGCCGCAGTGCGTTGCAAGCTTCCACCAGCAAGCTGAATACCTCGCGCTGCTTCTCAGTCAAGCTGGGCGGAAGATAGGCATTGAGGTTAGTAGCCAGTTGTTGCTCGTTCTGTTCCTGCCGCTCGAGGTCCTCGTAATAGATGAACTCGTCGCAGTTGTCGCGCAAGAGGTCGGACGTTGAGCCTTTCATGCCTAGTCCGATCACGTGCCGGTTGTTCTCCTTGAGCTTGGAGACCAGGGGCGAGAAGTCGGAGTCGCCGGAGACGATCACGAACGTGTCCACGTGGGGCTTGCTCCAGGCCAGATCCATGGCGTCGACCACCAGGCGGATATCGGCCGAGTTCTTGCCGGTCTGGGACCGTTTGGGAATTTCGATCAGCTCGATGGCCGACTCATGAAACGGCGCCGTGTAGCTGGGAAAGCGGCTCCAGTCGGCATAGGCTTTCTTGACGATCAACTTTCCCTTCTCGACCAGGCGCTCGAGCACCTTCTGAACTTCAAACCGGATCTTTCGCTGCCCCTGGAAGCCCATGGCGAGGTTTTCCAGATCGATGAAGACGGCGAGATTGCGTTCGCGTTCGGTCTTGGACATGGGAGGGGGTATTCGCTGCATGCTTCGAAGACAAGCCTGCAATCGCAAGCCGCGGAGAGCTACCGAAGTGCGCCAGAGGACGACGAGCAACGTGGCCTGTCCGATCAAGCCACCACGTCCTCAGAGTAAGCGAATCCGCGACTAGCCGCAACAAACCAGCCTCCTCCGAACCGGTGAAATCTCTGGCGCGCATCACGATGGCGCCTCAGAGCGCCTGGTCCCGGTCCTATTCCATCTCGACCTTCCCGCCGAGCCGGTCCTGAGAGCTTAGAACAACTCTCCTTTGCTTCTGTTGTCGAGTGTCTGCAAGCTATCATAGAAGCATTCGTAGCGGTCTTGATCGCTTGCCCCCAAGTGGGCGGCGGAGAAGAAAATGCCTGGAATCGAAGCTCGCGACAACACATCTGATTTCTATGCCCGAGCGCAGCCTTTAGATCAAAAGAAGATTTAATGTTCGGAAATTGTCCGTGATTATCAGCGTATTGTTCGGGCTTGCGCCCCACGAATGTGGAGGTAAGTCTCAGTGATGGCAGGTTTTCTGGCATCCTTTAGCATATCGGGGTCATCCAATAAGGGCGCTCGAGCAGACAGAAGTCTGGAAAGAGCAGGGTGCCCATGGCTAGATTAGCGAGGTCTGAGCGTTCTGGGAAAAAGAAGAGTTCTGGGTGGAAAAGTTGGTGCAGTAGGTCAATGCAGGAAAGAACGACTCAGATGTTTCAAGGGATTGTAGCAATTGGCAATGAAGGAGCATGGTTTTCTGTTCGACGTTCCAGGGAGACGACCGTGATGAAACACAGCTTGCGGGGCCCGACGTTCGCGTTCTGCGGACTGATGGCGCTGGGCCTCCAGGGGGTGGCAAACCCGGCCAGGGCGGCGGAGGATCCGACAGCCTCGCCCCAGGCTGCACCTTCCACCCAGGGAGCCGTGTTGCCAGCAAACGCAGGGGGCCGGACGACAACCGTCATGGTTCCACAGACGCACGTGATCTGCGAAACGGTCTACGATGTCGAGACCGTTTGCGTTCCGGTCACAACGATGCAGACTCAGTACCGGACCGAGTGCCGCACCCAAACCGTCCCGGTAACCAAGACGTTCGTCGAGCAGGTTCCGGTGACCGTCAATCAGACGCAGTACCGCACCGAGTGCCGCACCCAGACCGTGCCGGTAACCAGGACGTGCGTCGAGCAGGTTCCGGTGACGATCAACCAGACGCAGTATCGCACCGAGTACCGCACCCGGACTGTGCCGGTGACCAAGACGTTCGTCGAGCAGGTTCCGGTGACGGTCAACCAGACGCAGTACCGCACCGAGTACCGCACCCAGACCGTGCCGGTGACAAGGACGTTGGTCGAGCAGGTTCCGGTGATCGTCAATCAGACGCAGTACCGCACTGAGTACCGCACCCAGACCGTGCCAGTCACCAAGACGTTGGTCGAGCAGGTTCCGGTGACGGTCAACCAGACGCAGTATCGCACTGAGTACCGCACCCAGACCGTGCCGGTCACCAAGACGGTTCCGGAAGTCGTAAACGTGCCGCGTACGGTCACCGTCTATGTGCCTAGGCAACAAACGGTCAACCAGCAGGTCAGCAGGACCGTTTACAATCCCGTAACCACCATGCAGAAGCAGCAGCGGTGTGTGACGGTGCAGAAACCCGTGACCCGCACGCTCATGCAGCCTCGGACGGTTACCGATACCGTGGCTCAGACCCAAACCCAGCTCATTCCGCAGACTTACTACGAAACCGTGCCCGTCACCACGATGCGGCAGGTTGTCGAGGAACAAGGAGGCTATGAGCTTGTGGCCGTGCCCGTTATCAAGACGGCTCCAGCCGGTTGCGCGACAGGTGCGACAGGCGCAGCGGGCGGCGGCGGACTCTTCGGCGGCTGCGGTGCGGGCTGCACCCACAATTGCGTCCATCGCTTCGGCGGCGGCTGCGGACTTTGCGGCGGCCGACTCTTCGGCCGGCACGGCGGTTGCGGCGGCGCTGGCGGAGGGGCTGCTGGCTGTGGCTCTGTCCAGACGTCCTATACCTGCCAGCAGGTCTACGTGTCCCGACCGGTCGTCCAGTCGGTTCCCGAGACGACCTACGCGAACCAGACCAAGACCCGCATGGTTCCCGTCCAGCAGGTGGTGCAGGTGCCGGTCAGCCGGACTGAGATTGTGCCGGTCACGGTCAATGACACCGTGTCCGAACAGCAGATCCAGGAATACGAAGTGCCGGTGACAACCGTGCAGGCCTCCCAGGTCACGGAAACCGTTCCGGTGACCACCACCGTTCAGGTTGCCGAGCAGCGGACCGAAATGGTGCCGACCACCCAGTACAAGCAGGTGACGGAGATCGTGACCCAGCAGCACGCGGTGCAAGTGCCGTACACGGTGCCTGTGACGACGTACCAGTCGCAGCAGCGTCAGGTGGCGGAGCATGTGACCCAGCAATACGCGGTGCAGGTGCCGTACACGGTGCCTGTGACGACGTACCAGTCGCAGCAGCGTCAGGTGACGGAGAACGTGACCCAGCAATACGCGGTGCAGGTGCCGTACACGGTGCCCGTGACGACGTACCAGTCGCAGCAGCGTCAGGTGACGGAGAACGTGACCCAGCAATACGCGGTGCAGGTGCCTTACACGGCGCCAGTGACGACGTACCAAGCGCAGCAGCGCCAGGTCGCCCGCCAGGTCGCCGTGACCCGGCAGGTCATGGTGCCTGTAACGGTTCCGTGCGAGGGCCCCGGCATGATAGCACCCGCCCCAGTCGGTGCCGTTTCTCCGGTTCCGAGTGCCGAGGCAGGCGGGCCTGGTGCTGTCAGCTCTCCTGAAGGAGACTGATGGCCCCGCGCCGCGAAGGCCCGACTGCCCTCCCTGGCGATTCATGGTTGCAGGCGCTAGCTTTGTCCATTGTCATCTCCTGATCATGAGCCAAGCAGCCTGATCGGGAGATGATCGACCTATTGGCTGCGAGCGGGGGGCACCGAGCTTGGCAAAGCGCCCTTCCCTGGCTCCGGCGGAACGAGTGCTTAGTCCGATCGTCGCGCCCAACTCCCACTCCTCATCTCCTTGAACTGTATGCCCCGGGGAATTCCGGGCTCCGAGAGGCGCTCGCGCGTAACCCATTCCTGCCTCTAGGCAGTACTTCCAGTGGCGCGAACCCGGTCGAACGAAACGATCGAGGACTCCGAAGCGCCCCTCTTGCCTCCACTGAGAACCCTGGACCCCAACCTTATCAGACCTGGCTGACCAAGACCCCAGAAGCCGGACAGCAGGCGCCCGATCCGCATCCGGGTCATTCACCTCGAAAGGCAGGAGTCTTCAGGCCTTTCACAGGGTCTGCCGGTTATCACGTCGAATGGCCGCCATCTGACAGAGCCGTCAGGGACGGCAAGCGAGTTGATCGAATGTGTGTCAGCATGCATTGTGAGGTCCCAGGCCGCTTGACAAAGTATCTCTCAATCATGCTATCCGCAGATCACTACTGAACATAAGGTTCGCATGTCAGCTCTGGTTCCCTTCATAGCACACAATCGCTTATATGCCTATCTTCTCGCAGGGCCGCTTAGGAATGTTATAGCAAAATCATTCATATGAAGAAAAGACGCCATTTTTCTCGTGGTAAAAGACCTCCGCTGGTGTCGGTCGCTTCGTCAAATCTCAAGGCTCTTCAAGGATTTAGAGTTATTATCGGAGGTTTGGAGATTCTAGGGAAGATTTCATTTGACTTGCCGGGCTCAACATGGGAGATTGAGGCGGGTTCGTCGGATTATGATATTCAGGGCGAATAAATGGGTGGCGAGATTCACACTGAATAGTCAGTTCGGCGAACCGCCATGCTGAGCGGGTTATCGGTATCGGGACGGCCGATGTCCCGGTGATCTTCAGTCCCGGGAGGTCGTACAACCATGAGGACCATTATGATCGCACGACGTGTTGGGGTTGTGATCGCAGTCTTGGGCGCTGTGATGGCGCTGGACCCCAAGGGGACTGCCAGCGCGCAGGCGACCCCCCAGGCCCCGGCCCCGCAGGCCGCGGCCCAGGCCGCTCCGCAAGGCGCGCCGGGATATGGCAGCGGCTACGGCCAGCCCATCGTCAACTACATTGACTACTACTGCCCGTCCTACTACCCCGTGCCGTACCCTGTCTGGACGCCGATCTACAACGTCTACCGGCGTCACTACTATTCGTATCCCTACTACTACCCCGTCAACTACTACTACAACGTCAACGTGGGCGACTATCCGGCCGAGTGCCCAGGGGGCAACTGTGGCCCGTCTTACGGCGCTGCCCCCGCTGCCCCCGCAACCACTCCGCAGGCACCACACTGACGGGTGGGACACGAGCGACGTTTGAAATGAGTGCGGCTCACGAGTGGAATCGACTCTTACCGAGAGGATGGCAGGACACGTGCTTGCCATCCTTTTTCTTTTTGCGTTTAGGGCGGAACTTCGGATTGCGGCAGGAGTGGCAAGCAGGACAAAGGGAAGCAGTCCGATCGAAGGACAGACAGGGCTCGTCGCGATCGCAGGCAATCAACCTGAAGTCATGGCGGTTTCCGGAGTCGTAAGACCAGAGAAAGACGAATCGCTGAGTGCGTCTCTGTTGCGACGGCTTCGACTGATCTTCGAAACGAAAACCACCCCCGAGAGCATCTCGGGGGTGGCTGCATTCCGCTTCGGCTTCAGGCTTTCGATCTCAGTGCTGTGGGGTAACCTTCACCGGAATCGGAGGATAACCGGGAGGCAGACCCTTGCCGGGGACCTGAGGCGTGCCGGCCGGAGGCAGGAACTTGCCGGGGACCTGAGGCGTGGAGATCGGCGGCCCGGCCGGAGGCAGGAACTTGCCAGGGACCTGAGGCGTGGTGATCGGGGGCCCGACCGGCGGCAGGTACTTGCCGGGGACCTGAGGCGTGG
>JBKQMU010000091.1:0-4562 GCA_052146555.1 Isosphaeraceae bacterium
GAGCGATTGCGCCCCGCAATGGGGGCAGCGGACGACCGTCGTCCCAACCTGGAGCGGCTTCTTGGATTTGATCGCCTTGGAACATCGGCTGCACTGGAACAGGGTGACGAACGTGTCGAGGAACTGACGGAGTGCGTCGGCCAGCAGCCCGGCGTCGGCGAGGCGGCGGGCGGGGTCGGGTTCGAGGCAGGACAGGCAGATCGCCTCGAGATCCTTGGGCACCTTCGGATTCCACGCGCTCGGCGGTGCGGCTCCCCGATCGATCGACTCCGCCTCCCGCGGCGGCTGGCCGGTGAGCAGCTCGAACAGGATCGACCCGAGCCCGAAGCCGTCCGCCGCGCCCGGCGAGTTCGAGTCCCGCCCCGCTCCCGGGGCGCCGGCCATGCCGAACCCCGTGATCCTGGGGATCAGCTCGCGACCATTCTCTTCGCAGAGACGGCCCAGCTCGGAGTCCACGAACCGGGGGGGATGCGACGGTGTGAGCAGGACTCGGGCGGCGGTGAGGTCCCCGTGGCGGAAGCCCAGCCGGTGCGCCTCGTGGACGGCGCGGGCGAGTGTCTCGACGATCTCGGCCGCCGTCTGGACAGGAAGCGGCCCTCGTTCGAGGTGTTCGCGGAGATTCTCTCCCTTCACGAACTCAGAGACCACGAACTCGCCTCCGTCATGACGACCGCACGAAAGGACGGGGACGATGTTCGGGTGATGCAGCCGCGTCGCACCGGCGTCGAGGTGGACGAAGCCATCGTCTCCGGAGGCCCCATTCCGCTCCGATTCGATCACTTCCAGGGCGACGCGACAATCCCGTGCCAGCTCACGGGCCTCGTAGACCACGCCTGCCAGACCGCGTCCCAAGACACCGAGAATCGCGTACCCTGGGATCGCGGGGAACGTGGGCCTCCCCGGAAGTGAGTTCGAGCTGTGGCGCGGTGGCGGCCTCGATGAGCCCTCTCCCCCGCTCCCGCCGATCGGTCGATCGGCGGTCAATCCGTCGCCGCCGCAGATGGGACATCGCCGTTGCTCATCGTGGGACCGGGCCGCGGGGTGGTCGTCAAACCGCCAGCGGTGGCCTTGCGGACAAACGAATTCAGGGGGAATTCCGTTCGTCATCATTGAAGTCCATCCTCGAAACGATAATCCGCACGGTTCACTCCAGAGGCCATATGTTAGTCTATGGTCAAGACGGCTAGAATCCAGACACAAAAAGAGTTGTGATGAGTGGCTGACAGCCGGGTCTTGCGGAGCAACCCCTTTCCAGCAAAACACTTGGATCCTCTTCGAAAGACGTCGGCATGGGATCGTCTCACTTCCACGTGAACTCTCGTTAAGGAAGTTGACGGGTCGGCGGTGGGAGGAGCCCCTCCATGCTGCAATCAGATTCCCGTCAAGGCCTGGTCTGCTCGTGGGTGGTATCGCGTCCAGAGTCGAGCGGAAGCCCTGGCAAGGCGTCGAGAGTCCCGCTCACGTCAGGAAAGGGTGGGGAAAGTTGAACCCTCGTGGCCCTTCCGTAACAGATCACCGCGCAGCAGCGAACACCACAGGCTCGGGAACCGAGCCGCGGGCGTCAGAGAGCCGCGACTTTCAGGTTGTTGATATGTTCTGATCACTCCTCAAGACTTGCCCAGCCTGCGAAATATAGGCAGATCATCTCGAGGAATAATCGGTGTCGGTTCATCAGTTCAAGGAATAATCGGTGTCGGTTCATCAGTTCAGGAGCATTTGAGGGAAAAGGTGAACTGAGACCCATTGCCCTAAGCCGACTACGTTCGAAGGATCGGGATCGCGACCGCCGACGGGATAGAGCAAATCCTCCGCATCGGACATTGGACACCCTGAGCAAACATCGAGGACGGGATCATGAGCCTCTGGCACAAGCCCATGGAGCTTGTCACGTTCGAGGACATCGAAATCTTCTGCCAGCAGGGGCACGCGGAGGGACCGCGCCTTGACTACAAGGCCGAGATCCCTAGCAAACTGCACAAGCTCGTCGCAGCATTCGCCAATTCCCTGGGCGGGCTCATCGTTATCGGGATTGAAGCCGACAGGGTCACCAACAAGCCAGCATGGCCACCGAAGGGCATGAAGAAAAACCCTGGTATCGAGGAGCAAATCACGGCGAAGTGCCGTGACAACATCTACCCTCCACTCCGGCCGCAAATCAGCCCCATCATCGAGAACCCCCACGATTCCGGGACGGCGCTTTGCGTCATTCGTGTGGACGAGAGCCGCGAGGCGCCCCACGCGGTGGACGGGTACATCTATGAAAGAACTGGCAGCCAAGGCGACGGCTTTCATTACGCCAAGATCGAGCGAATCGGCCACCTCCTTGAGCGGCGAGGCCGCATTGAGGACCAGCGGCGCGATCTTGTCTCGCGAGACCTCAAACGAGCGGCGCACCAGTTGGTCGAAATCCGCCTTCGGCTTGGCGAGAAAGCCGGGTTGGGGCGATCCCTGGCCGAGGAGCCGGGCCCGAGGGGGTTGCCGCTGCGTTGGGCTTCCGTCATCCCCGTCTACCCATGGCGGGATCTGTGCGATCCGAAAACATGCTATGAATCCCTGGGCTTATTTGGCTTCGAGCTGGCGCCAAACTCACGGCAACAGGTGCCCGGCGGGGCTTTTGCCAAGAAAAAAAAACTCGCCGGGATCAGCACCGAGTCCGCAGTGGTCGGCTGTTGCAGCCTGAGCGCCAAAGGCCACGTCTTCGCCATGGAATGCACAACGGAGACGCTCGGCTACGCCGACAGGGGGCGTAAGACCTGCGGCTCGCCGCCCGCCCATCCCTCGATTTGCCTCGATCTCACGGCGCGGTTTGCCCGGGAAGTGTTCGAGGTTGCCGCAAAATTCTATAAGCATCCCGGTGTGGAGCTGCCCGGGTCCATCCTCCTCTCCATCGGGCTCTACGATGTCCTGGACGCGCAGATGGTACAACACCTCAGTGACGCCACCACCTTAACTGGCGAGAGATTCCTCGATGAGGAATTCGGGGCTGACGTGACCGTTACCTCGCAAGAGTTTCTGCTCGACCCGGCCAAGGCCGCGGAAACACTGCTTCAGGATTTGAAGTTCGGGTTTGACTTGTGAGGCGCTTTGAGGCGGGCCTAGGCCACTCCGACTTTCCTGGCGGTCAGTTACCCTCACACTCCGGCAAGCCAAAAGGAGACGCCGGCAAGCCAAGCAAGCCGAAAGGGGACGGGCGCAATTTCGGCCGGGCTCTGCGAAGCATGGGCAAACTCCCTCCCCCCAGCGAAAGCCGAGCGAGGAACGGGACACCGCGGTTCGCTGCAATAACGCCTTCGCAGGTTCCCCCCTCGGTCCCCTGTCGCGGTCAGATCCTCCTGAGCCATGCCCCGTCTCTCGTCGAGCGGTCTCGATGATCGTTGTTGTATCTGCTTTGGCAACATGGTGATGTGGGCGATTTTCATCAGGTCCATCGCCGTGTCGTAAACTAAGACAGGCTCGTAATGCGCTGTCTCCGCGCGACCGGAAGGGCCGGTCGAGAGTTCGGCCGTACGCTGTGCCAAGAAACTGATCAACGTAATCAGAGCAAGAAGCCGATCATGTCACAGAATGTCCCATTCCCAGCAAAAATTTTTGCGGACGTTTTTCTAAGTTCGTGAATGTTCCCTTGATGTCAGTTCTCGAGAATGGGGGAACCCCGCTGCGGTGAGACGTAGAAGCGGTAAGGTTCAAGGGCAACGTTGTTTGTCTGAGTCGAGTGGGAAGCCTGGAGGGGGTACGGGGGCACAGAGCAACAGCAGCGAATCGCGGCTTGAGCCGACAGCAACAGATCGCTGCCACTGCCTAAACACCTCCCATCCGTCTGCTCCTTTGGCGTCTGCGGATTGGCATTCCCGCCAGCACCGCTCGACGATCGTCATTTCTGCCTTGTAGAATGTGACATCATTCACGTCGGGCTGGCGAGTGCGCAGAGAGCGTGATCGCAGGCTTGGCTGTCACGCTCGAGGATGCGTCCATGTCTGCTTCGAGAAATTGGACCCGGCTACGGTGGGCCGCAGTGCTCGCCGGTGGGGTAACGCTTGTCGGCTTCCTGGCTATTGGCTTGATACGGGCTCAGGAGGGTTCGCACCGGCAAGAGGAGAAGCCCAAGCAAGAGGCCCATACGCCGCCCCGCCCTGCTGAGAAGCCGTCCGATCCTCGGGCCAAGGCGCTTCTTGGTGAAGTCGCCCGGGCGTACAAAAATCTTTCCTCCTACAGCGACGAGGGCCAGTTCATCGAATCGATGCAGATCGGCGAGAAGTCTCAGAAGCACACGGTGCCGCTCAAGATTCGCTTCGTCCGGCCCAACAAGCTCGATCTGGATGCCGGGCCGGTTCGCCTGGTCAGCGACGGCCAGACGATGACGACGACGATTATTCCGCTCAAACGGTACACGATCGATCCCGCCCCCGCCGAGATCAACTTCGACACCTTGGGCCAAGGCCCCATCGGCGCGGCACTCTTCGGAGGGCTTCATGGCGCTTCCATGTATGTCGTTTTGAACCTGCTGACCTCGCCGGATGCCGTGGCGGCCCTCGGGCAGTTGGGCGGCTCGTTTCAGATGGCTC
>JBKQMU010000092.1:0-12493 GCA_052146555.1 Isosphaeraceae bacterium
CGTAGTAACCGTCGTGCCGCTGCGTGGCGCCGAGGAAGGACGCCAGCTCACGGGCGACCGACGGCTTCTCGGCGAGCACGACCCTCATGCGACCTTGGCGTCGGCCATCTCTCCGACACCCCTCCAGCAGCGATCGGCGTCCGGTGCGTGGGGGACGGCTCGTGAATCCGGTAGGCGACCACGATCCACCCCGGACGGGAGTTGCGGGAGCCGGCCGAACCGATCGGCCGACATCTATACTACAGCACACACAAACTTCGTGCGTGAGAAGAGCGCCGGCAGCGACTTCGTGCCGAACTTCCCTGGAAAGCTCGCCCGGGAAAATCGTCGAGGACGCCATCCTGGCCGGCCAGCAGGAGTTGCCCCGGCCGATCCGAGCCGGCATCCTGGCCATGGTCAAGGCCGCCGCGGACACCTAGAGCCGGTTGTGACGAACATCTGGGGCTTGGCCCGGAGCCAGCCTTGCAAAGCAAACGGACAAGAACCGACGGCCTCTCGCGATCTTCAGTCTGGTAAAGTTGTGAAAAAAACATAGAAAACACTAGGATTTGGTTTAAAAAGCGCGACTTTTTGCCTGAATTCCGTGCCGAGTTCCGTGCCAGGAGCCATCCTGGATGGCACGGAATTGCTTTTTGGCAACGTTGACACAGCTTGAAGAAGCCAGGCACCATCACCAGGCGTCATGCTTCGCGTTACCGATCAATTCGTCATAGAGCCGAATCGCCTCGTCGGTCTGCTCGTGTGGCTTCTTGCCTCCCTGGACATCCTCGGGTGCGTACCAGACACGAAGTCCCGGATTGCGCATCTCCACCCCAGATTCGTGCCTTTATTCCACTCGCTGACCCCTTCTTTTCCGGCTCTTAGCAGTCTGAGAGCTTGATCGCGATCCGTGGCGGCGGCCCTTCCAATGTGTGCTTCGATGCTCGGGCTCCCCGGGTGAACCTACCTGAGACGGCTCGACGGGGCTACCACCTTGGAGAATCCAACCGATGCCCCGGAAATGGCTTCCCCCCTTCCTGACTCTATTCTCACTCGTCGCGACCTCTGCCCTCGCCCATGCCTGGAACTACGCTGAGCACAGACTCATCGCCTCCATCGCCTGTTCGACGAGCCGACGAAACACCGGATCGTGGAGGTTCTCCGGAAGCACCCGGCCTACGCTGGACTCTGGGCCAATCGTCCCACGGACGGACCCGACGAGGTCTTGAACCTCTTGTGAATCGCCTCCTTGTTCGCAGACGAGACACGGTGAGATCCCCGGCACAAGTTCAACCGACCCAAGGGCCACTACGTCAACTATCGAATCCTGGGCGAGGAGGGGAACAAAGTTGAGCCCCCGTAGGGGGGAGAGAACATCCTGAACTCGTACCTGGCCCATATCCACCAGGTTGAGAATCCCCGCACTCCCGAAGAGGCGAAGGCCCTGTACCTGAGCTGGATCTTGCATCCATCAGGCCGGGGACATTCACCAGCCTCTTCACGCCGTGGCCCGGTTCTCGAAGGCGTTGCCAGAAGGCGACAGAGGTGGGAACGAGGTCCACTTCCCGAACCCTCGGGCCCGTGGTGACCGTGAGAAAA
Source organism: Isosphaeraceae bacterium (assembly GCA_052146555.1). Classification (GTDB taxonomy): domain Bacteria; phylum Planctomycetota; class Planctomycetia; order Isosphaerales; family Isosphaeraceae; genus Aquisphaera. The sequence continues at coordinate 1,579 of JBKQMU010000092.1, forward strand.
ACCTCCATGCCTACTGAGACGACCTGCTTGGGACAGACCGGAGCCCGGCCGCCGTTGCAGGGATGGCCGAGCAGAGAACGAAGGAACGCTCGTCCGCCAATTTGGCGAGGCGGTTGGGCAAGGAGAACATCCGAGACTGGACCGAGGAGAGCGTTGAGAACTGCCTCAGCACCGATTAAGAGAACCTGGACCCCCAGCATCACCCGATTCTTCGATCGGCCTGTTGGCTACGAAGCAGACGCTCAGCGGGCCATCGGGGGGCGGTTCGTCGCCGGCTACTGACTGGCCGGGTATGCTGAAGAGGCTGTTCCCTGAGAGGTGAACGTTTTCCGGGTCGATCGCCAGAATAGAGCCCGCGCCATGAGCCTGTTCAGGATCGTCGATCGTGATGGTGACATGATGGCCGACGCGGATAACCTCGATGAGGTGACCGAGGTTGTACGCAACGATCCGCTCGGGCGCTACCACATCGACGTAATTCGTACGGACACACTGCTGTCTGGGCACAGGGCCCGCCGGTAAGCGGTTCGTGCTACATCGACATGGAAGGGGACGCTGTAGCCGGCCCCAGTAGACTGGGCGGTTGCCGGAATGGATAGCTCCCCACGGGTGGGCGAGCCATGCCGCCCATGGGGCCGCTAGAAGGGGTTCGCCGGATGAGCCCGCCCATCGCGCCCATCCCGCCGCCTACTCGGGATCCCATGGCACCCAGGCCAATGGGTACCAAGGGAGCAATCTGGCCGCGAATAAGGCCCAAGCTGGGTCTCGAGCCCAGCATCGAGCCCATCCCGCTCGCCTGCATCTGCCCGCCGGTAGTTCTCATCCCCGGCTGGACGCCAAGCCCGCCACGAGGACCGGGACTATACGGGATGAAGCCGCCCATTCCGCTGAACGGTATGTAGGCGGTGCTGCTGCCGCTGAAATACGAGCCAACACCGGAGAAGTTGTAGCTCGTCATCGTGACGGTGCTGATTCCTGAGCTGGAGGAACCGAAAAACTGGGCGTGCGCGGGGTCGGTCCACGTGACCATCAAGACTATCGAACCGAGCCACAAGCCCATGGCAGGAAGTGATGGTTTCTTCACGACCGGAGTTCCCTTCGAGATTAGCCCGTTCGTCCACGTTACATTCTATGAGACCAGATGGCTTTCGTGGCCACAGATTGAGTCACCCCCCTCAGGCCGCCACGCTACTTCCCCTCTCCTGTGCCTTCCTCAGCACCTCTCGGCACCAAAGGCGTTGGCCGTCCTTTTTCGGACTCAGGGAGTTCCGTTCTACCGGTTGTTGCTGTCGGCTGTGCAGTAGCTCCGAATGGACTGGTTGATGTGGGTGGGGACGGGGGAGCGGGGAGCGACGACAGGTCAGGCGGGTGTTCGTTGAGCTGCACTCCGACGGCGCGTTCAAGTGATGCTAGCGTCTTCCCTAGCTCGGCCTCGATCTGGGCGATCTGAAGTTCGACCTGGAGCAGGTCTCGCCAGGCGGAGAACACGCTCAAGAGGTCTACGCCGGCGACGTTTGTCCGATACTCGCTGGACGTCAAGCGAAGCACCTGCCGGGCGGCAGGGAGATTGCTCTTCCGCAGCAGGCTGATAACATTTTGCTGAGCCCGGGCCTGAACGAACAGGCTCTTGATGTCACGATGGGACTGGTCACGTTCAGCCTCATAGAGCGCCCGGTCGGCGGCGGCGCGGGCTTGAGCCTCGCAGACTCCGGCGGCAAGCTTCTTGTGGTAGACGGGCAGGTTCATTCCCACAAAGAGGCCGACGTTCGGCATCCCGCTGGCGGTCTTGGGCGTTACGGCGTTGGTCTTCTCCATGTCCTGATAGACCGGGCCGAGAGTGATGTTCGGAAAGTAGCGCTTTCGGGCCAACTCGACAGCCGCCAGGTCACGGTCAACGGCCGCCAGCCGACCCTGAAGATCGGGGCGGCTGGCAAGAGCCAATTGATAGAGGCGCTCGAGTTGGTTCGGAACGGAATCGACCGAAAGCTCAGGCACGGTCCGAATGTCGCTTTCAGGGCCGAGGTGCATCAACCGCGTCAGTTCCGCGCGGGCCTCGCTCAGTGCGGCGACGTTGTTTTCAAGCTCGCGGTCGATGTCGCTCACCGCGACCTCGGCCTTGAGCACATCCGGCTGGGTGGCCGTCGTGGTTGGATACCGCACCCGTGCAATCTGGAGGAACTCCTCGGCGAGCTTGCGGTTCTGCTTGAGTAAGGACTCGGCCCGCTCGGCGAAGTGAAGGTCGAAATAGGCACGCTTGACGCCTGCGACCGCATCGAGTTGCGTGGCGGCAAGCTCGAAGAGGGCGATGCGGACATCTTGCTCTGCCGCCTGGCCACGGAGCCGGAGCGTCCCGCACCAGGGAAACTGCAGGGCCAGTAGAGCCGCGTAAGGCATGTAACCCATCAGTGAATATTGAGGCGCAACGGAGGGAATCGGGAAGATGGTGTTGGACAGGATTGGGTCATCAAGTGCGGTGACCTGCGGGATGCGTTGCCTGAGTGCCTCAACGTTGAATCGTGCCGCGCGGACGGACGCGTTTGCCTCAAGGGCTCGGCGGATGCAGGCGTCAATTGGGAGGATGCCCGCAAGGATATCAGGACCAACGGCCGGGGCGAGGCGTGATTCCGGCGATATCGGCTGAGAATAAACGTCCTCTCTGTTTGCAACATGCGTCGCCGGGTGTACGGCGCTATCACCTGCCTGCACAGCATTCTCGTGCGTGGATGTGGGCCGCTCGGCCCAGTGAAGCAGTCCCGGCTGGGTGCACCCGCTGAGGACGACTCCCAGCATCAATCCTGCAATGGTACGTTTGGGCCAGCGTCGATCCATGGCAAGCCTCGTCCTTTGAAGCGCCAGGGATGCCGGTTGAGGCGCACTCCTTGCGCACCCGGCATCGCCGATTGTCTGAGCCCAACAACAGTATCGGCTTACAGCTACAAGGATCTTTGAGCGGGCTTGTGAAGTGCAGCGATTAGCAGGGGTGAAGCGACTTTGAGGGCACTATCCAAAGGGCTGATGAACCAATCCGAGGAAGCAGTCGTAGCTGTCTGTTGGGAGGACCCTCTCGACCCCTTTCCCAGCCCGATTGAAAAAAATTCGTGTACTATCTTTCCCAAGTTTGCCGTATACTTATGCCGTGACGGTTTGTCAGCACTCGGGGTTTTCGAGCAAGGTCATGCGAAACCAGTCCCGCTATCTCAGGCTCCCATGGGTCGCCCTAGCGGCGATGGTTGGGATGCTCTGGGGTGTGGCCGACGTTTCAGCCTGCACCACCTATAAAGCCCCGAAGTCTTGCTGCTGCTGCGCCGTCGAAAAGCCTGCGTCTTCCGAGTGCTGCACGACGACGGGATATGGGCTCGACGAATCGATCCCTTCACATGACCGGATTCCCGGGACGAGCTTTAGGGGGATTCGCCCACCCTGCGGTCCCTGCGTGTGCAGTCCAACCTCGCCTGCCAATCAGGGCGAGCGTCGCCAAACGCGCACGACCGAGGAAAGCTTCTCCGAAGCTTTCCTCGACTCCCTCCACATCAGCCATTCGAGCCTTCCTCCGCGTGCACCCAGCCCGGTCACACAGACTGACCCCTGCACTTCTCGCACTCCCCTCTATCTGCGCGTCGAGCGCCTGATCATCTGAACCGCTCCCGCCTCCGGGATCGCCTGATCCCGGCATCGCACAGCGTCGGTGCGTCTGGACCGCTGATCGGTCGACCGCCCCGAGGCTGACACAGCCATCCCTGCCCCTATTCCCTTGTCGCGATGCACTTTATCGGTGCCATCTCCAGGTTGGAGTTGGCCCGGGAGCGAACGAACATGTCTGCCGAAGGATTCACCATCCCTAATGGGACGGACCCGACCGCCGCGCCGGAATCCTCCCCACCCGAGCTCACGCGCTGGCAAAAGTTTCGCCTAGTCGTCAAGGTGGTCGAGATGCGGCTCCGGTTCATCGCCCTGATGGCGGTGACGGGCCTCGTCTTCGCCTACTGGGACACACTCTGGAACTACTACGAGAAATTCACCCGCCCGAAGGGCGAGCACATAGCGGCCTCCTCGGAATTCGAGTTCTTCTGCCCCATGCACCCGAGCGTGGTGCAAGAGCAGCCGGGGAACTGTCCGATTTGCGGCATGCCGCTTTCAAAACGCAAAAAGGGTGAGAAAACGTCTCTGCCCGAGGGGGTTGCCTCCCGGGTGCAACTCGCTCCTTACCGCATCGCTCAGGCGGGAATCCGCACGGTCGAGGCCTCCTACGCCCCGCTCTCCGGGAGCGTGACGACCGTCGGCTCGGTGACCTTCGATGAGCGGCGATTGGCTCGCATCTCCTCGAAGCTGAAGGGGATGTCTCGGGTCGAGAAGCTCTCTGTCAACTTCACCGGCACGTTTGTCGAGGTGGGCGATGTCCTGGCGGAAGTCTACAACCCCGAGCTCTATCAGGCCGTCCGCGAGTTGCTCCTCGCCCAGGAGAGGGCGCTCGAGGCGCCTGCGGCGAGCAGCTCAGTGGCTCGGTCGCTCCTTGGCGGGGGAGAGGACCTGGTCCGCATGGCGAGCGAGAAACTCAGGCTCTGGGGCGTTACCCAGGAACAAATTGACGAGATACTCCGCACCGGCAAGGCCGAGTCGCGTATGTCAATCGTCGCCCCGCTTTGCGGCGTGGTGGTCAGGAAGAACGTTATTGAGGGCCAGTACGTGGCCGAGGGCGATCCTCTGTTCGAGATCGCCGACCTCTCACACGTCTGGATCATCGCCCAGGTCTATGAGGACCAAGTCGCCTTGGTGCGAGTCGGCCAGCCGGTCGAGGCCACCGTCGAGGCCTACCCCGGCGTGGTCTTCAAGGGCAAGGTCGCGTTCCGGGATCCGGCGCTCAACCCGGCAACCCGCACCTTGAGCGTTCGCTATGACCTGGAGAACTCTGACGGCAGGCTCCAGCCCGGAATGTTTGCCACCGTGACACTCAGGACGCCCCTGGCCGAGACGCCCCAGTTTCGCACTAGGCTTGCGTCGGCCCATACGCCCGCGGACCACGCAACCCCTTCGAGCTCGATGACCGTTGAGCAGCAGAAGTTCTGCCCGGTCACCAAGGCCAAGCTCGGGTCGATGGGCGACCCCATCCCGGTGCAGCTTGCCGGTCGCAAGGTCTGGGTCTGCTGTCCGGGCTGCCCCGACAAGCTCAAGGCCGAGCCCGCAAAATACCTGGCACGCTTGGAGCCCCAGCCCGAGGGTGAGATCCTGTCCGTCCCTGAGACAGCGGTCATCGACACCGGGGACCTCAAACTTGTCTACGTCGAGGCCCAGCCGGGCGTCTTCGAGGGTCGACAGGTTGTACTCGGCGCACGCATCGGCGATCGCTTCCCGGTGCTCGAAGGGCTGTCAGCCGGAGACAAGGTGGCCGCCGCGGGCGCGTTCCTGATCGACGCCGAGACCCGATTGAACCAAGGCGCGGTGGCGACTGCTGAGCCTGCCTTGCCGTCTGCCGACAAATCGACGCGCTCTGCCCCGACAAGTGGCGGGGCCCACCGGCACTGAGCCGAAAGGAGCCCCGCCATGATCGAGAAAATCATCGAATGGTCGATTCGCAACCGCTACCTCGTGATCCTTGCAGCACTCGCGCTCGGACTGCTCGGCGGTCGAGCGATGATGACCATGCCGGTCGATGCGATCCCCGACCTTTCCGAGAATCAGGTCATCGTCTTCACCGACTGGATGGGCCGAAGCCCTCAGGAAATCGAGGACCAAGTCACCTATCCTCTGTCGGTTAATCTCCAGGGTTTGGCCGGTGTGAAGGTGGTCCGCTCATCGAGCGAGTTCAACTTCTCGATGATTACGATCATCTTCGACGAGGCGACCGACTACTACTTCGCCCGCGAGCGGGTGCTTGAGCGGCTGTCTATCGCCTCGACCTTTTTCCCACCAGGCGTCATCCCCTACCTCGCCCCCGACGCCACAGCCGTGGGCCAGATCTTCTGGTACACCGTCGAGGGGGATGGCCGGGACCTCTCCGAACTGCGGTCGATTCAGGACTGGTTCGTCCGCTATCAACTTAATTCCGTCCCCGGAGTGGCCGAGGTTGCCTCGGTTGGTGGCGCTCCCAAGGAGTACCAGATCGACCTCGACCCGAATAAGCTCCGTGCCTATGACATCAGTCTGGGCGAGGTCTACTCCGCCGTCGCCCGGTCTAACTCCTCCGTCGGTGGCCGCGTTGTCCATCAAGGAAACGCCGAATACCTCGTTCGCTCCGTCGGCTGGATCGAGAACATCGACGACATCCGCGACACGGTTGTCGCCCGGCGCGACAACGGGACGCCGATTTACGTCCGGCAACTGGGCAGCGTCCAGGTCGGGCCTGCGTTCCGCCGCAGCGCGCTGGAGAAAGACGGTAAGGAGGTTGTGGGCGGTGTGGTACTGATGCGCTACGGCGGCAATCCGCTGGAAGTCACGCGGAAGATCAAGGAGAAGATCACGGCAATTCAGGGCGGACTGCCGGAAGGCGTGCGAATCGTCCCCTTCTACGACCGCACTCCGCTCATCCACCGCGCCATTGAGACCGTAAGCGGTACAGTGCGCGAGGAGCTCATCGTCTGCGCCGTGGCCATTCTTGTGGTGATGGGGCATCTAGGTGGCGCCTTCGTCGTGTCGCTTACGTTGCCGATGGCAATCCTCTTCAGCTTCCTCATGATGCGAGTCGTCGGAGTCTCGTCCAACATCATGAGCCTGGCGGGAATCGCCATCAGTATTGGCATTCTCATCGACCAGGCCGTGGTCATGGCCGAGAATGCGGCTCACCACCTCTCGCGGCGATTCGGACGCGAGAAAGTGCGGGGCGACACGACCGAGATCGTCATCGCCGCGTGCCGCACGGTGGGCCGGCCGATCTTCTTCTCGGTCCTCATCACCATCCTTTCGTTCTTGCCTGTGTTTGCCCTCACGGGACGCGAAGGCAAGCTGTTTCATCCGCTTGCCTACACCAAGACCTTCGCCCTGATCGGCGTCGCCCTGCTCTCGATCACGCTTGTTCCGGCACTCATCCCAATCTTCCTCAAGGGCCGCATCCGGTCGGAGGACGAGAACTGGCTGGTGCGGACGATGATCGAGATCTTTAAGCCGATGCTCTCGTGGCTCATGGACCGGCCGGCGCTGGTGAGCTGGATGTTCGTCGTAATCGTCGGCCTGGGATATGTAGCGTCGACCCACCTGGGCAACGAGTTTATGCCCGCACTCGATGAGGGGTCTATCCTCGACATGCCGATGACAGTCCCGCGGGCTTCGCTAACCCAGGCGGCCGACGATTTGAAGGCACGCGACGCAATGCTTCGCACATTCCCCGAGGTCTGGCAGGTCGTCGGTAAGGTGGGCCGAGCCGAGACGGCGACAGACCCCTCGGGCCTGGACATGGTCGAGACGATCATCAACCTTCGCAATCGGCCCGTCTGGCCGAAGCGAAAGCTCAAGAACGAGGACGCGACGGCCCAGGCAGGCGTCGTCCTGGCCGCCCTCGAATCTCGGGGCGTGATACAAACGGTACCAGCCGACCAGCGAAAGAGCCTCGCCGACGAGGTGGCCATGGGTGTTGTGACCCGGCTGGACGTGGCGCTCCGTGACCTGGCCATGCTCCGGCTCAACGAGTTCCGGCCCGAACTCGGACGCGCCCTCATAGGTGATACGATCGATGAACTACTCCGACGGGTGGATCCGCGGGCGATGCGTCGCTCTCCAACTCCTGGCGACCGTTCAACGCTGGTTGAGGCGCTGGCTCTGACCTATGCCGAGCGGCTTGCCACAGAGCCGCTCTTTGATGATGTCTCGGGGCTTATCAAGGAAGCATCAAACCGCCTCGTCGAACAAGGAGTGCTCGAGCCTCGGCCCGATCTTCTCAGCCCACCCCCGGGGCTGCTTGAGTGGGCTCGTGAGGCCGCTCGACAGGTCTTTGGCGAGCTTCCAGCCGACCTGTTCAGTCGTGTGACGGACCGGATAGTCACAGCACACGAGCACAGGCTCAAGGAACGAATGCGGCACCTCAACTGGGAGCTCTTCGACCGGGCCGTAAGCATCACAAACTGGGCTGCCATCGAAGAACTCATGCGGCTCGGTCGCGAGCGGACGGCGCTGGCGCGGGAGGCCTCCAGCGAGGAGCTCCAGGCTCTGCGAGCCGAACTCGAGAAGCCCTTCGCCGATCGCTTGATGCTCTGGCAGAAGACCAAGAATGACCTGGTTGCCGAGATGGACTCGGCCATCCAGGTCCCGGGATGGGGCAATATCTTCACCCAGCCCATCATCAACCGCATCGAGATGCTGTCGACGGGTGTCCGGTCGCAGATCGGCGTGAAAATCTTCGGGGATGACCTGGGCAAGATTCAGACGCTGAGCCAGGAGGTCGCTGGGGTGCTTCGCACCGTCCCCGGTGCCGCCAACGTCGTACCCGACCAGATCGTGGGAAAGGGCTATGTCGACATCAAGATCGACCGCAAGAAGGCTGCTCGTTACGGGATTTCCGTCGGCGACATCCAGGACGTCGTTGAAGTGGCGATGGGGGGCAAGCCGCTGACGATGACCGTCGAGAAGCGAGAGCGTTACCCGGTGCGAGTTCGGTATGCTCGGGCTTTTCGCGACGACGTCGAAGCACTGAAGCGAATCCTCGTCTCGGCCGGTGCCCCCATGGCGGACAAGGCAGGTGGTGGCTCCGGCGGCATGGGGATGGGAGGTGCCGCATCGGTGCCTCCGATGGCTGCGGCAACTGTGCCCCTCCAAGTGCCGCTTGCCGTCGTGGCTGACGTGAAGGTGGTCGAAGGACCCTCGATGATCAAAAGCGAGAACGGCAGGCTGCGAGCCTACGTTCAGCTCACCGTCCGCAACCGGGACGAGATTGGCTTTGTTGAAGAGGCTAAGCGGGTCGTCGACCAGAAGGTCAAGCTTCCGCAAGGCATGTACATCGAGTGGTCCGGCCAGTTCGAGCACCAGTTGCGAGCACGGCAGACGCTGCGACTTGTCTTCCCGGCGGTCATCACCGTCATCGTGCTGATTCTCTACCTGACCTACCACAGTGTTATCGACACTCTGCTCATGATGACCAGCGTGCTAGGCGCGCTGGCGGGCGGGGCGATCTTCCAGTGGCTTTTCGGCTTCAACTTCAGCGTGGCCGTCTGGGTCGGCTACATCGCCTGCTTCGGCATGGCAGTGGAAACCGGGGTCGTGATGCTCGTCTACCTCCGCGAGGCAATTGACGAGCGTGGTGGACTTAGTCACATAGGCTCGATTGAGGAACTCAGGCAAGCCATCCTCGAAGGCGCCGTACACCGGCTCAGGCCCAAGCTCCTGACCGAGGGGGCGGCGATTATCTCAATTGCGCCGATGCTCTGGGCGACGGGAGTCGGAGCCGAGGTCATCCGGCCAATGGCAGCGCCCGTCCTGGGTGGCCTGCTCATCGCCGACGAGGTCATTGACGTCTTCCTGCCGGTCCTTTACTTCGCCGTCCAGAAGTGGCGGTGGAGAAAGATGCACGTTGCTCGCCAGTCGGGAAGAAATGGACATCTCGTCGAGTCCGGCGAGGATGCACTGTCGCTCGTAGCCCTGGATGGAGAAGCCGTGATACAACAAACTGGTGGACATACTGACCTCCGGTTTTGGAGCCTCTTGACACAACTCCAAATGGAATCAGCATGTCCGCTTTCGTTCAACCCCCGCGCGCTTTAGTCGGATGAGCCAGAATTCCTTGCCCGTGTACCGATGATACGAGTTTTGGTTTCACAAACGTTCGCCGTTCCATTGCCGCCCTGGATGACTCTGCCGGACAACGGTTGTATGCTTGTATGAACTTGCCAATTTCACTGTGCAGGCCGATAAGACAACGTTTCATCCCATCCAGATAGGGCCGACCATCGATGATCATGGCGATGATCTCAGATCCAAAGCCGTTCGACGTTGTTCCGTGTCTATTCCACCTTCTTGATCAACTTTATCTCGTATCCCAGCACTCCCGCGATGGCTTCGTGGGTGTCCAGCTTGCAGGTCCAGACCCGGTCCTTCAAGATGCGGCTCGGGGTGGCCGCCCTACAATCCTCGGCGGCGATAACATTGAAGTCTGTAAGGGGGGTACGGTAGCCGGAGCCGCTACACGTCTGCGCTGCGTGAACTGGATCTTTGGTTGTTAATGGGGCTTCGTCCGGCTGGAACCCACTCCTTGAGCTCACCCAGCAGCGTCGGACAACGTCGGGTCCTTACCCGACGCTGTTTCTCGTCGTAAGCCACATTATCAAAGTGACTTACAGAGACAGCGTCGGGTGTCGGGTGAGTCTTGGGGGTTCAACAAGACAGCAACCAGATCGCTCGTGCTTGTGTAGGATAGCACAGATTACCCGACACCCGACGCTGTTTCCACAAACTATTTATCCATGGGATATTACATCGAAATTCAGCGTCGGGTTGGCACCCGACGCTGTCCGACGTTGCGTACCGAGAGTGAGAACTTGCCACGTTCGTCCCAGCGTTCGACTGCGCCGTTAACATCGCCGACACCAACTCTACACTTCTTCGGGTGTGGTGCTACGCATTTGGCTCGTTCTTATCAGGTCAGCCCGGAATGTAATTCTGCTACGCGACTCGTTTCATCACACAGCCTTGCAGCTGAATTTCCATCCAAATCACGTAATATACTAATGGAAAAGGCTTACCCCTTTGGGCCTTTATAGGAGATCAAGTCTTGTCTCACATTGTGACCGTCAAGACCGAGGTCCGCGACCATGTGGCCGTGAGCGCCGCGTGTCGCCGCCTGGAATTGCCGCCGCCGCGCGTCGGCTCGGCACAGCTCTTCAGCGGTCAGGTCAGCGGGCTCATCGTCCGTCTGCCTGACTGGGCCTATCCCGTCGTCGTCGACACGAGTAGCGGGCAGGTTCACTACGATAACTTCAATGGTGCCTGGGGAGACCAG
>JBKQMU010000093.1:0-25394 GCA_052146555.1 Isosphaeraceae bacterium
CGGTGCAACAAACCGCCCCAGAGCCCGCCGCCACGCCGCCAGATCCTGGTGCCACGCCGCGCATGTAAATCTGCAAATGCCTGCACTACAAGATGTTGCGGCTGTATACTGTCGAAGATCAGTTAGGCTTAGTCCTGATCACCCCGGGAATGTTGTGCAGTGATGAGGCGGACCGAGGAAAATCTCCCGTAACCGCCAGCGAAGCCTTTGCACGGCTGAAGAGCTTGGTCGGAACCTGGAATAACGACGTCAGCTCGACCGAGCATAAAAAGCGTGAGGCCGCCAGCAATGTCGTCTACCGCTTGACGGGTGCCGACAGCGCTCTGGTCGAGACCGATTTCCCCGACTCAAACCACGAGATGGTCTCGGTTTATCATCTCGACGGTGATGAGCTGCGCATGACCCATTACTGTGCCGCAGGCAATCAGCCGCGTCTTCGGCTTGACCGCGCCAATTCGACGCCCTCTCGTCTGGTGTTCGTGTTCGACGGTGGCAGTAATCTCGACCCGGCAAAAGATATGCACATTTACGGCATGACGCTTACCTTCGAGAAGAACGGCGAAGTAAAGGCCGCGTGGGAAGGATACGCAGGGGGCAAACCGGCTGGGACTACAACTTTCCACCTGACTTCCCACAAACGCTAGGCGGCGCGGATCGCGCAATCCTCGCGAGACAGATCAACCCCAGGACGAATGCCCGTGATCGGTGCATGATAAGCAGGCCCGACACGGCGGGGCCGGTGAGCGCGATGATACCTGCCGGGACCACGCCGGGCGCACAAACAAAGGCGCGAACGGCTCGGGACGGGCGATCGTCTCAAGCCTCGCCGGACTGGTTTCTTCGCCTTCGTTTCTTCGAATGCTGAACGCTCCCCTCACAAGACGGCTGAGAAGAGCGCATGTGGGATCTGGCTGCCGGCTGATCTCGACTGCGATGAGACACTCTCGGAGCCTCAGATTGCCAAAGAGCTTGAGCAGATCTGGCTGCCGGCTCATCTCGACCGCGATGAGACACAGTCTTTCGCGGACCAGCCGACGCAGAGCAGGGAGACGAGCCCGCGGACATGGGAGGCAGTTCAGCCGTGCCCGGCAGGTCATCAGTCCCGGGTCTGGGAAGCCTCTAGTGGGGTGGGGCCGGCTTGATCAGGCCTTGCTCGCAGAGGCCTGAATGGTGCCAAGGAACTTCTTGCCAAACTGGGAGATCAGGACGTAATAGCTCTTGGTCTTCTCGTCTTTCTTTCCCTTCTTGACGAGCTTGTGCTTCAGCAGGGTGTCGACCGTCTTCTGCTCGGGCTTCTTCTCGGCGACGTAGCCCTGAGGCGCTGTCACCTTCGAGATCACCTCAAGCAGGCTCAACTGGGGTGGGGTCAACTTGGGCCCGAGAGCCTTCTTCGGAGCTGTCTTCTTGGCGGTCGCGGTCGTAGCGGTCGCCTTCGCAGCGGTTGCCTTCGCGTTCGTAGAGGTCGCGTTCGTAGCGGTCGCGTTCGCAGCTCTCTTCTTCGGGGCGGCCTCGGTCTTCTTTGGTGCAGCCTCCTTGGCCGCGGACGCCCTGGGAGCTGCCTTCTTGGGAACTGCCTTGGCCTTGCTCTCTCCACTGCTCTTAGTCGTCGCCATGGTATGAAGCCCTCAGTTTTTGTTGACGCTTCGTCGATCGGCTCATTCGCCGATCTTGCGCGGAATCATTAGTTAATATAACAGGCTCGGCAAAGCAATAAAGGTCGATTTCCCACGAATTTTCGATTTCCCACGAGATTTTATCCCGATATATCCACCATTTGGACTCTCAGGCGTGCGTCACATGCGAGCTTCGAGAGGTCCTGGGATCTAGATCTCATTTTACGGCGATCTGGAGGTGATCCCTTCTGCGTCTTTCCAGGGCGGCCGCTCTCTCAGCCGAAACGAGGCGATGCGAGTATTGACTCGCCATTTCAGCGGACGGAAGAAAATGGGTAGCACGACCGCGGAACGTGCCCTAATTGAAGCCCGACTGCCCCGTCTTGCTTGATGAGATTGATCTCCCTCGCACGCTTCTTTCTTGTCGTGGGCCTCATTGCGGATTCGCTGAGCGAGGCCGCGTACGCCTCGAACTCTCGGGCTGCTCGCACCTCGAGCGGCCGACCCTGCGCTTACTGGGGGCTTACTGGATCATCCGCGTTGATGATCACCAGAGCGCGAAGATCCGCCTGCACTACCGTAAGGCGGGAACATCGACGTCGCGGCCAGACGCGTTGACTTCCCACGTCGAGTGCGGGGCTCATATCACGGAGAAGTTCGGCAGCCAGTTGGACGTTGCAGGTGACTCTTGACTGTTCTGAGGAAGCGTTCTTGCTCGAGCTGGGCAGGTCCCAAGTGCTCGAGCTGGTGCTTCAGGGTCCGGAGGGAAAGGAGTACGCTCATCACGCCGGTGACGGTCATACCGGCAACCTGGAGCGAGCAACGGCCTTGTTCCGGCAAGACGCGGGCTGGAGACTTACCGGCAAGCCAGAACAGAGCGTCATGCTGGCCGGCTCATCGAGAATCGCTCCTGGGCAAGAGCTGCACCTGCTCAAAGTGCCCGATTTAAGCCTTCGCCTTTCCAGCAGGAAGGCTGCCGGCACATCCCGGCGAGCGTGAGACGCGCGCCTTCCAACAATCAGGGAGAAGCTGCCCGATCATGGGACCGCGCTCGTCGAACCGTTTCGGTCCACGCACTTTGAATGGTCTGCTTTCCGTGATCCGGTCAGTTACTTCTTCGAGGTAATCGAAAAGGAGCGCGGCGAGCAATGATTGATGCCCCAAGGTGTGCCCCGTTGGTTACCGCAGGTTCAATCAGGGACCAGTCAGTCAAATTCCACGACGCTCTCTGACCCAACGCTCAATGCTTGGTCCATCGCGACGAGGAGGCCTTCATGAAAAAACCCATGGCCACGAGAAGGTGGGCCATGGGCTTGGAATGTCGCGATGCGTCGATCTGGGCTAGAGCCAAATTTTCGAGCTCAGTCCTCGTCTCTCTCGCCGCTTGGCTTCCCCGTCTTGCCGCTCTTGAGGCTTTCTAGTTCCTTGAGCAGACGGTCCATCTTGTCTTCGAGGTCCCGGAGCCTGCGCTCGACGCGCGGGTTCGCCAGGGGAGGTGCAGGCCCACGCATGGTACCTGGTGTTCCGTCAGGTCGACGGAACGGGCGCAGGCCCGCAGAAGGTGCCGGCACCTCCGGTGGTGCTGGCGGCGGTGCGGGACGACCTTCAGGACCATCGTGAGTTTCCGGCGTCTTCGGTGTGGCTGGGGGTTTGAGCGGAACGCCAGGGGTCACGGCTGAACCGTGACGCAGTCCGCGCGCAACACGCTGTTCGTGGCGTTCGATGGCCTCAAGCTTGCGAATCGCCCTGCGAAGCTGCTGCTCGATCTGGCGAACTTCCTGCCGTGCCTGCTCGACCTCGTTGGACTTCTCACCGCTGCCAGGTTCCTGGCCAGCTTCCTCGTCCTTTTCCTTGGTTTGAGAACGAAGACGCTCTTGAGCCGCCTTCTTGGCCTCGTCGGCACGCTTGCGAACGGCCTCTCTCAGCTCCTGGCGGGCTTTCTCGACGCTCTCCGACATATCTTTACGAGCTTTCTCGAGCGCCTCGCGTGCCTCCTGGTTGAAAGAGCCCCCCTCCTTGAAAGCATCATGGAGCTCGTCGCGGGCTCGCTCTAGCGCCTCTCGCAATTCCTTGGAGAGAACCCCATCTTTTTCGATTGCTTCGCTGACATCCTTGGCGGCCTTGTCCAGTGCCTTGGAAATCTCCCCGCCGAGCGGTCCGATGTCCTTGCTTAGCTTTTCGCCAAGATCCTTCAGGAGCCGTTCGAGATGATCGGTGGCTTCCATGCGATCGTCGGCCTCTTTGTCCTCATCATCGTCTCTATCCTTGGCCTGGACCTTGAGCCGCTCTGCCTCGGCGTGGCTCTTGTTCTCCCAGAGTTTCGAGTATTCGCGCTCCGCAGTTTGCAGCTGTTCATTCGCCGCGACGTATGCCGGATCGTCTGCGTTCCTTGCGAACATCCTAAAATTCTGCATCTGCTCCCGCAGTTGCTTGATCTGATCGATCAGAGGAGCGACTTTGGGGTCTTTGTTGATCTTTTCACGGAGCTTCTCGGCCTCGCTGCGATCTTTCAGACCAAGCTGCCGTGTCAGATCATCCAGGCTCATCTCGACGTTGAAGTTCCGAACACCTGTGGTGTCGAGGTCGTCTTTCCAGTCGCTACGGCTTTCTCTGCCGTCCGGTCTCACAGTTGGGTGCGTGGAGTCTCGGTCGGCTTCCGAGTGCGCGGAATCCGGGTTCTGCGCCCACGTGGGGGCCAGGGGAAGGATCAAGAGGGCCACGCCTAGCATAGTGAGACGAGCGGCGGTGCTTAGGCTCCGTGGGGTTTTGGCTTGCACGATCATTTGCATTCTCCCCTTCAAATAGGAAACATGCCTTCTTCCGCTGACGACGGCCGCAGCTGCGGCCACACCGGCGGTCGAGGCGTTCGAGACGAATTCCAGGGCCGCTAGCAAGGCGGACGCATATCTCCTGGATCCCTGGGGCACGGCCCAGACGGCCCAGGCATCACAGCACAACTCCTCGGTTTCGCGCAGCCCGCGCCGGGCTAACCAGATAACCGGGTGCCACCAGTAAAGTCCGGTCACGACCAAATCAAGCCAGCGAACCCAGTGATCTCTACGCTTGAGATGAGCCAGCTCGTGGGCCAGCAGGGCCGTCTGCTGATCCTCCTCAAGATCCGGCCAGAACTCTGCCGGCACGATCAGGCAAGCTCGGTGACCCAGGGTCCAGAGCATCGGAGGGATCCTGCCCGGAGCCAGCCAGACGGCCGGCACCCAGCCCAGCCCCAGTCGACGAGCCACTTTGCCAACTCGCTCCCGGACCTCGGGTGGAGCTTGTCGGAGGTCGTGAAGCAGACGCCTAAGGCGAGCGATCCGCAGAGCCGCCAGGATCCAGCACGACAGGCTGCCAACTCCCGTGATGGTCAGAAAGGTCAGATGCCAGCGCGGAAAGACCCGGAGAACAGGGGAGAAAAAACCCAAGCCCGCCAGCCAGCCGGATCGACCGGAGGTGTCGGCGAAGTGGGATCCTTCTGATTCTGGCCACATGGCCTTAGCGCTCGTGGCCGTGAGTTCGGGCTCTGAACATGAGCCACGCCTGTGCAACGTCTCATCATGATGGTCCGCGATCGCCGGTAGCTCCACGCTCAATGTCCGCTTGGCTGGATCTCGAGACCGGAATCGTCCCTGCGCACTGTAAGAAGGTGTAGCTTGTAACTGCGGAACCTCGGGCGCAACCGCCGCGATCGCCACAGGCATCGAAAATACTGGAGGGGTGATCAGCTTGAGCAAGACCAGGAGCCAGAGCGTGTGCACAAGCGCAGGCGAATGAACCAGCCGACGGATGCAGAGGGGTACGAGGGCCAGCCCGGTGGCAACCAGCGCATTGCTCAGCATGGTATGCACAAGCGATTCCATGACCTGGTGGCCTCCCGACGATGCCCGGTCTGCGTGGAGTCAGGAATGCGGTGACTGGCTCGATCTCGCTTTGCTCCGGACAGATGGCCTTTGAGGATCGAGCGGTCGCGGCTCCTTCGATTCCTCACTAGGCTCTCCAGATGGCTCGGCTCGCAGGCTGTCCTCGATGATAATCCGCAATGCCTGGCGATCTTCTGCCGTTAAGTCGCCGGCTCGCGCTAGGTGTGTCAGAAGTGGAGTCAGCGAGCCGTCGCAAAGGGTCTCGACGAGCGATCGGAGCCTGCGGCCGATGAGCTGGTCACGATCTAAGAGCGGCTCGAACTGGTGCACGAACAGGGAACGATCGCGCTTTACGTAAGCCTTAGCCTCCATACGCTCCAGCAACTTCTGCACCGTGGCATACTGGGCCGCGCCACCCTCGGGATAAAGAATATCCGTGAGCTGACGGATCGTTGCCGTGCCTCGATCCCAGAGGATCCGCAAGACAGCAAGCTCTGAGCTCGTGATGTCCTGGGCGGGGCGCCCCATTCTGTTCGTCTTCCTCACGCTCAGTTGTCGTGTCTGAACTTTCAGTCATTTTGTCTGAGTTCAGGATAAGTTCTTCCGGGCAGTAACGCAAGCACAATAATCAAAGCGCCGCGAACCATGGCCTTTACCTGCTTTCGTTGCCGCTACGCGGTATGAAAGGAGTTCGCTCTCGGCGGCTGGTTATTCACTTGGCAACCGGCCCCGTGTGCGAGCGTTTAGGCCAAGGTTCGCTCAGCGCTTCGGATCTCTTGCTCGGCAGAGTCGCCGCGCTCTACTACTCGTCGATTCTCAAGTGCGAGAACCTCTCGAGCAAGCCGTGGAGGAGCGATTGCTCCCGGAGCACGCGGTCGCGAAATTCAGGAGTGTGGGTCTTGTGAGACTCACCCCGGCTCTCGCCAAGGGCTCGCTCCAGGAGCCGGATCAGCTCGGCTCGTTCCTCCTCCGAGATTGTGAAGCTGTGTGTCACTGCTTCGGTTGTGGTCGCCATGGTAGGTATCTCCGTCTACGGTTACCGACGAAACATTTTCTCTTGGTCATGAGAGGTGACTGTGCCGTCCCACCAGCTTGACGGTGCTGGCCTGGGGACCTTTCTCCCCAAGCTCCTCGACGAAGCTGACCTCGGTGCCGATGCTCAAGCTGTTAAATGCTCCAGGCAAAACGCTGTGGCGATGGAAGAAGACCTCACGACCGTCGGCCGTCTCCAGGAATCCGTACCCTGCCTCTGGGAAGAGTCTGGTGACGCGACCGCGGGGCAGGCCGTCGTGCGTCTTGACAAAGCCGCGACGCCGGTCGATGAATTGCTCCAGTTGCTGCTCTAGCTCCTCGAAGGCCTCGTGGATGACCGTGGAGAGGTCGCTGTAGGCCAGGCTCCCAGCTAGCTCCCGTTTGGTCACCAGCTCGGCTCCGGGCACCTTGAGGTCGATGCGAACCTGAAACAGGTTGCCCTCCTTGTGATGCCGGTGAGGCTGGTCGAGAACCACGCGACAGCTCACGATCCGATCGTGGATGCCTTCGAGGCGTTCCACATAGGCCCTGACGGCGTTCTCGACCTCCCTGGAATGGGGAAGGTTGTGAAACGAGATCTGGAGAGGAGTGTTCATGGTCGTTCCTTCGCGCCAGACGGCCGCGACAGACTTGATACTTCAATCGCGGATAGAGTACTCGTGGCCCAAGGGCAGGGCCCTTGATCCCGAAGCATGGGGCAGGCGTCTTATGCGGTGCGTTTGAGCACCACCCAGTCGCACAACTCGAGCTCTTGCCGCAATCTGCCGGCCGGTTCCTGCGTCAACACCGACACACCAGGTTTTTATCGCACAAGAGGCGGAACGATGGGTCTCGATCGTATCGAGGCGGCATGGCCCCTCGGTCCTGGCGAGCCCTTGGAAGGTAAACTCGTCCCGAGGTAGGCTACCGGATCGCGCCGACGTGTCGCGACGGACAAGTCGGTCCGGATCGGACCGATCTATTCTCGGTCCTCCATTCTCTATCATAGCACCGCGCACCGCCGCTTCCCACAAGGTCCTTCTCGTGGAACCCTGCGCGTTACCAGCGGGTCGTTTTTCTGATCGCGCGACCTGAAAGAAGTTTCACGACGCCAAGAACTTCGGAGCGCTGCGCCCGGCAATCGCCTGTGGGATGCTCACTGATCAGGGTCGCGTCGCCTTTTGGGGCTCTTGGCTGCTCTTACTATCGTTCCGAGCGTCGGAATGCCCAGCCGATCAGGAAGGTGTGTCCCTTGAAAACCCGGAAAAGATAGTACATCGAGGGAAGCAGGATCAGGGAACCGGCCCCCACTACGGCAAGCAGCGATTTCAGGACCAGGGAAGGAGCCGCACCAGTCCTGACGTCGATATCCGGAGGCACGAGGAGCGGGTACTGGGCCAGCGCGCAGCCCCAGAGGATCAGTGCAACTTGAATCATCGCGGTAACCCGCGCGAGGTGATACCAGCGGAGCCAGAGCGCAGCCAAGTTTGCGATCGCAAAAACGCCGGCCGCAAAACGTACAGGCCATCCCCAGGGTGACTTGCTCAGGCCCTCATAGACCCCAGGGGCATCGGTGCGTGCCAGCAGACATACGGCCCAGGCCACAGCTCCCAGAAGAACAGCCGAGATGAGTGCCCGCCAGCGAAAATCTTCCCGCAGGTCGACGTTGTTAGCCTCCAGCGTCAGGTAGACCGCCGCCAGGAATGCGAAGATGTTAAGCGCGAACAGTCCGACAACCATTGGAAACAGCTTGAGCCAGGCAGCGAAGAGAGGCACGGGTAAACGAGACGTCATCGCCCGTCCGGGCTCACCTGTGGCGATCGCTCCAATGACCGTGCCGAGCAACACCGGGCTGATCACACTGGGAATCGAGAACACGCGATTCCAGCGTTCCTTTGCCACCGCGCTGTTCTCGTAACTCCGGAAGGTGAACGCGGAGCCCCGCAGGACCACGCAAATCAACATCAGCGACAATGGCACATGAAGCGTCGTCATGATCGTAGAGAATGCCGCCGGAAAGCCCGTGAACAGGAGCACAATCACGATGATCAGCCAGACGTGATTGGCTTCCCAGACCGGCCCGATCGAATGGGCGATCAGGTAACGCTGGTCCGCGGCGCGCGGACCACCTGCAAGCAGGTCCCACACCCCCGCGCCGTAGTCAGCACCCCCGAAGAGAACGTAAATGACCAGCGACAGCAGCATTACCGTCGCGACTAGCTCGGCGGGACTCGCGGAGAGTAACAGCGACATCAATGAACCCCTTCGCCAGTGACCGCTGCTGTGCCAAGCTCGTCGGGCCGTGGGCTGGCACGAAACTGACTTGCCAAAGCCATGGCAACCACGAGCCCGAGAATCATATAAAGAGAGGAATAAAGTAGTAGTGAGAACCAGAGGACCGGTACCGGCGTGACCGCGTCGGCAGTCCGCATCACACCCTGAATAATCCAAGGTTGGCGCCCGACTTCGGTGACGGTCCAGCCCGCCTCGATGGCTAATATGCCCAGCGGACTGATCGCCACTATCGTTCGAAGGAACAGAGGACCGTCGGGAACACATCTGCTTCGCCAAGCACTCGCCGCCGCCCAGATCGAAACCAACGCCATGGCTAGACCGCAGATGACCATGACTTGAAACGCGATATGGACAACCAGCACGGGAGGCCAATCCCGCGGAGAAGCGGCATCCAGGCCAGCCACCTCGGCATCGGGGTGATTGAACGCGAGGATGCTCAGTGCCGCGGGAATTTCCAGAGAGTACGGTGTCGTGCGGGTCTCGGTATCCGGCAGGCCTCCAAGCCGCAAAGGGGCCCTAGACTCAGTGCGAAACTGCCCTTCCATCGCAGCGAGCTTCACCGGTTGCGTCCTTGCCACGACCTGAGCAGCAAAATGTCCGCTCATCGGTTGTATCGCGGAGGCGGCTCCGCCGACCGCCAACCCGATCGCCAGCGCCCGACGGTGAAACAGGTTGCTGCGGTCGCGCAACATGAGCACGGCATGGATTCCAGCCACGAGAAGACCGGTGGCCGCATAGGCTGCAATCATCATGTGCAGCACCTCGGCCAGCGATGCGCGATTACAGAGAGCACTTATGGGATCGACGTCCGTAGCTGTTGATCCCTGCAAGGTGAACCCGGCCGGGCTATTCATCCAGGAATTCACCGAAACGACCAGGGAGCCCGAAGCAGCCCCGCTGAGCGCGATCATGACACCCGAGAGCCAGTGCGCTCGCGGCGGGACCCGCTCCCACCCGTAAATGTAAATCCCCAAAAAGATTGCCTCAATGAAGAAGGCGAGTCCCTCAAGAGCGAACCCCAAGCCGATGACCGGCCCGGCGAACTTCATAAAGTGCGGCCAAAGAAGACCCAGCTCGAACGACAGGACCGTCCCCGAGACGGCCCCCACGGCAAAGAGAATCGCCGTGCCCTTGGCCCACTGCTTGGCAAGGACGCGGTACACCGTTTCTCCAGTGCGCAACCAGAGCAGCTCGGCGATGGCCATCAAGAGAGGCAAGGCAATTCCAGCCACGGCAAAGACGATGTGGAATCCCAAAGATATCGCCATTTGTAGCCGAGCAGCCAAAAGATTGGACACAAACTCCTCCCAGCAAATGGCCATTGATCGGGCTTGCCACGTGGCATTGTAGGCATGCGGGACTAGCTGATCAAGAACGCACACACGACCGAAAGTTCGTACAATCGGGACGATGACGATGACACCTTCCTGGTGTAAGTTAGAGGAACAATGGCCACTGTTCCTAATGCGTCACGGTGGTCTTCCTTCTGAAATGGACGCAATGCGACAGACGACGCTCAAGTGAAGTGGGCATCAGGACCTTCGATGACACCTGGATCCATCTTTCTGGTCACTGCTTGCACGGTTGCCGCTAGCCTTTTACCTCCCGGAGACCATCTGCGTGAGCTCCGCGTGGGCGATCAGGTCCGCTCGTACCTCATTCACATCCCACCTTTGTATGACTCCCGGAAATCCACCCCCGTGGTCCTTGCGCTTCATTCCGCGATGATGAACGCAGCGACGATGGCCCGGTTTTGTGGTCTGAACGAGAAAGCCGATCAAGCAGGATTCGTTGCCGTTTACCCCAATGGCACAGGGAGTGTCCCACTCTTTCTGTACTGGGACGCAGGCGGGGTACGGGGACGCGTTTCGGACGATGTGGGCTATGTGGCCAAGCTGCTTGACGACTTGGCCACGGTAGTAAACGTTGATCCTCGACGGATATTCGCCACCGGCATGTCCAACGGAGCCATGATGTGCTACCGTCTGGCCGCCGAACTCTCCGAGCGGATCGCCGCGATCGCACCAGTCGCCGGGACCATGGCGATTGACCAATGTCAACCAAGCCGTCCTGTCTCGGTGCTGCATTTCCACGGTACGAACGACGGCCTGGTGCTCTTTGGCGGACCGGGTGAGCGCACTCCCAAGAACCTCAAGTTCCTGTCGGTCGACGAGACGATCAGGGTCTGGGTCAAGGCTAACGGCTGTCCCCAGACGCCGGAAATCGCCGAGCTGCGCAACTTCGCTGACGACGGGACGACCGTTCGCAGAAAGTGGCATGGCCCTGGGAAGGAAGGCTCCGAAGTGGTCCTGTATGTGATCGAGGGAGGTGGCCACACTTGGCCGGGACGTGATCCCCGGCTCCGGCTCCTGGGCAAGAGCACCAGGGAAATCTCCGCCAACGACCTGATGTGGGAGTTTTTTCAGAAGCACCCGATGAAATGAGATTCAGAAACCGGGAAGAGGAATCGTAATCGCTTGCACTCAAGAAGGGGCTGAGCGGTTAACATCAGGTGCGATCTGCGGCTCGCCGCCGCATTCTCCTGGGTCCGCCAAGTTGATGCTCGCGGGATGTTCGAGAACGAGTCGGGAGGGAGACGATCAGTATGGCGGAACGTCGAAGCCTGCCAGTCTTGCCGCTTCGTGGAACGACCATCTTTCCCGGGATCACCGTTCCCATCGGGGTCGGGCGGCCAGGAACATTGCGTGCCATCGAGACGGCACTCAAGGGAGACCGGCTGATCTTCGCGGTAGCGCAGCGCGAGAACGTGGACGAACCAGCCCCCGAGCAGCTTTACACGATGGGGGTGATCGGCCGGATCGGCCAGGTTCAGCGTGGTTTGGGTGGCGTGCAGCTCTTGCTCCAGGGTGAGATTCGCGCGTCGGCCCTGCGCTATCACACGGATGAAGGCTTCCTGACTGTCGACGCGATGCCGATCGAGGAGATGAAGCCGATCGACGAGAACGATCCAGCCTTCGCCGCTCTCTACAGGGAGACCCGCGAGCGGGCGATGGAGCTGGGCGAGCGGAAAGGGCTGCCCGAGGAGGTCCTGCACCAGGTGCTCGACTCGGTGACCGAACCCGGCCGGTTCGCGGACCTGGTCGCTGGTTACGTGGAGTTGCCAGTTCAAGAGAAGCAAGCACTGCTCGAGACGCTGGGAGTTGAGGAACGCTTGCGCCGGGTGCTGATCCACGTTCAAAAGCAGGTCGAGATGCTCGCCGCCCAGGCCGAGATCAAGTCTCAGGTCCAGGAAGAGCTGGGCGAACGCCAGCGCGAGATGTACTTGCGCGAGCAGCTCAAGGCCATCCAGAAAGAGCTGGGCGAGGATGATCAAAATCGCGAGGTCACACAACTCCGCGAAAAGCTGAACAAACTCGAACTGCCGCGCGAAGCTCGGGTTGAGGTCGAACGCGAGCTTGGCCGCTTGGAACGCGCCGGACGCGAGTCGATGGAGGCCCAGGTTATCCGTACCTACCTCGAGTGGGTCGCCGAACTCCCCTGGAACAAGCGATCCGACGATCAGCTCGAACTCAATCATGCGGCCCAGATCCTTGACGAAGACCATTACGGTCTACAAGACGTGAAGGACCGTGTTCTCGAGTTCCTGGCCGTCCGCTTGCTCCGAGCCCGCCAGCTTACCGAGGAGGTCGAGAAGTCGGGCGAATGTTCGGCCGCCAAACTCAAGGCTGCGAAGGATACAGCCACGCCGTCCCTGAGCAGCACACAGGAGGAAGACCGGGCCATCACAGACTCGAAAGAGGTCAAGGCCCGGGCCATGGCCAAGGGACCGATCCTGCTATTCGTGGGACCGCCGGGCGTGGGCAAGACTTCCATCGCCAAGTCGATCGCCCGCTCGCTAGGACGGAAGTACATCCGAGCGGCTCTGGGTGGCGTGCGCGATGAGGCCGATATCCGCGGCCATCGCCGTACATACGTCGGCGCCATGCCCGGGCGGATCATCCAGGGACTCAAGCAGGCCGGCACCAAGAATCCGGTTTTCCTTCTCGATGAAATCGACAAGCTGGGAATCTCGTTCCAGGGCGACCCGGCAAGCGCGCTTCTGGAAGTGCTCGACCCGGCTCAGAACGACACGTTTACCGACCACTATCTTAATGTACCGTTCGATTTAAGCGAGGTCTTGTTCATCGCCACGGCCAACTTGCTTCAGAGTATTCCGGGACCGCTTCTGGACCGCATGGAAGTCGTCGAGTTCGCGGGCTACACCGAGCGCGAGAAGGCCGAGATCGCCAAGAGATACCTCATCCCTCGCCAGCTTGAGGAATCGGGACTTCTCAACCGGCCTATCGAGTTCACCGACGACGCCATCATGAACATCATCACCCAGTACACGCGGGAAAGCGGGGTCCGTCAGCTCGAGCGGGAGATCGGTGCCGTGGCCCGGAAGATTGCACGGAAGCTGGCCGCCGGTGAGACGAGCGACCTGAGGATCGGGCCCGAGGCGGTGCATGAGCTCCTGGGCCGTCCCAAGGTCCATCCCGAGCACGCTGGCGAGACGAGCGAGATCGGCGTCGCCACCGGGATGTACTATACCCCGGCCGGCGGCGACATCATGTTCGTCGAAGCCGCCGTGCGTCAGCTTCTACCTCGGGCACCCCACGATGGCTCACCTTCAGGCACCGGGCTTGGCACCGCGACGTTGATCCTCACCGGCCAGCTCGGTGACGTGATGAAGGAGTCGGCCCGAGCTGCTCTCACTTTCGCGACTGCCCACGCCCGCAGCTTGCAGATCCCCGAGGATTCCCTCGGCTCGATCGAGGTGCACATCCACGTTCCCGCCGGCGCGATTCCCAAGGATGGGCCATCTGCGGGCGTCGCCATGGCCACCGCGATCGTTTCGGCGTTGTCCGGCCGGCCGGTACGAAGCGACATGGCGATGACCGGTGAGATCACTCTTCGCGGCCGGGTACTGCCGATCGGCGGCGTTAAGGAGAAGGTGCTTGGTGCCCATAGAGCAGGGATCGCTCAAATCATCCTGCCCCGTCAAAACGAGGCCGATCTGGAAGACTTACCCGCCGATATTCGCGAAGCCCTGGTCTTTCATCCGGTGGCGAACCTTGATGAGGTGTTCGAGCTGACCTTAGTCGGGAAGGTTAGCGACGAGGCCGCAGAGCTCCGGCCAGCCGGCTGATTATGCCGCCGACGGACGGATTCGCCAAGCACCGGAAGCCCGCACCAGCGGAGACCTTAATCATAGCTCTTTGCCGCTGGTGTTTGACAGCTTGGCTCTGGCATCCGGTGGAAAGATGAGGTTTAATTCAATTCCTGCGTCCCTGACAAGCCCACTGGTCGGCACGCTTTCGATCAAGGGTCTGGTCGGACCATCGATGCGTGAATTTCTTGATCGCAAAACGTGCCTTAGAGTCGACAGAGCAACGATGCCATGAGGATCGAGACGCTTTGCCTGCACGGCGGGACCCAGCCTGATCCCACGACCCTGTCGCGCGCGGTACCCATTTATCGTACCAGTTCCTTCGTTTTCAAGAGCACCGAGCATGCGGCCAACCTGTTCGCACTCAGGGAGCTGGGCAACATCTACACCAGGCTGATGAACCCGACAACGGATGTCCTCGAGAAGCGAGTCGCGCTCCTTGAAGGCGCGCCTGAACCTGGCGGGCTGGGCGTGGCATCCGGCACCAGTGGAGTCTTCTACTCGGTAATCAATGTCTCCGAGGTGGGGGACAACATCGTCTCGGCTCGCAACCTTTATGGCGGGACCTATACGATGTTCCACGATATCTTGCCTACTCTCGGCATCACGACGACCTTTGTCGATTCGACCGATCCCCAGAACTTCGCCCGGGCCATCAACGATAAGACCCGCGCTTTGTTTTGCGAGACGGTCTCGAACCCGGCCCTGGAAGTCACCGATCTCGAGGTGGTTGCGAAGATCGCTCATGACAACGGGCTGCCCTTGATCGTCGATGCGACGTTCTCGACGCCCTATCTCACTCAGCCGCTCCGCCACGGTGCGGACATCGTCGTGCACTCGCTGACCAAGTGGTTCGGCGGGCACGGAACGGGGATTGGCGGGGTTGTCGTCGACAGCGGCAAGTTCCCCTGGGCCGCGGGCAAGCATTCCCTCTACACGACGCCCGATGGAAGCTATCATGGCTTGCGCTGGGGCATCGACCTGCCCGACCCGTTGCGACCTTTGGCCTTCATCCTGCGGATGAGGACCGTCCCCCTGCGTAACCTGGGCGCCTGCATTGCTCCGGACAACTCCTGGATATTCCTCCAGGGGATCGAGACCTTGCCACTGCGGATGGAACGCCACTGCGAGAACGCCCGGGCCGTCGCGGTCTTCCTGAAGTCACATCCGAAGGTGGAATGGGTACGCTTCCCCGGTCTAGAAGATGACCCCATGTTCGCGCTCAATCAAAAGTATCTGCGGGGCAAGGGGGGCGCGATGGTTGTCTTCGGCATCAAAGGCGGTAAGGACGCCGGGCGGACCTTCATCGATTCGCTCCAGCTATTCTCGCACCTGGCCAATGTCGGTGACGCCAAGAGTCTGGCGATTCACCCGGCGACGACGACACACTCACAGCTCGATGAAAACCAGCAGCGCGAGGGCGGCATCACTCCCGAGCTCGTTCGCCTAAGCGTCGGTATCGAGCACATCGACGACATCCTTGCGGATTTGCAGCAGGCGCTGCAGGCAGTTGCATGAGCCGGATCGCTAATGGCCTTCGCCAGACCATGCTCGCCATGTATCAGCGAAGAATTTCATGAGCCACTGCATCGGCCCAGTCCAGACCCGCTTCTTCGAGTATCACAATCCGGACGACCCACTGGTCTTGCGCGTCGGTTCTCCACTGTCCCGGTTCACCCTGGCCTACGAGCTGTACGGCCAGATGAACGCCGATCGGACCAACGTCATCCTTCTCTTCCATGCCATGACCGGCAGCCAGCATGCGGCCGGAGTGAATACTCATGTGGCAGGACTCGACGGGCGCTGGACTGAAGAAGTCCACGAGGGCTGGTGGAACGGCTTCGTCGGGCCAGAGAAGGCTCTTGATACACGCAAGTTTTGCGTCCTTTGCGTGAATTATCTGGGAGGATGCTATGGTTCAACTGGACCGGCTTCGATCAATCCCGAGACGGGAGCTTGCTGGGGCCCATCCTTCCCGGTCCTGAGGATGAGCGATATCGTCGACTCGCAGATGAAGCTCCTCGATCACCTTGGCGTGTCTCAGTTGCACGCCGTCGTGGGAGCGTCAATCGGCGGGTTCTTGAGCCTGCTTATCGCCACTCGCTATCCCGAACGGGTCAAGATCGTTCTGCCCATCGGGGCCGGAATCGAGACCACGATCTATCAGCGGATTATCAACTTCGAGCAAGTGACGGCCATCGAGGCCGACCCCAACTTCCGTGGCGGCGACTACTACGGTGGGCCTCATCCCGATTTGGGTCTGGCCCTGGCGCGAAGGATCGCGCACAAGACCTTCGTCTCGCTCGACACGTTACGGCAACGAGCCCGAACCGAGATCGTCAGCCAGAAGCCGCCTTATGGATGGTACGAGATGAATCACCCTGTGGAATCTTACATGCTCCACCAGGGTGAAAAGTTCGTCCATCGATTCGATGCCAATACCTACCTGCGAATTCTCGATGCCTGGCAGTGGTTCGACCTCGTCGCGGAGGCTGGAGCCAGAAACCATAGAGGCCTCTTCCGGCGCTGTCGGCATCAGGAGTTTCTGGTCTTCAGCATCGATTCGGATCTCTCGTTCCCGCCCCAGGAGCAGGCAAAGCTCGTCACCCTGCTGAAGCGAGCCCGTGTCAAAGTGATGTGGATCACGGTGCACTCGGAAAAGGGACACGATGCTTTCTTGCTGGAGCCTCGCCTCTTCACACCGCACATCCATCAACTGCTCGATGACGAGGTCCAGTCACTGAGCTGAAGTTTTCACTTACCGGATGGCTGAAGGTCCCGTCCTGCTCCAAAATCACGGCAATCCGGTGCGGTTCCGCACTTATAATATTACACAAATGTTTATTCATGTCAATTGCTTGCGGAAGCGTTTGGCGCTGATGGCAAGCGATAATGCGGCCATGACCCAGAGTATCAGAGCGTTCTTTCCCAGTTCGGCCCAGCCCGCCCCGCGGAGAATGACGCCGCGAGCGGCATCGACCATCCAGGTCGTCGGGACCAGTTGCGAGAGGATCCAGAAAGGCGTCGGCATGGAATCTGTCGGGAAGATGTAACCCGATAGAAAGATCGAGGGGAGAATCGTGCCCATGGCCATCTGCATTGCGGCGTCTCGCGTCTGGACCCGGGTCGAGATCCACAGTCCCACCCCCAGCATTGTCAGCAGAAAGGGGAGAACGATCCCGAAGAGAGTCAGCAAGCTACCGTGGATGGGAACGGCGAAAATGGTTCGCATCAGGAAGAGGATCCAGGAGAACTCGACGAGCGTGAGCACCAGATAGGGAAGCATCTTACCCAGGATCACTTCGCCGGCGCGGACAGGTGTCATGAACAATTGCTCAAGCGTCCCCTTTTCCTTTTCTCGGACGATCGAGATCGACGAAAGCATGACCGCCATCATCTGGGTAAGCACAACCATCAAGCCCGGGATGAAGAAGTTGGGTGAGCGGGTATCGGGGTTGAAGAGAACTCGCGGCCGGGAATCCACTGGGATGAGTCGGTCCTGGAGCAGGTGGGCCAGTGATTCCTGCAGGGCAATCGCGTTACCGACGTTGACAGCCTCGGCCGCGACGCTCGATTCGGAGCCATCGACTAAGATCAACACTTGCGCAGACTGACCGGCCTCGATTCGTCGCGAGTAATCCGCAGGGATCTTGATGCCAACCCGAGCCCGCCCAGAAATCAGCGACTTGGTCAGGGCAGGGTCGGAGAAGACCTCACCCACGATTCGGAAGTCTTCGGAATTCTCAAACCGCTGCAAGAGGACCCGGCTCTCCTGGGTACGAGCTTGATCATAAACCATCGTGCGCACGTGCCGCACATTGGTGTCGATTGCAAAACCGAGAATGGTGAGCTGAACCACGGGGATAAAGAGGGCGAAGAACAGGGTTGTTCGATCACGGAGAATGTGGAGCACTTCTTTCCGGGCCATCGAACGGAGGCGACCGAGGTCAAGGCGACCAAACCTTGTCATGGGAATATCACCTCATTCCTTGCGTTCGCCTTGGGCTCGGGAGAGAGCTACAAAGACGTCCTCGAGGCTGGGTTCAGCCGGAAACACCCGGATGCCTTCGTGTTCCAGGTCAATACCCAGATCCGTGGGGGGTATGTTCTGATCAATGAGTGCGCGTACGGCTTGACCGAAGATCGTGGCCTGGTGCACGGCGACATGAGCACGAAGCCGGTCAAGGACGCTAGCAGCGTGGCGAGCAACGAATTCGAACCGTCGAGTTCCCGGAGGGGTAACGGCTGGCTCTTGCTTCAACTCATCGGGCGTGCCAACCGCCAGCAGATGCGAGTTGAGTAAGTAAGCCACCCGGTCACAGCGTTCGGCCTCATCCATGTAGTGCGTGGTGACAAAGAGTGTGACGCCCTCGGCAGCAAGCCGGAAGAGGAGGTCCCACAGGTCGCGGCGAGCCACAGGGTCAATGCCGGCCGTCGGCTCGTCAAGAAATACGAGGTCGGGGCTGTGCAGCAGGGCACACGCCAGCGCCAGGCGTTGTTTCCAGCCTCCCGAGAGACGGCCGGCCCAGCGGTCGAGATAAGAGCCAAGCCCTACTAGATCGGTTAACTCGGCTTTCCGGGCAGCGGCTTCCGGCTGGGAAAGCCCGTAGATTCCCGCGTAGAAATCCAGGTTCTCGCGAGCCGTGAGGTCCTCGTAAAGCGAAAATTTCTGCGACATGTAACCGATCTGGGAACGGATCGATTCTGTGTTGCGGCTGGCATCGCGGCCCAGGACCAGGGCTGAGCCCTCCGAGAGCGGCAGCAAGCCGCAGAGGGCGCGAATCAAGGTCGTCTTGCCCGACCCGTTAGGACCTAGCAGCCCGAAGATCTCGCCCTGCTCGACACTGAAGCTGACGTGGTCGACGGCCGTGAATTTGCCGAATCGCACCGTTGCGTCCTGGACATCGAGGACGCTTGAGAGAGCCGGCGAGGGAACATGATCGTCGTTCATTCTTCCAGCATAGCCCCAACATCGGGTAGGCCCAAGCCCGTGGCCTCGGCTGGATTTACTGCCACTTTCTCAGCCTCGCGTCAGGCTGCCAGCGGGACGTAAACCGTCGCGGCCAAACCCGACTTGAGAACGCCTTCGGCAGTGGGGTCGGTCACGCGGACCCGAATGGCGAAAACCTGGTGCCGGCGTTCATCGATCGACTGCACGTTGCGCGGGGTGAACTCGCTCTGAGAGGCGATGTAATAGATCGTCCCCTGGAACCGACGGCTGGGATAGGCGTCAACAGTGACCTCGACGGCCTGTCCCAGCCGGACCTTGCCTACCTCGGTTTCGGGAACGAAGATCTTGACCCACAAGTCGTCGAGCTTCAAAATCCGCGCCACGGTTTGGTTGGGCGCAAGGACGTCGCCTTTGCGGACGGGCAAGATGTCGATAATGGCACGCGCGGGAGCACGGATCGTAGACTCCCCAAGCTGGGCTTTTACCTCGTCGATCTCGGCCAGCTTCTGGTCCATCTTGGCAGTCAGCATTCTGCGCTCTTCGCCAAGTGAGACCTTGAGCAGCTCGAGATTGGCCGCGGCTTGCTTGGCGAGCGCTTCAGCTTCCTTGATTTCTGGTTCCCAGCCTCCGTTCTTCATCATCTGCCACTTGGTCTTGAGAGTTGAGGCGTGGCTTTGGGCCCTCTGGTATGTGGCCTGGTACTGGTCGTACTCCGATGGTGAAATCATCCGCTTGCGGAACAAAGGCACAGCGCGGGCGAGTTCTTCCTCGGCTAGCGTGAGATCCGCTTGAGACGCCTGAAAATCGCTTTCTGCCTGCTTGACTTCCTCGTCGCGAAAGCCCTTCTTCAGCCGCTCCCATTTCTTCGCGGCCGCATCTGCTGCCGCTGCTGCCGCTTCAATCTCTTGCAGCCGGGATCCCTTGTTCGCCTTGTCGATCTCGACCTGGATGCTGTCCCGCTGCGCCTCGAGCTGCGCCAGCTTCGCCCGAAGTTCGGGCGCCTCGAAGACAAGCAATTCCTGATCCTTTTCGACCCACTGTCCCTCGCCGACTTCAAGCTGCTTGACACGTCCACCCTGTTTTGACGCCAGGCGAACCTCCTGGATCTCGACTACTCCGGGAAGTTTGAGAACCTTGCTTCGGGCCGCGGCAAGGGATGCCCAGCGCCAGCCCAGGCCCGCGACAGTCAGCGTCAGTGCGGCCAGTACACCCAGCAGAACCCGCCATCTCATTGCGTCAAGTACCTGGAGCTTCAGGTCGTCTCCTTCTCTCTTATTGCTACCCTATCCGCCCGAGATGAAGGGGACAAGGATCGGTCGGGCGGGATGGTGATATCCGTCGGCACGCTGGTCTGCAGCATTCCGAGCCCGAGATCAAGCACGCCCCCCACCTCAAGCTCAAGCTGGTTCAGGTCGCGCTCGAGTGTATCGAGACTGGCGACATGGCGGCGGATGGCCCGGCAGGCCGTCGTCGAATCTGCATAGAGCGCGCCTTCGAGCAGCTCGGGAGAGAGCCGACTCACCAGTCCCTTGAGCTCTTGATCGAGCCCGCGGTTAAGCCAGTGCAAGAGCAGGCCGCCTGTGGCCGTACCCCAGAGGAGACACCAGAACCCTGCCTGAATGAAGAAGTCGAGGCCCAAAAGCGGCTTTTCAAGCCAGAGATGCTCGTAAAAAAAGTTGCGGCCCAGGTGAAAAACAAGAAATGCCGGCAGGGAGCAGAAGGCGATCTCGAAGATCAGGTGGACCAGGCGACCGGCACGGCGAGCAACTCGCGACTCGATCGTCGCCGCGATGTCGGCATCGAGCTTCTGGAAGAGCTGCGAGGACACAACAGCAAGCTGCTCGGCGGAGAGATCTTTGCTTGAAGGCTCAGATGTGGATGACAAGAAGTGGTCAAGCTCGGCATCTGCCAGATGGCCGCGCAGCACGCTTCGGGCGCGAGCCAGGTCAGTCTCGGTCAGACCCAGGTCGGTTTCGACCGCCAAGGCTGTCGTCGCCTGGTATTCCCGCCATTTCTCACCAGCAAGCTGGCTAAGTGCCAGCCCACCGGCCAAGAGTGCCTGGGTAGGTGTCCGGGCTCTCAGCAAGATCAGCGAGCGGATCAGGCTGCCGCCGGCCGACCAGAGACTCAGGAGCCCCGCCAACGGCCCGGAACTCCACAACTGAGTCAACTGCCGCAGAACCCGCAAGCGCCAGAGCCGGCGGTTGCCCTCGATGCGGTCCGTCAAGCGCGCGCGAACCGTTGCCAACAATGTCGAGCGCCCCTGCTCGATGGTCTGCTCAAGCCGCGTGATCGCTTCCAGCCGCTCGCTGAAGGACGTCTTGATGGTGGCTAGTAGCCACTGGTAAAGACCTAGCAAGTTGGCCCGACGAATGCGGTGCCGGGCACGACTGGCCAGCTCATGCTCGAGCAGGTCGCGAAATCGACCGAATTCCCCATCGACCGGCTCACCTCGCTCCTGGTGCTTGAGGGCGTCCACGACGTCAAACCGGAAGATCTCGGGAACCCGCAGTCCCAGAGTATCGAGGTAGTTCCGCAGGTCAGCGCGGTTGTCGGGATCAACGGTCGCGTGGGTCTGGACAAAGAGGATCTGCCGGCCGGGAGCGTTTCTGAGTAGTTCCTGACCGACGACATGCGACTTGTATTTCTGGGAGGTGACCGTGTGGACCAGGACATCGCAGTGGGGTAACACGGTGCGCAAGATATCCAGGTGCCGCTGGCCGCCAACCCCATCGTCGGGGTCCTGAGTATCGGGATCCGGGCAATCGACGAGGACCATCTGCTCCAGGAGGGGAGTCTTCAAATGATGGACTTCGATCGCGTCGCTCATCAGGCCGAGAAACGCAGGATCGACATCCGGATGGCAGGCCACAACCGCGTGCCGGGTCATAGGCCGGAACTCCTTGCCGGCCCGACTGATTCGCCGCCCTAGAAGCGCGTTGAAGAGGGTGCTCTTTCCAGTTCCCGAACCACCTAGAAAGCCAATGACAAGGGCCCTCTCGAGGTCGATTTCAGGGATCTGCAGCCTGGGCTCGAGCCGGGTGACCAGGCGTTTGGCCGCGTCGAATGGTGGCCACGGCGAGTCCTGCGAAGCCCACTGAACCAGTCTGCTGTGCAGCCGGTCGAAACCGGAAAGCAAGTATTCGCGCTCCCAGTCTGGGGCGCTCAATCGGTCAGTCAAATCTGTGCCTCCAGCTCACGGAGTTGGCATCGTGGCGGGGAAGGGTGCGGTCGTGGAACTTCCTCCAGCATGTGGCAGTTCCTCCAGCGAGCTCACCTCGCGGGACAGGTCACCGGCGATCCGCACCGCGGTGCGATAATCGTTGCTGTCGGCAAGGGCTGCAAGTCGGTCGATTCGCTCGAGGTGCCGGCCCAGGACGCAATCGTGAATCACCCTGGCAAAGAGCGCCGCACGCTCCTTGTAAAACTCGACAAAAAGGTCGGCAATGAGCTTGCGGGCCGGTGCTGCGAGGCCTGCGATCGCTCCCTCACTGCCGGCCGCGCCAGCCGCCCCCGCCGCGACGTCGACCGCGATCTGAACAATGGAATGACTGCCCACATGAAGCGCCGTGTGAGCCATCAAGTCCGCTGCGCCGAACATGCCGATCGTGATTGCCGGCCGGATCACAGCCGTAGCGATCAGCCCCCACTCGATGGCGCGCATCATTCTGGGATGCTCGGCTTCAAATCGTTCCAGCTCTCCGGAGATTGCCTGCCGGTAAGCGTCGGTGAGCAGGGGCGTGGCGGCAAGACGGGCCTGTAACTCATCAAACGCCCGCTGTCGCTCAGGTCCCGAGAGCACAGGCGCAAGCTCGTTCCGAAGAATCGGCTTGGCCGCTCGTTCGACTAGCTCAAGCTTGGCGTAGATCTCTTCCAGGGCGCGGGTTAACAGCGCCTGCTCGGCCTTGACGTATTCGGCCTCTTCCCTGGCCGGGTCGCGGTGGCCGGGAAGCAGTTTCATCACCGCGCCACCAAGCTTGCCGTAAAACGTGTGGATGGCCCGGTCAAACCGAGTGCGCCGCGGCTCCAGCCAGCGCCAAATCTCACCGGTGACGACGTGGCCTGGAAGTGCGGGAGCTTCCAGTTTCAGCACCACGGTATCGTGGATGACTTGCCTGGCTTCGCGATTCTCCTCGGCCCGAGCCCGCAGCGCCTCAAGATAGACGGGCAACCCTTCGTGGGGATCGAGCATCTGACGCAAGGCACCCCGAACCGAGCGGATTTTGATCTCGCCAAATCGTAGCTCGGCCAGGTCGCGGCGGGGCTCGGTCGAGCCTTCGGACAGGGGGTGGTACGATAGCCTGTTCTCACGCGCGGCGGTACGGTCGCGCGGTACGGCATAGACATGAGCCGGCATCGTCCCGGTTCCCTTGCGGAAGGTCTCCAGCCATCGCAGGCAGTGCTCGTGGTCCTCGGGCCACTCGACCATGTTGAAGATTACCAGGATGGTCTTGTCAGCCTCCGCAGCCTCATGAAAGAATCGACGCACCGCAGCGTCGTTGAATTTTTGCTGGGTCAGGACCGCAATGAGGACATCGGCTGCATGGCTGATCAGCCGGGCTCGGTCCCAGTTCACCGGCATGGCTCCATCGACGTCCGGAGTGTCCAGCAGCACCAGGTTGGGCGGCTGAATGCCAGTGGGGTCCTCGCGGTAAACGAGGCGATTGGATGGCCCGTCGGCGATCGCGTCATCCTCAGAGCTCCAGGCGCCCAGC
The DNA here is from genome assembly GCA_052146555.1 of Isosphaeraceae bacterium. GTDB lineage: Bacteria > Planctomycetota > Planctomycetia > Isosphaerales > Isosphaeraceae > Aquisphaera. Next base: position 23,613 of record JBKQMU010000093.1, read on the forward strand.
TCGAAGGCCGGAAACACCTTCTCCAGCGCATGACGGGTGGAAAAGCCCTGGGGAAGGAGGCAAACCGGATGGCGCGTCTGGGTGGCGTCAGGATGGACCCGGCTGGCCGGAAAGCCGACGAGGTGATTGAACACCGTGCTCTTGCCGATGTTGGTCCCACCTGCAACAGCTATGACCAGATAGGGCGATTCGGCGATCTGTGGCTTCAATTTCTGAAACAGGTTAGCATGCCAGGCGGTCAGGTCAGGCGAGGGCACGCCCAAGGGAGTGGCCTCCGCTTCCAGGCGCGACACCGCCCCGGCCAGGTCGGCGATCCGACGTGACCAGGTTGTGTATTCCATCAACTGAATTCCTCAGCGGGCCGTTGGGACGGAGAGCTTAGCCGGATGACCGTCCCAGGGACCTCGCTTTGAGCTGGGCCCCATGGCTCAAAAACGAGCCTCAGACGCATGGAGTCGATCATAATCGATCCGGGAGCCACTTGCCTGTTCATCCGCCGGACGTCTTTCTTTTTTGATCCTCCAACTGAGGGACACAAAGCGTCAGAAGACAAGCTCAACGATGGAAAGGTCGTCGGCGAAGTCGTCTTTGCCCATCAGCATTTGGTCGTGCGCGATCAGCTTGTCCATCTTTGAGCCGTCTGCTCCGTCGTGGGGCCCCTGAGCCATGTACGCAAGAAATTCGCTAAATGGCCACATGCTCTGGTCGGCCTTCTCGATCTCGTAGGCCCCATCGCTGAGGATGTAGATCTTGGCAAAGGCGTCGAGCGTGATGCTTGCCGACTCGTACTCCAAGTCGGTGATCGCACCGATCATTGGCCCCTTGGAGTCGAGGATATGAAGCGTCGCAGTCTCGACGGTGGGGCCTCCGATGAGCAGGGCCGGTGGGTGGCCTCCACCTGAGAAATCGACCCGGCGACTCGGCTTGTGAAAAACACCGTACCAGATCGTGAAGTAAAGACCGTTCTGCTGGTCCATCTGGAATGCGTTGTTCAGCGCGAAGAGGACCTGGCTGGGCTGGCGGAAGTCCGTATTGGGAAGCGCCTGAGATCGCATCGCATTCATGGCCGAGACCGATAGCAAAGCGGCGCCCACGCCATGGCCGCTGACATCCAGCAAGTAAAATGCAAAATGGTCGTCATCAAGCCAGTGATAGCCGAACGAATCGCCACCTAGCTCAGCCGAGGGAACGAACCGCCAGTCCGTCTTGATGAGCCCCTTCTTGAGCCTCTCGGGCAGAAGCGACTTGACGTAGTTTGCCGCCTGCTTCACCTCGCTGGCTAGCCGCTTCTGACTTTCAAGCAGGGCTGCGTAAGCCTCGTTTCGCTGCAAGAGCGCGATGTAGCCCTTGGAGTGATAACGGATCCGCGCCAGCAGTTCGAGCCGGTCAGGCAGCTTGACGATGTAGTCATTCGCGCCCACAGCGAATGCCTCGGCCTTGACGGCCGGCTCTTCCTTGGTGGAGAGCACGATCATGGGCGTTTCCTTGGTTCCCTCGCTGGCCCGGAAGTTCTTGACCAGGGTCAGGCCGTCGATCTCGGGCATGACCAGGTCCTGGAGGATTACTGTCGGCTTGATCCGGGTCGCCTCTTCGAGAGCCCTGGTCGCATCGCGGCAAAAGTTGAAGCTGATGTCCGGCTCACCGGCGAGCATCCGCCGCACGGCCTCGCCGATCATGGGCTGATCGTCGATCAGGAGGACCGTAACCTTGTGCTCTGTAAGCAGGGGCCCGGTGCTCATTTCTCTGACTCCCGAGGAGGCGGACTTCATAGTCTCCGATGAT